>NZ_JAVRBN020000010.1:137500-243973 GCF_034531305.2 Nostoc sp. ChiQUE02
TTTCGATTTCTGAGGGGTGTAGGTCTCCCTAAAAAGGAGGTGATCCAGCCACACCTTCCGGTACGGCTACCTTGTTACGACTTCACCCCAGTCACCAGTCCTGCCTTAGGCATCCTCCTCCACGAATGGTTGGAGTAATGACTTCGGGCACTACCAGCTTCCATGGTGTGACGGGCGGTGTGTACAAGGCCCGGGAACGAATTCACTGCAGTATGCTGACCTGCAATTACTAGCGATTCCTCCTTCACGCAGGCGAGTTGCAGCCTGCGATCTGAACTGAGCTCCGGTTTACGGGATTTGCTTGCCATCGCTGGCTTGCTGCCCTCTGTCCGGAGCATTGTAGTACGTGTGTAGCCCAAGGCGTAAGGGGCATGCTGACTTGACGTCATCCCCACCTTCCTCCGGTTTGTCACCGGCAGTCTCTCTAGAGTGCCCAACTTAATGCTGGCAACTAAAAACGAGGGTTGCGCTCGTTGCGGGACTTAACCCAACATCTCACGACACGAGCTGACGACAGCCATGCACCACCTGTGTTCGCGCTCCCGAAGGCACTCTCGACTTTCATCAAGATTCGCGACATGTCAAGCCTTGGTAAGGTTCTTCGCGTTGCATCGAATTAAACCACATACTCCACCGCTTGTGCGGGCCCCCGTCAATTCCTTTGAGTTTCACCGTTGCCGGCGTACTCCCCAGGCGGGATACTTAACGCGTTAGCTACGGCACGGCTCGGGTCGATACAAGCCACGCCTAGTATCCATCGTTTACGGCTAGGACTACTGGGGTATCTAATCCCATTCGCTCCCCTAGCTTTCGTCCCTCAGTGTCAGTTGCGGCCTAGCAGAGCGCCTTCGCCACCGGTGTTCTTCCTGATCTCTACGCATTTCACCGCTACACCAGGAATTCCCTCTGCCCCGAACGCACTCTAGCCATGTAGTTTCCACTGCTCTTATCTAGTTGAGCTAGACTCTTTAACAGCAGACTTACATAGCCACCTGCGGACGCTTTACGCCCAATCATTCCGGATAACGCTTGCATCCTCCGTATTACCGCGGCTGCTGGCACGGAGTTAGCCGATGCTTATTCCTCAGGTACCGTCATTTTGTTCTTCCCTGAGAAAAGAGGTTTACGACCCAAGAGCCTTCCTCCCTCACGCGGTATTGCTCCGTCAGGCTTTCGCCCATTGCGGAAAATTCCCCACTGCTGCCTCCCGTAGGAGTCTGGGCCGTGTCTCAGTCCCAGTGTGGCTGATCGTCCTCTCAGACCAGCTACTGATCGTCGCCTAGGTAGTCCATTACACTACCTACTAGCTAATCAGACGCGAGCTCATCTTCAGGCAGTTAACCTTTCACCTTGCGGCACATCCGGTATTAGCCACCGTTTCCAGTGGTTGTCCCAGACCTGAAGGCAGATTCTCACGCGTTACTCACCCGTCCGCCACTGTGTCCGAAGACACCGTTCGACTTGCATGTGTTAAGCATACCGCCAGCGTTCATCCTGAGCCAGGATCAAACTCTCCGTTTTGAACTGGAAAGCTTTTTAGCTCATTAGCTGCTCTTTTTTAACTTCAGCTTAGTTATCTTTATTTGCTTGACGCAGGCCACTTGTTGTATAATGGCTTTCAAACTATAATATTTTCAAGGTTCGGTGTTTCTTCTGGCGTCGCTCTTTCGCGCTCCGCTTCAGGCACTTATTCAATATAGCGAACCTACCTTCATGTGTCAACTATTTTTCCAAAATTATTTTGGATTGTTTTTCGATTTTCATCAAAGCTTTAGAGAGTAAGGGTTTTAGGCTATAGTATTCCTGAAAGTCACTAAGGAAACAGTTAAAGTCGTGAGGAATTCTGGTGTTTTGCCGCCCTGGCTGGTTTTAGATTCACTGCTGCGTGGCTGGTTGATGGAGGATATTGGCAGGGGCGATCGCACAACAAATGCGCTCCTAGTAGAAAATGCGACGCTAGGCTCTGCTAAATGGATAGCTAAAGCTTCAGGAATAATTACTGGCTTACCAGTTGCAGCTAGAGTATTTCAGATTTTGAATGAAAAAGTCAGTTTTGTGACGGTTGTGGCTGAAGGTGCATGGTGTGAGCCGGGACAGGTCATAGCTGAAATTCATGGTTCGCTGGATGCGCTGTTGATGGGGGAACGGGTTGCGCTCAACTTGGCTATGCGGTTGAGCGGGATTGCGACGCTGACTAATATATATGTAGAGAAAATTGCTGATTTACCTGCTCAGTTGGTGGATACGCGTAAAACTACACCAGGGCTGAGACTGTTGGAAAAGTACGCGACTGCATTGGGTGGGGCGATTAATCATCGTATGGGCTTGGATGATGCGGTGATGATTAAGGATAATCACATTGCGGCTGCTGGGGGAATTGGAGAAGCTGTTACGCGTATTCGTTCTCAGATTCCTTATCCCTTGACTATAGAGGTAGAGACGGAAAGTTTAGAGCAGGTGAAAGAAGCTTTGAAGCACAAGGCTGACATTATTATGTTGGACAATATGCCTTTAGATATGATGCGTCAGGCAGTGCAGTTGATTCGCCAGCAGGATAGCCGGGTGAAAATTGAAGCTTCGGGGAATGTGACTTTGGAAACGATTCGCGGCGTGGCGGAAACGGGTGTTGACCATATTTCTAGCAGTGCGCCAATTACTCAGTCGAAGTGGTTGGATTTGAGTATGAGGATTGTACTTTAAATATAATGAGGTGAATCATCGTACTGCAAAGTCGGTGTAATGTCGCATTTTTGAACGATCAAGCCTAAAACCTAGCGTGGCAAAACTAACTAGAGCAAAAACTTAAACGTAGTAAATTCGTTATTATTGAAAATTTTGGTTTACCTATTTGCGCCTATTTCAATCATGAAAAATCTCCTCTAGCAAGTTTTACCACTCTAGCCTAAAACAATGTCTTCCTTGGGAACATGATGTAACCCAAGTTGCTAGTTATGCATTCGGGCGATCGCTTTTTGACCATTTTGGAATTAGACCAACAACGACAGCAAGAAAGACAACGAGCAGAGCAAGCCGAAGCCGCAGTTGAACAAGAATGCGAGAGAGCCAAACAAGCCCAAACCCAATTAGAAGCTCTCCGTGCTCCTCTACAAGACGGGGGAATTAATCCAGAGTAATTGTGACCGAATTTAATTTAGAAGTCTCAGAAAATAGCAATGGCTCCCTGACGCCAAGGGACAACACCTACGCAAGATTTACCATCCTATATGTTGCTAAGTTATTTACACGTAATTTTTTATCAGGATAAAAATAGTGCGATCGCACAAGCTTTGTTTATTTGTAGCAGTAGATTAAAACCAAATGACTACACAGGAACATCCCAATTTTGCACATTTAGGATGTTCTCATTAAACAACAGTTTTACTAATTCGCAGCCCCATGATGACTAAATCTTGTTCAACGCTGTCAAGTTCGGCAATTTTAGGCAAATGTCCCCAGCGTTGAAAACCAAATGTTTCAAAGAGTTTTAGACTGGGTTGATTGTGGGCAAAAATGAAGCAGAGTAGGGTCTTTAAACCCAAATTAGGACTTTCGCTAATTGCTTGTGTTAAAAGTTGCCGTCCCAAACCACACCGATGAAAGCTAGGGGCTATATAAATACTAATTTCGGCAGTCGTGCTATAGGCAGGTCGCCCATAAAAGGATTGGAAACTAAGCCATCCAGCAATTACTCCCTCTACTTCGATTACCCAAAGTGGGCGTTGTGAAGGCGATCGCCCCTTAAACCAAGCAAGGCGACTTTCCACGGATACTGGTTCTAAGTCAGCGGTTGCCATGCGGCTAGGAATTGCAGCATTGTAAATTGCCACAATTGCAGGCAAGTCAGTTTCTGTCGCATGGCGAATAGTCATTGCTACCGTCTCGGAATAAATCTTCAGAAAATATTCAAAAATAATACAGTGTTAACACTAGCAATTCTACGGCTTCTATCGTAATTGTCACAGATACTTTGCCAGGTAGGGGCCTCTTGCCTTACATAAGATAATGGCTAACCCTACTAGCAAGTAGGCGATGCGCCACTACGAAAGACACCACGATTGCTATAACTAGAGAAAAATTACAAGACACTACCTACTGTATTTTGCGTAACAGAGAAACTTTATAACTGCTTACATTTAAATTTTAAGTCTTTATTCCTAACGCATTATTCAGTATTCACCCTAGAGAAATAGATGTTTTTATCATATTAGAAAAATAAACTTTTTCTTCTGAATATTTATATACTACTTTCGTCTATTCAAGATAATTTAAATATTGAAATTCAGTAAACATAAATCTTTTATTAAAGTTTTGATTTTAAGTTTTACATCAGGGAATAAAATCTGAAACCCCTTGAGAGCAAGACTTTTGAATCATTTTATTAGGACTGAATAAACATACAAATTAGGTTTTTATATAACAAAGAATTGTATTTTGTAGCCATATTTATAATTAAATAATTTTAAATTTGTATTAATCAGTACAAGTTGCATTAGATATAGCTAAAGATAGAGGCTGTCACTATGTATTTGTATCTAGACTTAATTTAAGGGTAAATTGATATGCACTAACTATAATCAAAACATTATGTCTATTAATTGTTTTAAAATTAATAATAAATTAAGTGTAAAGCAAGATAGTAGTATTCCAAATATTGTTGAGATAGCACTTTTGATAGATCAAATCAAAAGTAGTATTTGGCTTTTTGGTATTCCATCTTGGCTTTTCGGAATAACCGATAGAAGCATAGCTGCATTTTCTGATGGTTATTTATCTCTTATAGAAATATTTCAGCTATTTACAGCCTCTTTCTTTTTTGTTAGTTGGCTATATCTAAAGCCTGACGAAAGCTTCAACAGCAATGATCTAGACCCCAGCCAATATCAAGAATATCTTGATCGTACTCAAGCTAACAAACTTCAAGTAAAAAAGCTCCACATGATTAGTCAGGAGTATATTTTACCGTTTCCTTATATTTGCCAAATTTATCATCTATTGAACTTAAAACATTTAGAAACAGTTCATAGCTTTAGCCTTAATAACCTGAAAATTTTTCAAATTAGCCACTTTCAGCCCACAAACACTGGTGGAATAATCAAATTCCAAACAATATTAGACTCGCCAGCTAATCCTTTAAGACTTTGGCGACAACCTATTGTAGAGGTAGATTTGATATTACATACTCCCTACACTGTTGAACTGAGTATTCCAGTCTACAATAACAAAAGGATAATTGTTATATTTCATGCTTTCCCGTTAAATGACTCAGAACATCAGTTCTTTATAGATATTTATAGTGACCTAGAGTGGCCAAAGCCTTTATTACAAATAATCTTGCATTTTGCTTCTTGTTTGACCTTATTTGAAGATTTGCCGTATCTAAGAGCTTTAACTGAGAAAAATATAGGGCGTTTATTCAACTTAAGCAGGACTTCAAATCACGAGACTGCGTTGCTGTTTAAAAGATTCGTTGAACTATATGGTTCGAGTGGAGAAGCAACTAAATTACTTGAGGGAAGGGAAGAGAGTTAAGAGTTAGAATTTAGGAGTTTATATCTATTAAATTCTAACTTTATGTAGTTAAGCGCGTGCTAGTAACGGAGCAGCAGCTAATAAGGTTTTGGTATAAGGGTGCTGAGGATTAGCAAAAATCTTTTTTGTAAGACCGAGTTCGACAATTTTACCGCCATTCATCACGGCAATACGATCGCATAAAAATCTTGCTAACCAAAGGTCATGAGTGATGAATAAATAAGTTAACTCAAACTCTTCCTTTAATTGCAACATCAAATCCAGTACTTGCGACTGCACACTAGCGTCTAACATACTCACTGGTTCATCACAGATTAAAAGTTTAGGGTGAGTAATTAAAGCACGAGCGATCGCAACTCGTTGCTGTTGTCCACCAGACAAATCTGATGGATAACGCTCATAATACACTTCTGGCGGTGTTAACCCGACTTTCTCTAGCATCCACAAAACCTGTTCTTTTGCCTTGGCAGGATTGGCAAGATTGTGGATAAATAAAGGATCAGCGATACTTTGTCCTACTGTCATCGCTGGATTGAGACAAGCATGAGGGTCTTGAAAAACCATTTGTATTTGTCGCCGTGAAGAACGAATTTCTTGACGCGACAGTTTAGTTAAATCCTGTCCTAAAAACTCAACTTTGCCACTAGTGGGACGAATTAGTTGCAAGATTGTTCGTGATAGTGTACTTTTACCACAACCTGATTCCCCCACTAAGCCGAGAATTTCTCCGGAATAAAGATCCAGGTTGATCCCGTCTACCGCTTTAATTGTCTGCGCTTGTGTATTAAACAGTCGTTCGATAAAGTTAGGTTCTATGGTGTAGTGTTGCTTGAGTTCTGTAACACTCAAAATTGGAGATTGCTCATTAATAATCGGTAATTGCTTTTCTCCGTCATTGGCAATTATCAATTCTCCACCATCATTTACTGCTTGAATGTGTAAAGCTGCTTTTAAGAGCGATCGCGTGTATTCATGTTGAGGTTGCCTAAATACGGTTTCTGTAGAACCCATTTCGACCATCTTGCCGTTGTACATCACGCCAATGCGATCGCAATACTCAGCCACCATTGCTAAATCGTGAGATATCAGCAACAATCCCATGTTTTCTTCAGCGCACAGACGAGTTAATTCTTGCAATATCTGCGCGGAAACGGTGACATCTAAACTGGTGGTGGGTTCATCCGCAACAATCAACTTAGGATTGAGAAGTAAAGCTAAGGCGATCGCTACCCGTTGGCGCATTCCACCGCTAAACTCATGGGGATACTGATTCCAGCGGCTGGCTGGAATATTCACCTTTGCCAAGGTAGCAAGTGCTTTTTCTTTGGCTTCCCGCGTTGATAATTCTGGTGAGTGCGCTTGGAGGGTTTCGATACAATGCTTACCAATCGTCATCAGCGGATCGAGGCGTGTCATCGGATCTTGAAAAATTAACGCGATCGCTTCTCCCCGAAATTTCCGCAATGGGTTAGGTGTCAAGTCAAACACGGATTGTCCTTGAAATGTCACCCGTCCCTCAATACGACTAGAGGCTGGTAGTAAACGCATTACTGCCCGTCCTATAGTTGACTTACCACAACCTGACTCTCCCACTAATCCCATTCTTTCACCTGGTTGCAAGGTGAAAGATACATCATCAACCGCCCAGCTTGCTTCTTCTCCACTCCGCCCAGGATAGGCAACTCGCAGATTTTCGATACAGAATAAGGCTTCACTCATAGTTAGTTATCAGCCCTGAGCTACCAGTTTTTATAATTTCAAATTTAAGATAGTCTATCAAATTAAGTATTAGACCTGTTTTATAAAACTTACCTAAACCTAGCCAAACTTGATTTAGTTTACCCGTAGCAGGATTTGGTTAACGTAGCAATAGCAATAAATCTCCAGTCCTAACAATTGGAGACAGCTATCGATATTCTTGATAACCACTGCTAAAGTTGATACAGCACACAACTATGATGTTATAAGTTCAAAATTTAAATCTGTAGGAACCAAAATCAAAATTAAGTCTAGCAAATCAGGATTTTCAAAATAATATTATGGAGCAAAGTCAGCCACAACAGCGCCGTGCCGCTGATCAAGTGTTTCAACAATCCCTCGAACAGCTGGAGGATATCTTACAAGAAAGTTTGACTGAGGAAGAAGAGATCCCCCAACTGCATACTAGTAGTCTCACTGAAGTCGAACTCGATCAAGACTTGACAGATATTGATTTAGCGGCTCTTGAGGACGCAGTTGCTGATATTGAACAATATCTCGAAGAAAAAACAAAAACCTAATTGGGGTAAAAAGTTAAAATTCATTACTGACAAATTAGTTGCCGTTGAGCTTCGTACAACATTAAAGCGGCTGCGATCGCCACATTTAAGGATTCCACCCCAGGACTCAAAGGAATTCTTACTTGCTTGTCTGCGATCGCTGCTAAATCTGCCGACAATCCAGCACCTTCATTTCCTAGTAAAATCAGGCTGGGTTTTCGCCAGTCCACGTCCCAATAAGTTAAAGTTGCACTGGGTAAAGTTGCCACTACCTGCATTCCTGCCTGCTGACTTTGTTGGACTGTCGCTTTTAAATCTTCGGTTACGGCTGTTGCTAGGCGAAACCATTGCCCTGCGGAAGCACGGAGAACTTTGGGGCTGTCTAAATCTACACTATCTTCACTTACCCACAACCCCGATGCTCCAGCGGCAGCAGCAGTGCGGATCATCGTACCCAGGTTGCCGGGATCTTGTATCGTCTCTAAAGCTAGTACTAAACCAGTAAATGGTAGTTGAGTTTGGCGATTGTTTCGTTTTGCCGTTGCTACCACTCCATCCGGTTGGACTGTGGTAGCGATCGCATCCAAGACTTCTCTACTAACAATTTCGGCGCGATCGCATCGGCTACAAGCTTCTGACCACAGTGAAAGGTGGGCTGCTTGCCAATCTGGGGTACAACACACTGTTTCTAGGGGATAATTCACCGCACAAGCTTCCTCTAACAGATGTGTCCCTTCCAGTAAAAATAACTGCTGCTTGTGCCGCTCCTTGGTAGAGTGCAGCTTGCGAATTTGCTTGACTAGAGAATTTTGTAAACTGGTCAACATCAAATAGTTAGGAGTTAGGAATTAGGAGTTAGGAGTTAATTTAGTTTTCTTTCAACTTTTAACTCTTGACTTTTAACTCCTAACTCAAATAATATGCGGAACCCGGGACTTGAACCCGGAAGCCTTGCGGCACTAGAACCTGAATCTAGCGCGTCTGCCAATTCCGCCAGTTCCGCTGGCATTTGTGCTTATCGACAATTTCTTATTATTGCGTTATGTTTTACCTTTGTCAAGTAAAAGCATAACGCCTCCTTACAAAGTCTCTAACTGGAAACGAGTTTTTCAGGCAAGAGGTCGAATCAAAATATTAACTGAACAGTACAGCATTGATTTTTAGAGCATACTTAAGTTATTTTACTGAGTATTTATTTTTGCTTAAAGCTACTACTTATTCATTCTTTTTTATTAAATTTTTAAAAAGCTCAAAATGCTTGCTATTAGTTCCTTTCAGCCCGAATTATTTACCCAAAAAACAATTTTTTTATGCAAGACGTTGCCCTAAAACGTGGACAATTTGAAACTTTACTGTAGAATCAAAACCAACTTCAAACATATAAAATACGTATTACTTTTGGAGGTAGGCTTATTAATCCTTCTACCAGCTTACCAGATGCCAAAATTGCTCCAGAAGCAGACTCCTCAGTCTTGCAAATTTGGGGTGGGCATCCTTTGCGGGGTCATGTGAAAATTAGTGGGGCAAAAAATTCAGCACTGGTAATCATGGCTGGAGCCTTGCTGTGTCCGGGTGATTGTCGTATCCGCAATGTCCCCTTATTAGCGGACGTAGAGCGGATGGGTCAGGTGTTAACAGCTTTGGGTGTACAGTTAACACGACAAGACGATATTTTAGACATCAACGCTAGCGAGATTAAAACATCAAAAGCTCCCTACGAACTAGTTACCCAGTTGAGGGCGAGTTTTTTCGCCATTGGAGCCATTCTGGCAAGATTGGGAGTAGCGCAGATGCCCTTACCAGGCGGTTGTGCTATTGGAGCAAGACCAGTTGACTTGCATGTCCGCGGACTGCAAGCAATGGGAGCTGAGGTGCAGATTGAGCATGGCATTTGTAATGCCTACGTCCCTGGCAGCAGCCGGAGATTAAAAGGTGCGAAGATTTACTTAGACATCGCCAGCGTCGGAGCGACGGAAAACTTGATGATGGCGGCTACCCTGGCAGAGGGCGAAACGATCATCGAAAATGCTGCCAGAGAACCGGAAGTAGTTGATTTAGCTAACTTCTGTAACGCGATGGGAGCGAAGATTAAGGGGGCGGGGACTAGCAGAATTATTATCGAAGGAGTCCCCAAATTGCATTCTGTTGACTACAGCATTATTCCCGACCGCATTGAGGCCGGGACATTTTTGTTGGCGGCAGCAATTACCCGCTCAGAACTTACCCTCTCGCCAGTAGCTCCAGAACATCTTGTACCAGTCATTGCCAAGCTGCGGGATATTGGAGTGACAATAATTGAGGAAAAGCCTGAATACTTACACATTCTGCCAGCGGAAACCCTCAAGGCAACGGATATTGAAACTCAATACCATCCAGGGTTTCCCACAGATATGCAAGCGCCTTTCATGGCTTTGCTGACATTGGCAGAAGGCGACAGCGTGATTAACGAATCTGTCTTTGAAAATCGCTTGCGTCATGCCTCAGAGTTGAATCGCTTGGGGGCAGACATTCGTGTCAAAGGCAACGCTGCTTTCGTTCGGGGAGTACCGAAATTGTCTGGCGCACCAGTATTAGGCACAGATTTACGAGCATCAGCAGCGCTAGTCATAGCAGGACTGGCGGCAGAAGGACAAACCACGATTCAAGGATTACAACACCTCGATCGCGGCTACGATCGACTCGATATGAAGTTGCAGCAATTGGGGGCTAAAATCCTCCGCGTGGGCGAAACATCAGCAGATGCAGTAATCGCTCCCAGCATCAGTAGCTTGTCAAGTTGAAATTGATCGGTTGAGACTGACGCAGGCACAAGCAAGACAAGGGAGACAAGGTAAAATTTTCTCCCTTACCTCTATTATCTATACCCTGCGATCTGCTGAATTCTCCTGATAGAGAGAGGCTTTTAAGCTTTGTTCATATCTTTTTTTGATGAATTTTCAGGAAAAATCTGTGTTGGCTGTTACAATATTGTTAAGAAAAGTTGCCCGTTGCATTTTGGGAACGCGCAATTGGGTTTTAACTCTCTTGAGAAGACAACGCAAAAAAAAACATTTTCTAGACCAGCTGTGGGAGGCTGGTCTTTTTGTATTTAAAGTGCTCATCCATTGGTTATCCGATAACTCACTACAAAAACTTTGAGCATCTATTAGGTTAGTAACTTCAAGGCTCTAACTGACAATGCCAAAAAGAGGGTATTTTTAAGTAATCTCCGCAATTTATCTGTTTCATCTGCGTTAAATCCACTAGATATTTTCATTTTTCTACCGCTACAACCTATTGCATCTACATGAGTTTCGCTATAAGGTTTTGAGATATCAGACTCAGCAAGAATGCTGAGTTTTATTTTTGAGATCACATACAAAAGAAGACGCAAAAGAAAAATTTGCGTCTTCTTTTAAGATTTTAAAAATTAGAAACTGAATGTGGTTCTCAGTGCACCAATAACAACATCATCATTATTATTGTTGTGATCTGGGGATGTTAACCAGATGACTCCTGGGGTAATGGCGATATTGTCACTCAGCTGATACTGGTAGAACGCCTCAAGATGATAGGATGTATCAGGATCGCTATCCAATCCGGCGATGCTAGAACTTGTTAATCTAGGTTCCACGCCAGCAATAATACCGGCCAAACTTCCTTTTTTACCGAGATCGGGGAAGCCGAGGGTAACGGCATAGTTCCAAATATCAACCTCTCCACGATTTCCAGTCAAGGTACGGCTGTTGGTGTATCCAGCCCAACCACCCAAGACTATGTTATCAGTAATGCCAATGGATGCTTGGACACCGTAAGAATTACTGGAAAATCGCGAATCTAGCGTACCATCGCCATCTAAATCTAAGGGTGCGAGAGTTGCGCCATTGCTACCTGTGAGTAGTGGTTGGTTATAGGAATTGATGTAAGTTAAACCGATAGTAATGCGATCGCTTGGTTTAATCGTCAACTGTGCCAGTGCACCATAAGAACCATTGAACAAACCATTATTGGGCGTAGGGTCATTCGCTGTACCACTCAAATACCCTAGACTTAGTGCCAATTTATCACTGAACTCGTGCGTTACTCCCAACCCCGCACCATCCATTTGGCCATAAATTGGGTTGCGTGTACCAAAGGTAGACAAGGCACCAAAAGCACCATCACCATCAAAGAGATTAACAGTACTGGTAATGTCGTCAGCTGCACCTGCATTAGCAATAGCGACAACCTCTGTTTTTTCGCCCAAGGGAAATCTGTAGAACAGTGCATCTATCGCAGCATTAGTAGTACCATCCTCGCCAGCAAAAAATAAGTTGCCCTCTGGTGTACCAATATTAGGGCTGAGAATATTATTAGCCTGGATTCTGGTGAATAGCGTATCTCGCCCTGTGAAGCTGGTCACAAGTTCTATCCGTGCCCGTACCCCTAAAGTTGTATTCTCGTCTGTAATTTCCGCACCATTGACTGTATTTCCTGACAAAACATCGCTGACGACTGCGACAACTTGTCCTTGCAGTTTGGTTGTGGTTGAGAACTGATTCGCCTCCAATTCAGCAGTTTTAGCTTCTACTGCATCCACACGACCTCGGAGTGTCGCCAGTTCTGCGGAAAAATCTTCTTGCAGCTTTTGTAATGTGGCTAAATCTTCTTTGTTAACTAAATCGCTGGTAGCTGTAGCAATAAGTTCGTTAACACGGTCAAGACAAGCATTCAAACCAGCAGCAAACTCATATCGCGTTAATGCCCGATTACCACGATAAGTGCTATTTGGGTATCCGGCAATACAGCCATAGCGCTCAACCAAGGATTGCAATGCTTGGAATGCCCAGTCAGTAGGTTGTACGTCGGAAAATTGAGACACCGAGGTAACTTGCCCTATTATCTGATCTGGCGCTATGTTCGTAGCTCTTGTGTCTGGATTAGCTAAAACTTGCGGTTGATTGATTTCAGACGTGCTAGAAGTTTCACCTGCAAATACAGCAGTATTCACAAATAGGATTACACCACAGACTGCTGGACTAACTAGCAGATATTTACAGAATTTTTGCATTTCTATACTCACACCGATCTCCAATTCACACCCAAACCACGTTTTTTAAACGTGTATTTCATGAAAATCTTTGTCAGCAATCTTATCAGAAATAAGCTAACTTTTTAACAATAAAAGTCAATAAATCCTAATTATTCAGGGAAAACTAAATAGCAGAGGGTTGTACCATCTGAAAAAGTTTTGTTGTTACTCATTACACAGGAAACCCAGAATGATATCATGTGTGAGAAATGAGAATGAGAATTATTATAGTATAAAATCTAGAATATAGGAATTGTGGCAGAGATAAAGCAAGCATCGGTTTTGAGGAGAAAATACCGTGAGCATGAATTGCAGAGAGCTTAGAATAGACAGACAAAGAAGCGGCATCTTGCCCATAATTGCTCTGCTAATGTTGTCAATGGCTACTGGGTGTAGCCAAGCGAATCCGAATCAGGGAACAACTTCCGAACAGTCGCCGCAAGCACAGGAAGCTAGCTCTACTCCACCGGTGCAGTTGAGAAAAACTAAAGTAGTGACGACATTTTTGCCGATATATTTGTTTACTAAGGCAGTGGCTGGAAATGTGGCAGATGTAGAAATTTTAGTGCCACCTGGTACGGAGGTACATGAATACCAAGCGACACCAGAAAATGTTAAAGCGATCGCTACTGCAAATGTGTTAGTAAAAAATGGTTTAGGTTTGGAGGTATTTCTGGACAATACTGTCAAAAATGCCCAAAATACCAAATTAACTGAAATTGTTGCTAGTAAAGGTATTAAACCCTTAAATGAAATTTCACCTGTTGTGAAAACGGACCAAGAGGAAAAAGACCACGAACATACCCAAGGTAATCCTCACGTTTGGTTAGATCCAGTTTTGGCAAAACAGCAGGTAACTAATATTCGGGATGGATTAATTGCTGCCGACCCCGCAAACAAAACTACTTACGAAGCAAATGCTACAGCTTATATTAAAGAATTAGAAAGTTTAAACAGCGAATTTCAACAGACTTTGCAGAAAAATCCCAGTTGCACCTTTATTACCTTTCATGATGCGTTCCCGTATTTAGCTAAACGCTATAACCTCAAACAAGTTGCTGTGGTGCAAATCCCCGAAGATCAACTTTCACCAACTGATGTGCAAAATGCAGTCAATACCGTGAAAAAGTACAAAGTTAAAGCCTTATTTAGTGAACCAGGAGTAGATAACAAACTGCTGACCAGCCTCTCCAAAGACTTGAAGTTAACTTTGCGTCCTTTGGATTCTCTGGAAACTGGCGAAACAAATCCGCAGCATTACTTTAAGGCTATGAAAGCTAACTTGCAAACTCTGGAAACGGCCTGTAAATAGGTTTGTCTTTTGTCGTTTGCAAATGACTAATGACTAATACTTCTCTACGAGAGGCTACGCTCAGGACAGGCTCGGCATGAGTCGCTCAGTACAAATGACCCATGACTAATGACCAATGATTAATGACATTGCTATTTTGAAAGTAGAAGGATTAACTGTCTATCAAGGCAGCTATCTAGCTGTTCGAGATGTTTCCTTTGAATTGTTGCCAGGAACAGATACAGCCATCGTTGGTCCCAATGGTGCTGGTAAAAGTACTTTGGTAAAAGCGGTTTTAGATTTGATACCTCGAAGTGCTGGTACGATTGAAATATTGGGTCGTCCAATTGCAAGACTGGGGCATTTGCGTCACCTGTTGGGCTATATGCCACAGAACTTTATCTTTGACCGCAGCTTTCCCATTTCTGTTAGTGAATTAGTGGGATTGGGATGGGTTAAGGAAGGGAAAAGAAAGAATTCATTTTTCTCCAAGCTGTGGAGACAAGACCGAGAAAAATCGGCAGCAGTAACAGAAGCTTTACGGCGAACTGATGCTTATCATTTACAGCATCAAGCTATTGGTACTCTTAGCGGTGGTCAACTCAAGCGGGTTTTATTGGCTTATTGTTTGGTAATGCCTCGCAAACTCTTGGTACTAGATGAAGCCTTTGCTGGTATTGATGTTCAAGGTGCAGCAGATTTTTATGCTTTGCTAAATGAATTAAAGCGGGAAGAGGGTTGGACGGTATTGCAAGTTTCTCACGATATTGATATGGTAAATCGCCATTGCGATCGCGTGCTTTGCCTGAACCAAAGCATTGTTTGTACTGGTAAGCCGGAAATTGCCCTTTCACCGCAAAACCTGTTAGCAACATACGGCCCAGGTTTCAGTCGCTACCAGCACCAACATTAAAGTCCATAAGTATGAATTTCTTCAATGATTATCAGATAACAAGGCTTGCGATCGCCAGTAGTAGTGACTTACTAGAGTTATTACAACTTCCCTCTATACAGCGTGCGATCGTCGGTGCTGCCTTGATGGGAATACTTGGCGGGATGTTGGGTAGTTTTGTCACCTTGCGCCAGTTGTCCTTTTTTAGCCACGCGGTTGGTCATGCAGCATTAGTAGGTGTGGCGTTAGGCGTGCTGCTACAGGTAAATCCTACTTGGATGCTGTTACCTTTTACCTTAGTTTTTGGTGTTATTGTCCTCTACTTCATCGACAAAACCGACTTAGCTAGCGATAGCATACTTAGCATAGTGCTATCTGGGGCATTAGCGATCGGTTTAATTCTCACGAGCCTCATTAAAGGATATCGTGGCAATTTGATGGCTGTGTTGTTTGGGGATATTCTAGCGATCGATGCCACAGACTTGATTTTGACGCTGCTAGTACTTGTGGGAGGCAGCATATTTTTACTGTCAACCCTGCGCCAGCAAATTTTGTTGACCCTTAACCCCGATGTAGCACAGGTTCAAGGTATTCCTGTCCAATTGTACCGCTACGCTTTTGTCGTCTTGCTTTCACTCGCCGTTGCTGTAGCGATTAAAGCTGTTGGCGTTTTATTGGTAAACGCCTTTTTGGTTATTCCCGCCTCTACTGCCAAACTGATGAGTCACCACTTTAGCCGCTTTCTAGTTATGTCGGTGATAGTTGGTTCCATCAGCAGCATTGCTGGCATCCTTGTGTCAGGTATCTTCAACCTTGCTTCTGGCCCAAGTATTGTTCTTGTCCAGTTTCTACTATTTGTAGCCGTATTCATCTGGTTTAAGTTGAGATTGAAAGCTGCATAAATATTTTTCTCCCAACCCTTGCTATATTCTTTGATGTTTGCTAAATTGATTAATCGTGGCTCACAAAAGCCCCAGCCGGGATAGCTCAGTTGGTAGAGCAGAGGACTGAAAATCCTCGTGTCACCGGTTCAAGTCCGGTTCCTGGCATAATCATATAATAGGTAAAAGCCTTGGTATATCAAGGATTAAGAAAATCACCCTAGTAACTGTAAGAAAACTAGTGGTGATTTTTAGATTTTTTAACTTGACTTTGACTATGAATTGACTATGATAGTAGTAGAGCAGAGGTTTTCATAGTCAAGGTAAGAATATGGTAATGAAGGTAGAACATAAAGCATCTAAAGGTTCAGTCGGTGTTGAATCATTTCAAGAAAGACTCAGATTACGTTTACCGCGTCACCTTTACAATGGGAAGCAAAAATATCTAACTCTGGGAATGGCAGATAATCCAGAGAATCGTAAGTTAGCAGAAGCTAAAGCAAAGCAAATTGAATCAGATATTGCATTTGAACGCTTTGACCCCACATTAGCTAAATATAAACCCCAAACTCATTTAACTCTGGTTGCACCCATAACAGAAGGTCAGCAACAAACAACATTGATCGAGTTATGGGATAAGTACACAGATTATAAGTCTAAAACTTTGAGTGTAACCACTATTAATAAGGATTATAAAAAAACTAAAAACCACATTGCTAGTTTACCAACACAGAAGCTTTCAGAAGCTGTAATAATCAGAGACTTCTTACTCAAGACATTAACACCTAATGCAACAAAGCGTGTTCTGACTCAATTAAGGGCTTGTTGTGATTGGGCAATAGATTCTGAGTTGATTAATAGTAACCCTTTTGTAGGGATGTCACAGAAGGTAAAAGTAGCTATAAACGATGAAACTATCAACCTATTTAACAAAAGTGAGCAAGAACAAATTATCGCGGCTTTTGAGAGAAATATATACTACAGTTATTACACAAACTACGTTAAATTTTTGTTCATGACAGGTTGTAGAACTTCTGAAGCTATAGGTTTAACTTGGGGTCACATCAATAGTAATCTAACTCTAATTACCTTCTGTGAAGCTGTAGTAGAAGGGAATCGTAAAGATACTAAAACTCATAAAAGTCGCAAATTTCCTGTTAATCAATCACTTAAAGAGTTATTGGCTTCTATTAAACCAAGTAATTTTAATGCAGATACACCAGTCTTTAAAGCACCCAAAGGTGGTTTAATTGATGCTCACAATTTCCTTAATCGAGCTTGGAAAACTGTACTATCTGAGTTAAATATTCCTTACCGTCCCCAATACCATACACGACATACCTTTATCACTAATTGCTTAGAAGCTGGTGTCAGTGTGGTACAGGTTGCTAAATGGGTAGGTAATTCACCAGAGATAATAATGAAACACTATGCAGGGACAATAAGACAAGTACAAGTACCAGAACTATAACTGTATTCATCATACTCGCACTAACAGTACTCATAATACATACAGTAGCAAGGGATAGTAAACACACAATACTATCCTTTTTTCTTACCTCATATAACATCTAATAGTTATTTCATCTAACGGCACTCTGAACATTAACTAAATTACTATAAACAAGTTACTTTAGGACAACTAAGTTTAATAAATAATTGTATTTACCTTATTTGCACTAGTTTAATCAGTAATAGATATGATAGGTATCTTAAGTAATACTTCATATATTATCTTGAATAAACTTAACTTGACTATGATTATATACAGTTAACTTAACTAACATATTTACTTCTACTTTAAGTAAAAGGTCTGCAAATACTTAATATAATTGCATAAATGATTTTAGTTGCATTAATAACAAACTAGATAAATAACATAGGCTAATTCATGTATCTTATTTATTACTATACATAATAAGTTGTATAGAGTAAGGAAAATATGACTAATGCAATTAAAATAACTACCTTAATCGCGCTAAAAATAATCAAAAAAGACTGATAAGCAAAATACCAAAAAATATTATATGAAATGAAAAAAATGTGATCAAATATTTTTTAAAAAGTTTACACAAACAGTTTTTTATTGCTTACAATATCAGCAGGAGGGTAAAAAAGCTTATAGAACCAGAACCTCGAAAACCGAATATCTAAGACGCTCTGAGGTAACAGAGGCATCGAATAGTCAAGGATGTCAACGGTAGGTAAAAAACGGGCTGAAGATATTCTGCATAGTACCTAACCACACATTCTGAGGAAGTCTGTTTAGGTCGCGTCCATTCAAATTAATTATTAACCATAACAACAATGCCAAAAATCACAGATAAACCTCTAAACCATATAGTTAGTACTCGATTAAATAATAAAGATTATGAGCAGTTAATCAATACAGCAAAACTCCATAAACTAACAAGTACAAGCTTAATTAGGAAGTTAGTTATAGAATGCCTTAATGAAAACTATGTAATTGACAAATTATCTAATTAAATTAAAAGCACTAGATTTCGCCCCCTAATGCTTTTAATTACTATGACCCATTATTTTATTTCTATATATTAATTATGACTGATTATAATCAAACTAGACAAATCGTAGAAGAAAAATTTATCTCTAGATTAAGCTGGCATAAAACTAATCAAGATGTCTATCTAGATGGAAAATTATTTGATATTGCTAAATTCCGTGCCGAAGTCGCAAAAGAACATAATGTAATCTTGGATAATGATAAATACATTTATGAGCTAACCCATCTTTCCAGTCTTAATAATCCCTTTTCTCCCATAGAGGATTATTTAAATCAGTGTTTTTGTAAGCATAATGACACAAGCTACAAGGAATTATTCAGATACATAAATGAACAAGTTTTACAGATTGACCCTGATTCAATTGAAGCACTATACTTACCTAAAACTTTAGTGGCAGCAGTAAAAAGAATATATGAACCTGGATGTCAACATGATTCTGTGTTGATACTTCACAGTGAAAAACAAGGATTTTACAAAACCTCTTTCTTTAGAGAATTAGCTAGTACAGATTGGTTTGAAACCATCAATTTCGCTAGTTATAACAAGGATGAATTAATGGTATGTCATAGTAAATGGATTCTGGAATTAGGGGAATGCGAAGAGACTATTAAACCTTATGCTATGTCTAAACTTAAAGCATTTATTACTAAAACATCAGATTCATTTAGAAAACCTTATGAGCGAACTAATGTTACGCTACAAAGACAATTTATTCTTGTAGGTACTACTAATAAAGATAAGATTTTACACGATCCTACTGGTAATAGAAGATTTTGGATTATTGAAATCAATCAAAAAATAGATATTGATTGGATTAAACAAAATAGAGATTTAGTTTGGGCAGCAGCAGTATTAGCTTATAAAGATAGTTATCTTACTTATTTGAATGAAACTGAACAAGAATTAAGTAATTCTATTAACTCTAGTAAGTATCAAGTTGAAGATATGTGGACAGATATAGTAACTAATTGGGCGTTAGATCAAATAACACCTTTTACTCTATCTGATGTTCTAACTACGGCTCTCAAGAAAGAACCGAGAAGCTGGACACGTTCAGATGAAAATAGAGTAACTGGGATACTAAAATCTTTAGGCTTTGAAAAACCTAAGAATACTACTAGGGTTAACGGTAAGGGAGGTAAATATTATTATCCAATTACCAATAATATCTTAGATAAAGTAGCCAGCTAATAATTCAGTTACACTTAGTTACAGGCTGAGACTCTTATTATATAAGGGTTTCAGCTTTCTTGTAACCATGTAACCATGTAACCAATAATTTATAAACTTTTTCTTCAATATCTGTACTGACTCTTGATTCATCCACATTTACTAAAGAGTTTAATAAAAGTCAGTTACATCAGTTACAGTTACACATTAGTTTGAAACCTAGTTATTGCAAGGGTTTCAGAGATTATTGTAATTATAGTCAGTTACATTATAGTTACATCAGTTACAAGCACAAAAAAGAAATATGCTAATAAATAAAGGTATAATAAGTAACTCTACTCAGGCATATCCTAAGTATTAACAGTTATTCTCATAATAATGAGAGTATCAATTGAATATGGATTATGCAATTTCAATATATAAAGGTGGCAAAAGAGTTTATGCAAAGGATTGTGATTTTGTTTCTTACTCAGAACAAGGTTTAATTTGTCCTATTTGCAAACAAGAAGTTTATTTAAGAAAGGGTAATATTAGAGAACCTTATTTTGCTCATTTTCATGCTACTAGTTCTAGGCAAATAGAAGAATGTGAACTGAGAGTATCAACAGATGGTAATAGTACAGAAACAAGTAGCTTGATTGAAAATAGGGGACAAAGATTAGAGATATTTCAACAGCACTTTTTAAGTTTGATTTATTTTGAAAATTCAAAAATTGTTGAGGATGTAAAATTTAATAACTGGATCAATTCAAGAAAAGATGAAAGCAATCAAATAATTAATGACATTATTATAAAGTGTATTGATTATTTTCTAGAAAATCGGCAATCAATGGAAGCCAAGCATATTATTCATACAACTAAAATTAAAAATAAACAAATTTTACTACAACAAAAAATCTCTCTAGAAGTAATGAGTTATTTGTGCGATAACGCAAAATTTAATTACAATTTGCGATATCTATTGTTTTACAGTATGTATCAAATTTATCAATATGAAAAACACAAATTAATTCGACAAAATATTAAAGCAAAAGAGATAGAAAAAATTTGTCAATACACCGTAAGAATTATTATGCATAATTCTTGGATATTAGCATTTAAAAATACCAAAATTAATGAGGTTAATAACAAAACACAATATAATATTATCAAAATTAATAAAAACAAAAACTAATCTTAGATTTTTGTTAACGTTAATCGAGATTAAATTATGTATCCTGGCTTACAACTACTTCCCGATTATTTAAAATCAGATAAATGCATAGCGCCTATTAAATTACAAAATGAGATTATTAATAATACTGGTGAAGTTGAGACAAGCAGTAGGAATAATAAACAAGCTGCTAACGCTAGTAACAGAAATATCAATCTATAATATAGAACAAGGTGTATATAGCTTAAGGTGATAAGTTAACTATGATAGTTATATTAGGTTAGCTACAGTAATAAAAATAGGTTATTGCAGTTATAAATATATAGATTAATGTGTATATCATATATGTGATATTGGTCTTAATCAACTATATTTGATTTGGATTAGTGTACTTGCGGCTCAATACGATTAATTATTTTAACTTTTGTTTTCACTAAGTTAACTAACCTTAAGTAATGTTAGTTTAGTCAATAACGTAATTCTCTAATTGTAGTTAATATAGTGTTGATTATACGTCTACTATCTCTCAACACTTCCAGTATTGTTTTTGCTTTATCGTGTGTATTTGAGTTAGTTTGGTTTGTTTCTACTGCCTTTACGCATACCACATCTAAAGGTGATATGGCTGTGTCAGATAATAGAAACATTTGTTTTTCATTCTGATATATTAATTATTTATACATATACGCCGCTAGTAGAATTTTTAGAACAAAATATACTAAATAACTTTTGACTGCTTAATACAACTAATTGAAACAATATTTTTTATTATGCTATTAATTTTAGTTACCTTATTTATGTGGTTAGCAAGTTTTATTTATATTGTTGAATTTAAAGAAGAATTAATTATTAAATACAAAGAAATATTTTTCTTACATAGGGATTCTCCTTATTTAATAGATTTAGAATATTGGAAATCACTGAAGTTTGAAGAAGTAAAACAGATAAAAACATCTTTAATAAAACAATACGATTTAGTAACTAACTTAATAGAAAAAAAGAAATTGTATTCAAAAATCCAAATAATTGATATTTGTCTAAAACGAAATAATCCTAATAAGTTTTTTGCCAAGCGTAGTTGGTCTTTTTATATAATTGGTATTGGTTGCATTATGTCTTCTATATTTTTAAGTTACAAACTTATTCTTACTGCTACCAACCCTTTTGAGCCTGTAGACATATCCAGTTCTCCTATTGAAACTACTATTCCTACTCCTCTTCCTAAATCCATAGTTTGTCAAAATGCTAAAAGATTAAGTGATATATTAACTGAAACTGAAATGAAAAACCTATTAGAAATGCCTGCTATTATTGGTGATGGGCTTAGAAGAAATCCTAATAACCCATTGAGGTCAAAAATATGTTCATTTTGTAGCAGTGGGTCTCAGCGTAGATGTACGTCTGATTCTACTTATGAAGCAGATAAGGAGTATTCTATTTGTGATTCCATGAAATATCAGGCAGTGTGCCAATAAGGTAATCTATGATGGAAATAGAATTACAATCAATGAGCAAGTCAAGTTGTAAATACAAAAGTTTTCATATATTTAGAACATATTTTCTGATTGTTTATTCTTTCTATCGCGGCGCTACTCTAAAAAACGCAATTCAAAGCAATAATGTCTTGACTTTTTATATAAACACAGTTTTGATGTTGAATGATTAGCTTTGATAGCATTTAAGCTTTAATGCCTAGCTCTACAATTCTCTATAACGAGCGATATAAGACTTAAGCTTGCATTCTACCTGAGACTTAAAATAGAGGCATTATAGGCGAATCTGGCGCAAGTGTTTATGTACTATATAGCTTATAGCTTGATACAGTTGTCAGATAGCTATTCAGATAGTTATTGTTCTATACTTAACCTGCTAGTTGCTACCATAGTAAACTATGTCAGATAATGTTTGGAAAGAACGGGAAACTACTATAGCTATTGCTAACGATAAAACTGGGGAATGGTTGTTTCTTACGTTTCCATCATGGGAAGAAGCTAGACGAGCCGTTAATGCAGCTAGGAGTGAAGGTAAAGCAGCAGTTTTCTATGACGGTGCTACTTTACCCGAACCTCCAGAATTACCTATGCCTCCAGAACCACCATAATATTGACTATGGTTTGACTATGACTATGAATGACTATGAATGAATATCCTTAATTGGCAAGTATTTCAGCAATCAAAACAGAGGACTGAAAATCCTCGTGTCACCGGTTCAAGTCCGGTTCCTGGCATCACAATAAAACCCTTGAAGTTAATAACATCAAGGGTTTTGTTATTTTTAGGTACTGGCTTGCAGAGGACAAATGTTCTAGCTGTAAACAAGCGAGACCAAAGGAGTCAATATACAGTTTCACGGTGCTGAATGTGGAATATCAGCTAAGAAGCGGGAGAGATGCCAAGTAGTTGAAATCTTGCTAACCTTTATGCTTAAAATTGCACAAGAGGTTTATTTAGCATCTACTGACAGCTAAAGTTAACCCTTTGCAGGACTTACCTAAGCAATGCTGACTGAAATTTTACCTTTCCGCTTTGAGTTAGACACGATCGCGATCGCAGGAGCGAGTTTGTGGTCATTGGCGCTATATCTAGGTTTTTCCCCAGTCAATGAATGGGTAATCGAGCAACTGAACCGCTGGTTTAATTTTGCCGAGCGATCGCTTTATACCAGCCAGTCAGAATTTGAAAAGACTCGTAAAGCCAGAGAATCCCAAAATGCTTTCTACGCTTCTCTGTTCAGCATTGCGCCTTTTTTGGTAGTTGGTGCTTTGTGTAACTGGGGTTTGGAAATTAGTTTAGGTGAAAGTTGGGGAATTAGTACAGGAATATTAGCTTGCATGGGTGCTGGCATTTATGAACTTGGGCGCAGGGATGGAGAATCTTCGGATTAAGTAGAGAGCTGAAGAGGAAAGACTTACTGCAACTTCTCCTCCCTTGTTCCTTCTACTTCCCAATTTCCTCGCCAACAATCTGTGCGATCTTCTCGGCTGCTCCGCTTTTGCCGCGAATATTACGGAGTTTAGCGCGCATATCAGCCAATTTTTCTGGATGGGCTAATAAGTCTAAAACCATTTCCCCAATTTCTTGCGGTTGAAGTTTACCCATAATTTCTGGCACTATCTCTTCTTGTGCCCAGATGTTTGGCCATGCTAATAAACCTTTACGTCTCACGAATCTTAGGAATAGCCAATTGATCGCGTTAGCAAAGGTAGTACCTACCCTTGGCAGATTTGCTAACAACCCAGGTAAACCATCCCAAGAACGCATGGCATCAAGTTGCTGTGTTGGCAGCAAAACAATCATTGGCACTCCTAAAGCCCCGAGTTCGGCAGTGTTTGCCCCCACCGTAGTCAAGCAGATACAGCACTGCGATAATAAGTGATATGCAGGGTTTTCTTGCCACAGTTCCACAGTTAAGCCCGTTGCTGTTTTGAGCAATGCTTTTCCTCTAGCGTCCTCTGGGATAATTAAGGAAGCACCACTAAAGCCAAATATTTCAACAATAGAGTTCCTTTGAGGATCGGCAAAACCAGCTAAAGTTTGTAAATCCAAAGTTGGGGCTACAGGAATTACAAATCTGGTTTGCGGTCTTTTTGCATAAACGTATTCAGCGACCGCTAAAGATAATGGCACTCCTTGGGCTAATTTTGCCGCTTTTGAACCAGGGAGTAAACCAATCAATTCAGTTTTGAGTGATGGAGTGATAGCCACAGGGGAATTTGAATTTAGGCTCTCTCCTGCTTCCCCTGCTGCTTCTAACATCAAATCACCGACAACGGTGAATTTGTGAGCATATTTCTGGGGTACACGGGCAACAACTTCAGACTTCATCACGCCAAAACGATCAATCCAGTTATGCCAACGAGCTTCCCATTCCGCGTAAACCACTGTGCGATATCCGAGCTTTTTACCTATAACTACGGGGAAAATTTGATCGCCACCGAGAAAAACAACCACGCCGCGACTTCTCCAGTCCCAATTGTCAAATGTTTTGCCCCCAAGCAAAAATTGCCAAAAATGCTCTGCTCCCTGTACTCTGTCTACTTCTGGGTAAGAAAGAGCGATCGCAGCTTCTTTACCACTAGCATTTGAGCAAGGCGATAGAACTACACTGATTCTCACTTGATTTCGGTCATCGCCGAATTTTTGCCGTAACGCTCTTACTACTGGGCGCACCCAGGTTGTTACCTCTCCAGGGCCATTTGATAGGATGAGAATATCTACTTGATTCATTAGTTAATGGTCAAGAGTTAGGGGTCATTAGTCAAGAGGTAAATATTACCTAATTCGTTCCTAATTTTTAGAGGCACAACATCACTGATATAGTTGCAGGCTATGTTCGATAACATCTGCAAGTTTCTGGGAGAGTCATTTTCAGCCGAATAATTCTTAAAATACTAAATTCCCAATTTATACTCATAGATTAATATTTAATCATATTTATAATGTCTTATAGTGACTTATCTTTGTCAAAATTCAAACGCGATTTTAACTTAACTACAGTTGAGAATGTACGTTTTTTACCCGAAACACAGTCCATAGAACCTAGTTTTTACCTCAAAGAAGCACTAAGCGAAGGACTGCCACTAGCAACAGCAACTGGTTCAGAAAAAGCTAGCTCAGAGTTAATTATTAGTCCTATCCTCGTAGAAGTTCGGAAAATTTTTGAACGCAGAGTCAGCTTTTTTTCGGGTGAAGATTTTACCGTTGCATCGGAGCTAGGCTTAAATGAAGTATGTGATTTTTTAGTTAGCCGCTCACCCGAACAAATATTTATTGAAGCTCCTGTCATCGTGATTATTGAAGCGGAAAAAGGTGATTTAAAACCTGGTTTAGGGCAATGTGCAGCAGAAATGATTGCCGCCCAAAAATTCAATGAAACCAATAATATACCGATTAAGACAATTTATGGCAGCGTCAGTAGCGGTACAGCTTGGCGATTTTTGAAATTAGAAGAGCAAACACTGAGTATTGATTTGAATGATTATTCCGTTCCCTCAGTGGAAATACTATTAGGAATGTTGGTTTGGATGGTGCGGGAAGGTTGAAGAAGAATTTTGGGGGATTTAAGGGAAGTCCGCAGCAGAAAGCTAAATATTAGTTAAGAAATTATAGTAATTAAGCGATGTCTACAATCGGCTACGCCTACGCATTTTGCCAAACATAACCAATTTTACAACCCGCACAAGCGGGTTTTGTTTTGTAAATCCAACAATATACTTAATAGCTATTTAACTATTGAAGAGAACTATTGCAAAAAATTTACAAATGGGTGAGCGAATACTTTTAAACACAGTCAACAATTACAAAGAAATATTTCGTTTTTTATATCGATTTGTGTCAAATAGACGATAAAATGCCCAGTGGGCAAGCGTTTTCTGATAAAAAACACATATTGCCGAAAAATAAGAAGTTAATAGTGGCTGATGATGCCGCTAGGAACTTCTAGTAGAGAACACGCATCAAAATTGGAGCCGAAGAAGCATGTTCACACACGTCAAGTCCACCATTAGACACATTGCGCCTGATAACTTACGCGGACGTAATTTAATCAAGGTGGTCTATGTCGTGCTTGAGTCCCAGTACCAGAGTGCATTGTCGCAAGCGGTTCGCACGATTAACGCGAGCAATCCCAACTTGGCGATTGAAATCAGCGGGTACTTGATTGAGGAACTCCGCGACCCAGAGAACTACGAAGAGTTCAAACGAGAAATTGAGAGTGCGAATATCTTCATCGCTTCCCTCATTTTCATCGAAGACTTAGCACAGAAAGTAGTAGCAGCAGTAGAACCACATCGCGATCATCTGGACGTTTCCGTTGTCTTTCCCTCCATGCCAGAAGTAATGCGCCTGAATAAAATGGGCAGCTTTTCCTTGGCACAGTTGGGTCAGTCAAAAAGTGTGATCGCCCAATTCATGCGGAAACGCAAAGAAAAATCCGGTGCGGGATTCCAAGATGGGATGCTGAAGCTTTTGCGTACGCTGCCGCAAGTGCTGAAGTTCCTACCAATGGATAAGGCGCAGGATGCCCGAAATTTCATGCTCAGTTTTCAGTATTGGCTAGGTGGTTCACCAGAAAATCTGGAGAACTTCTTGCTAATGCTAGCTGATAAATACGTATTTAAAGGTTTAGAGAAACAAAATTTTGCACCTTCTACATATGAACAGCCGATGGTTTATCCCGATTTAGGGATTTGGCATCCTTTGGCTCCTAGTATGTTTGAGGATGTCAGAGAGTATCTTAATTGGTACACAGCTCGTAAGGATATTTCTAACGATCTCAAAGATCCCCTAGCTCCTTGTGTCGGGTTGGTATTGCAACGCACTCACCTAGTTACAGGGGATGATGCCCATTATGTAGCAATGGTGCAGGAGTTGGAAGCACTAGGCGCACGGGTACTACCTGTTTTCGCTGGTGGTTTGGATTTCTCCAAACCTGTAGACGCTTACTTCTACGAACCGACTACCAACATTCAGTTGGTAGATGCAGTGATATCGCTGACTGGTTTTGCTTTAGTGGGTGGCCCAG
The DNA here is from genome assembly GCF_034531305.2 of Nostoc sp. ChiQUE02. Classification (NCBI taxonomy): domain Bacteria; kingdom Bacillati; phylum Cyanobacteriota; class Cyanophyceae; order Nostocales; family Nostocaceae; genus Nostoc; species Nostoc sp. ChiQUE02. The sequence goes on from NZ_JAVRBN020000010.1 coordinate 164,773, forward strand.
CTAGACAAGACCATCCCAAGGCAATTGAATCACTCAAACGCTTAAACCGTCCTTATATGGTGGCGTTACCCTTAGTATTCCAAACCACAGAAGAGTGGATGGATAGTGATTTAGGGTTACATCCAATTCAAGTAGCTTTACAAATTGCGATTCCTGAATTGGATGGGGCAATTGAGCCAATTATATTATCAGGTAGAGATGGGACTACAGGCAAAGCGATCGCACTGCGCGATCGGGTTGAAGCTGTAGCCGAACGCGCTTTAAAATGGGCTAACCTCCGCCGCAAACCGAAGCTGGATAAAAAAGTCGCCATCACTGTTTTCAGCTTCCCGCCAGATAAAGGCAACGTGGGAACCGCCGCTTATTTGGATGTATTCGGTTCCATCTACGAGGTGATGAAAGCTCTCAAAAATAACGGCTACGACTTGCCAGAATTGCCAGAATCCGCCGAAGCGTTGATGCAAGAAGTCATCCATGACGCACAGGCGCAGTACAACAGCCCAGAACTGAACGTTGCTTATAAAATGTCGGTTCCTGAGTATGAGGCGCTAACTCCATATTCTCAGCGCTTAGAGGAAAACTGGGGCCCACCTCCCGGACATCTCAACAGTGACGGGCAAAACCTGCTGATTTATGGTAAGCAATTCGGTAACGTCTTCATCGGTGTCCAACCCACATTTGGTTACGAAGGCGACCCCATGCGGCTGTTGTTCTCCCGTTCAGCTAGTCCTCACCACGGTTTTGCTGCCTACTACACTTACCTAGAGCAAGTTTGGAAAGCTGATGCTGTACTGCACTTTGGTACACATGGTTCCTTGGAATTCATGCCAGGTAAACAGATGGGGATGTCTGGTGATTGTTATCCAGATAACTTAATTGGCTCAATTCCTAACTTGTATTACTACGCAGCCAATAATCCGAGTGAAGCGACAATTGCCAAACGTCGGAGTTATGCCGAAACAATTTCTTACTTGACACCTCCGGCAGAAAATGCTGGTTTATATAAAGGTTTGAAGGAACTCAGCGAATTAATTGCTTCCTACCAAACCTTAAAAGATAGTGGACGCGGTGTTTCCATTGTCAACAGCATCATGGATAAATGCCGGATCGTGAATCTGGATAAGGATATTCACCTGCCAGAAACCGATGCCAGAGACATGAGTGCCGACGAACGGGATAATATTGTTGGCAACGTCTACCGCAAGTTGATGGAAATTGAGTCGCGGTTGTTGCCTTGTGGTTTACACGTCATTGGTAAACCGCCAAGTGCAGAAGAAGCGATCGCAACTCTCGTCAACATTGCTAGTCTAGATCGTCAAGAAGAAGAAATTGTTGGTTTACCGCGAATTATCGCCAATAGCATTGGGCGTAACATTGACGATATTTACCAAAATAATGACCGAGGCATTTTAGCAGATGTCCAGTTACTCCAAGACATCACCTTGGCAACCCGTGCAGCAGTTACTGCCCTTGTCCAAGAGCAAACCGACGCTGAAGGGCGAGTTTCTCTAGTTTCCCGGTTGAATTTCTTCAACATGGGCAAAAAAGAACCTTGGGTGGAATCATTGCATAAAGCAGGTTATCCCAAAGTCGATAGCGCCGCTCTAAAACCCCTGTTTGAGTATTTGGAATTTTGCCTGCAACAAGTTTGTGCCGACAACGAACTAGGGGCATTACTCAGAGGCTTAGAAGGTGAATACATCTTACCTGGTCCTGGTGGCGATCCGATCCGCAACCCGGATGTATTACCCACAGGTAAGAATATCCATGCACTCGATCCGCAATCCATCCCAACAGCAGCAGCAGTTCAATCAGCCAAAATCGTTGTAGATAGGCTTTTGGCACGCAACAAGGCAGAAAATGAAGGAAAATGGCCAGAAACGATCGCCTGCGTCCTTTGGGGAACCGATAACATCAAAACTTACGGCGAATCCCTAGCACAAATTATGTGGATGGTGGGCGTGCGTCCAGTTCCCGATGCTTTGGGACGGGTGAACAAGTTGGAATTAATATCCTTAGAAGAGTTGGGAAGACCTAGAATTGATGTAGTAATTAACTGTTCTGGTGTATTCCGCGACTTGTTCATCAACCAAATGAACCTTTTAGACCAAGGCGTGAAAATGGCAGCCGAGGCAGATGAACCCTTAGAAATGAACTTTGTTCGCAAACACGCTTTGCAGCAAGCTGAAGATATGGGGATTAATCTGCGTCAAGCAGCAACGCGCGTTTTCTCCAACGCATCTGGTTCCTATTCGTCAAATATCAACTTGGCGGTAGAAAACAGCACTTGGGATAGCGAAGCCGAGTTGCAGGAAATGTACCTCAACCGGAAATCTTTCTCCTTCAATTCCGATAACCCCGGAATCATGGACGAATCCCGGCAGATTTTTGAAAGCACATTGAAAACTGCTGATGCAACTTTCCAAAATTTGGATTCTTCCGAGATTAGCTTAACGGACGTTTCCCACTACTTTGATTCAGACCCCACAAAGCTGGTGGCAAGTCTGCGGGGTGATGGTAAAAAACCAGCATCTTATATTGCAGATACAACCACAGCTAACGCCCAAGTGCGGACATTATCAGAAACCGTGCGTTTGGATGCGCGTACCAAATTGTTAAATCCCAAATGGTATGAGGGGATGCTGTCTCACGGTTACGAAGGTGTGCGCGAACTCTCCAAGCGGTTGGTGAATACAACAGGTTGGAGTGCGACAGCCGGCGCTGTGGATAACTGGATTTATGAAGATACTAACGAAACCTTCATCAAAGATGAAGAAATGCAGAAACGGTTGCTGAACCTTAACCCTCATTCTTTCCGCAAGATTGTATCAACTTTGTTGGAAGTGAATGGACGCGGTTATTGGGAGACTAGCGAGGAGAATTTAGATCGTCTGCGCGAGTTGTACCAAGAGGTTGAAGACCGGATTGAAGGGATTGAATAATCCCTAATCATAAATGTAGGGACGTTTTATGAACGTCTCTACATAAAAAATCGTTTTGACAAATTGTATGGAATCCGGCTAAATGAAAATCAAATATATAATTATAGATAGGTATGTCTGCTAAAGATGTCTTTCATGAAGTTGTCAAAACAGCTTTACACAAAGATGGTTGGCAAATTACTCACGATCCACTCACAATGAGCGTGGGAGGAGTTAACCTTTCAATTGATTTAGCCGCCCAAAAGCTGATTGCAGCAGAACGTGAAGGACAAAAAATTGCAGTCGAAGTCAAAAGTTTTTTAGAAAGGTCGTCTGCTATTTCAGAATTTCATACAGCATTAGGACAGTTTATTAATTATAGAGGTGCATTACGACGGCGGCAACCGGAGCGTGTTTTGTATTTAGCAGTACCTTTAACAACTTATAAAACATTTTTTCAACTTGATTTTCCTCAAGAGATGATAGCAGAAAATCAAGTGAAAATGCTTATTTATGATGTAGAACAAGAGGTGATTTTCCAATGGATAAATTAACTCGATATCGCCAGCTTGTACAACAGATATTACATGATTATAGTGAGCAAAAACCAGCTAATGGAAATATAGAAGTTGAAACAATTTTTGATACAGAACGCAACCATTATCAAATAGTTCATGTAGGGTGGGAAGGTCAAGACTGGGTACATAGTTGTATTATTCATATTGATATTAAAGGTGGGAAAATTTGGCTTCAGTGGAATGGTACAGAAGATGATATCGCAGCTAATTTGGTAGCTGCGGGAGTTCCCAAGGAAGATATTGTGTTAGGTTTTCAGTCTCCTTTTATGAGACAGTTTACAGAATATGCAGTGAGTTAGGAGATGTTTTGAAAATCTCCAAGTACTACTTAATGAATCTTTGGGATGCTTTGCAAAGCCATAAAGAAGAATATGAATAAGTAATGACATTGGTTTAGAATAAATTCTGAAGAATCTTAGATCGCCTATTCGATTTGTACCAACAGATTAAAAACCGAATTGAAGGAATAGAATAGTCCTTATAGGGCAGGCAAAATGCCTATCTTAACATTTCAATCTAATTGTATAAATATAAATGCTCAAACAAACTATTGAAAAATTATTATACGAATATCCAATAGTAAACCAAGAAAAATTCAAAAACCATAATTTTCCAAGATATTTAAAGAATGATGTTCCAAAGTTGTTAGATAATTCTCTAAATCTTCCTGAAATATATAGTATACAAGCTTCAGCAGGAAATGGCTCATGGGCAAATATTCCTTGGATAGCTGTTTTTAATAAGCTGGTCACAGAAAGTGTGAGATTTGGATTTTTCCTTGTCTATTTGTTTTAGGCAGATTGTTCTGGTGTTTATCTATCTTTGAATCAAGGTACAGCATCTTTGAAAACAAATTATGGACTTGGAGGTGCAAAAGATATATTGCGAGAAAGAGCAAAAACTTTTAGGAAAATTATATCGACCGATACAAGTATTAAATATTCTGAAAATATTGATCTTAAACTTGAAGCAATTCCTAAAGAAACTACTGCTCGAAGATTAGGTCAGGCATACCATGCCGGTAATATATTAGCTGTTTATTATCCAAAAAAAAGTTTGCCAGACTCAGATAAACTAGTCAATGATTTATTATTTTTTATCAAAATTTATGAAGAATTGATCGAACAGCAACCTTTATATACTCAGGATAATGAATTAGATTATGAAGAAGTTTGGTTTGAAGATTTAACAAAGTATAAAATCCATAAAAGAGTAGAAAGAAATCAAGCTTTGTGTAATAAAGCTAAAGAAATACATGGATATATATGCAAAGCTTGCGGTTTTGATTTTGAGATGAAATATGGCAATATAGGCAAGAATTACATAGAAGCTCATCATCTAGTACCGATTGCAACTCTAGAAAAAACGAAAGTTCAGCTAGACCCTTCAACTGACTTTACTGTTTTATGTTCCAATTGTCACCGCATAATACACAGAATAAAACCTATACCAACACTAGAAGAGTTTAAAAATATAATCACAACTGATTAGTCAAGGCAAAAAGTGAATCAGATTGTCCAACTCCTGAACTGAAACAGTGTTTAATATCTGCCTGATTGATGATAATACTAAGTATGATCGCACTCACTCTTCCACAACAGCGATCGCTTTATTTTTGAGGTTTTCTGTAAGGCGATCGCTTTTTTAGGCATACAAGCGTAAAATCAAAACATGACTGTTCAAAAAACAGATATGCTAAAAACGCTTTGGGCTACTGTTCGGGAAGGAAAAATCGAATTGCTGGAGTCAGAGGAATTACCGGAAGGAATAAGAGTGTTAGTGACGCTGCTTCCTGATGATGAAACTGAATTTTGGCTTCAAACCAGTCAAACATCACTCTCATCAGTTTGGGATAACGCTGAGGATGATGTCTATGCCGAACTACTCTAAAAATGACATCATTTTGGTTCAGTATCCCTTTTCAGATTTGTCCAGTTCAAGCGATCACTCACTCTTCCACAACAAGCGATCGCTCTTTTGTTAACTATTATTTTCTTTAAGGCAAAATTTCAAAGCTATCGCAGTGCTGAGGTCGATATAATCTAAAGTCTCGCTGATCTAAGGTAAATATTTTTTTAATACCATAGCGTTCAGCTATAGCCATAACACTTGCATCTACAAAATCAATCCGACTATCTGCATACTCATCCAAGATTTCCGCCACACGGATTACATCTTGTTCTGTTAAAGCTACTAAACTAAATCGACTCGCAGGTAGTCCTTGCAAAAAAGCTACAACTGTCGCTACACCTGCATTACGTCCTACCAAATAAGCTAATTCTGCCAATACTGTTTGTGGTAACAAAATTTGTTTTTGTTGTATATATAATGTTGAAACAACGCTGTGCATTGCATCTGAACGGTTCAACAATGCTACAACAAAACCTGTATCAGCTACTGCTAAGGTTATTTCCACGTCCAACCAGATTTTTCAGTAATCTCCTGTTGGAGAATATCTTCTGAGTTTGTAGCTAAATCAGGTGTTCCTGCAAATAAGCCAATTAATGGGTCAGACACAGCATGATCAACTGTTTCTAGCAATTGGGTTTCGAGATATAGCCTAACAGCTTCACTGACTATTGATTCAGGAGATTGTCCTCGTTGACTAGCCAGATTTATGACTTTTTCTAATAAAGTCTGTTCCAGATTCCAGTTAAATGTAGAGTCCACCAGATAACTTCTCTCTCTTTAGTAACAAAAAATATTCTAACAAATAAGGGTTTGATGCTTACTGTTATACTTTTTTGTCTTTAAGTTAGATATACACAGCGATACCTACGGTAAGCGACGCTAACGCTTACTTTTCTGAGCGTTACACATGGTCTTGAGTTTTAGCAGGTTGTAGCACTTTTAACATAGTATCTGCTGCTTCAACTGCATCATAAGGCGACCACACAGGATAGGACTGACCAGGCTTAATCAGCTCGGTTTCCTGTTGGGCTAACTCTGAGATTAAAACCTGCATAATGTAAAACTTATCTGCTCGACTAAGTTCTCGCAAAGTGGAGATTAATTCTGCTGGAACCATGCAAAGCACTCCAGTAAATCAAGTCTGCTTCTTGAGCATAGTTTATTCATTGGGTTTCACTGCGTTTACCCCAAGCTACAACTAGAATAATCACGTCTGCAACTTACAGATGAGACAATTCAAGCAGCTAATAATGCGATCGCTCACTCTTCCATACAGGCGATGTCTAACGACAACGGTGCTAGATTAGGTTGGTTAATTGATTTAGAAACTCGGCAAGTAGAAATTTATCGCTCTGGTAGAAATGTTGAAGTGCTGCAATCTCTTGCTAGTTTATCAGGAGGAAGATGTGCTACCTGGATTTGTCCTTAATTTTGAAGATATCTGGTGAATTGATTAAAATACGAAGTGCGATGTCTACGACGGACTACGCCTACGCAACATACAAAAAGGCTCAAACTATCAGTTTATCCAACATTAACACTGTTAACGCTGGTAAAGACGGCAACCGTGCCACGCATCATTGATCGCATTTGCTGGTTGAGCGATCGCATTTGCTGGTTGAGCGATCGCATTTGCTGGTTGAGCGATCGCATTTGCTTGTTGAGCGACAGCATTTGCTTGTTGAGCGATCGCATTTGCTTATTGAGCGATCGCATTTGCTTGTTGAGCGATGGCATTTGCTTGTTGAGCGATCGCATTTGCTTGTTTGGCGACAGCATTTGCTTATTGCGTTTATCCCGAAACAAGAGACAGATACAAATAAATGAGTATAAACACAGGCAAAGTCTTAATTACTGCGTTTAAATTAAATCCACAAAATTACTCTTCTCACGCAGAAAGACATCCCAGTATGTTGAAATAGAACTATTCCAGAAATATTTCCCATGTCTCTAAGAACTCGCGGTTCTGCTGCTGTAGACAAAGCTCAACGCCGTCTCGCCCTGCTTAAATCCATCAATGAGAATCTAGATTTAGGGCACGGACTAACCATTGAAGCTTATACCCGTCTTATCGATAACACCCGTGCCACGCTAGAAGCCCATAATACGCTTCTGTCTAATCTTGAGGAATCTCGTAAGACGATGGCTCAGATGGACAACGCACTTTCGGAACTGTCTGAAAGGATGCTTACTGGAGTCGCCACTATCTACGGCAGAAACAGTATGGAGTATTCAAAGGCAGGCGGCTCTAGTCGAAAGCGGAGTAAGAGTAAAAAATCTATTTTACAAGTTCCTTCAGTTGTTGCGGTTCCCACTACTCAACTTACCCAAACAGCAACTAACGGCAAAGGCAGCTTGAGCAATGTCTAAGTAGGGGCGCACAGCTAGCTGTGCGCCCCTACTTCAAAATCCATGCAGCCTGAAAAAAGTCGCGTTCGCAAAACATAGCATAACGGTAGGTTGAATGCACAACAGAATTGGTAGCGGCATAATTGTCAACCAAATTTTCTAATTGTTGTGTTAGTGGTTGAAAGTCTGCGCTGCTGTAAGTAAGAATCCAGTCTGCATATTGATGATTAGGAATGCCGTTACCAGCTAACTTTTCTCCCAAAAAGGCATACAAACGCATACAGGGAGACATCGCCGCAGCAGTTAAGCCCACATCTCCACTCCAAGCAGTTGCTAACAAAAAGTCAGTGTAGCGGCGGGTGGCGGCTTCTGGTTGCACAGAATGCAAATCGACTCCCCACCCAGAAGCATAGCTACTATGCAACCGCAATTCTTCTAAAACTCCACTAGCTAAGTTATGAAATGTGGTGAAACCTAACCAGTCTGGTGCTTTAGCTGCGGCGATACTGTACGCACGGGCAAAAGCTTCTAAAAAAAAAGCATCTTGCCCTACGTAGTAAGCAAATTTAGCTTGCTCAAGAGTACCATCGCTAATGCCTTGAACGAAAGGATGCTCTAGGCAAGCTTGGGCTAAGTCTTGATTTGCAGCCCATAATTCCTTAGATAAAGTCATTTGTTATTTGTCACTTGTCATCTGTTATTATCCCTCTGTTCTTTCAACTCTCCTCAGAAAGGAAAGAACTGGAGCAAGACTGAGCCTAGACTTCCCAAAAAGTCAACGAAACTGGGGCTACCAGCGCTTACCTTCTCATTGACGGGTGTTTGTAGTTCTTTAATAAAAGCTTGGGCTGTTAGTGTTCCAGGACTATTGTTTTGCGATGTAAACAATTTTTCAGCAATTTGGGCATCTTGGAATGCACCTTGTCTATCTAGTATTTGGTAACGGGCAACACCACGAGCTAAATAAGCACCCGCATATTCTGGTTTAATAGCGATCGCTTGATTAAAATAACTGATTGCTTGCTGTTGGTTGCCTTTTTGCGCTTCTGCTACACCTAAAGTATAAAATTCTTCTGGTGAAGCAATTTGTGATGGTATACCAACTGCACCTTGGAAGTTAGCACCATTCAAGTAAGCACCAGTCAGTTCTGCATTTGCTAAATAAGCAGTTCTCAAATCAGCACCTGCCAAATTTGCCCCACTAAATTTAGCTTGGCTTAGGTTAACACCAAATAAACTCGCGCCACTCAAGTTTGCACCCCGCAAATCTGCGCCGCTCAAGTTTGCACGGCTAAGGTTAGCACCTGTGAGATTAGCACCGCTCAAATTGGCTCCAGATAAGTCAGCCATCACTAAACCTGCACTGGTTAAATCACAGTTTTGACATTGTTTGGTTGCCAATAACTGTCTAACATGTCCAGAATTGGCTGCTTGTACGGTTGTTGTCAAACTAATCGTGGTTAAAAATGCAGCTACACCGAGAATTTGGTTTTTCATAATTGTGTAATATTTCTTACTCAATATTCAATACTAACTGAGACGGATTTATACCTCAGCATTATGATATGAGCAATATTAACAATTTGACCTCTGTAGTTACCTATATTACTTGTAAATTTGGGTATAGAGATTATTAGTTGGGTTTAATACCAGTGTTTACCAGGCAATATCTTCTGGTGTGTCTGCTACGCGATCGCATTTTAGAAAAATAATCAAGCTATCAATGTCAAGCAAAATGATGCACCTCCAGAATAGTCAAGACTGAGATCGCAACCCTAAACTGAGTGTGAAACATCGTTTCAAAGAAAGCATCTGTAACATCCAAATAATTAGGATTTTCTGCAATAAAGTCAATGAGTAGAACTGTATCCAAGTCAAGGGGCAAAAAGAGAGATTTCCTTTAGTATGCCCTGATTTTAAATAAATATGAGACTATAGAAACATTAAAGCAGTCAGAAAAACGTGAGTCAGCAAGACAAACTCTTAGAAAAAATTCTCTCTGGGACTTCTGATACAGACATCCCTTTCGCGCAACTGTGGCAACTTTTATATACACTAGGCTTTGATGAACGGATTCGTGGCGATCATCGGATTTTTATCAAAGCCGATGTTGAGGAAATCTTGAACTTGCAACATAAAAAAGGAAAAGCCAAAAGCTATCAAATTAAACAAGTTCGTGCAGTAATTATCAAGTATAAACTAGGAAGTAAAAATGATGTTTCGCTATGAAATCATTCTCTACTGGAGTGAATTAGATCAAGTATTTATTGCTGAAGTACCAGAATTATCAGGCTGTGCTGCTGACGGTGATACTTATCAACAAGCCCTGCATAATGTAGAATTAGTTATGCAGGAATGGATAGAAACGGCTAAAGATTTAGGGCGTCCAGTTCCTCAACCTAGACCGCGTTTGATGTACATCTAATTGAGACACAAGCCAAGTCAACTGATTTGTTAGCATCATCAGAAATAAGTAAGTCGGCGAAAAAAATTCAATATACATAAAGAAATATAAATTATCCGTAGGGTGTATTATGCCGTGGGCTAACGCACCTTGAATTATTGACGGTGCGGCGCTTGGCGACAACACACCCTACATTTAAGTTTCTTAACATAGCTTGAGATATTAGCGTTGACTCGCTTATTTGACACCATTCTTAGATTCAGTCCTAAATCATTCATGAAAAGTTAGAACCCCGATTTCTTTGAGGAATCGGGGTTCTGGGCAGCACAAAATTTAATTGAAAAGGTTAGTTACTAGCAACCTGGCAAATCGCCATAATATGTGATTTGTATTTGTCAGTACTATAGTGAATAAGTTGCAGTCCAGAACGTTCTAGTTCTTGCAAAAGTTTAGGAATTTCATACTTATGATGTCGCCAAATAGTAATCTCTTCACCTTCAGAGATTTCAATATTTTTATCCATCCCCATCTGGCTGAAATTTATAGTGTAATTATAAAGAAATTTCATATTAGCAATTATACTATCTGTTTTTAAATCATACTTTCTCACTAGTTCACAATCTTCAGATTTAACTCCAATCTTGTTTTTAACCCATCTATATATTTCTTCTACATGATACTTGCAGCCACCTCTGACGTTTCCATCCCATGCAGAGTTAGAACCAGTTTCGTTAGTGAACACCAAAAAATCGTTTTTCCCCATACTATCTCTAAAATTTTTGAGAACCACATCTCTATTTTGATGATTCCCAATGGTAACACCTAAGTGTAAAAAAATTTTTGCTGTATCGTCAACTTCAATACCAGCTTGGTTTTGGAATAAAATTTGGGGTATACAATTATTTTCTATGTCAATTGTGGAACTGAGAAACTCAACTAGAGGAAACCATTTTCTAAAATTATTTCTGGATAAATGAAGCAATTCCTCGCTAATATCTAAAGCAATATATTTATTAACCTTGCCCAATTTATTCAGCCTGCGGATAAATTTTTTAACGGGATATGAGTTTCCTGCACCAACATCTACAATATTGACTCTTTTACCACGTTGAATATTGCCATTAAGGTATTGAAAATTATCCTTTAAAAGGTCAATTTCTACATTCGATCTGCCATACCATCTAGGAATAACATATTTTAGATAAAACTCGTCCCAAATTTTTGCGCCTCTACCTTTATAAGAATACTTGAGAGGGATTTCTCGTTTGACTTCTAATGCATGAATTATCCCTGAAACTTCTTCATCAGAAAAAATAGAGTAGAACTCAGAACTTGGCTTTGCTGTGCGACTGATAGCAGTTGAGATATCTGAGGGAAGTTGGGAATTGCTATGAAAATTTGGAGCCATTATTTTTGTTTTTTGGTTTTCTTAAGTCTTGAGTTCGATGAGCCGCAGTGCTTGCCAAAGACGTATTCTCCCATGCCACTGTCCCAAAACTCGGAATTTTTACCACAAATAGGAGAGTTACTCTCTATCTCACATTTCCCACTTTCAACTGGCCAATTGGTTTTTTACAATCAAAGTACGAGATAATTTTCCAAAGATACAGGGGTAAATACCATTGGTTCAGCAACCAGAACTCCAGGAAACTTCGTCGATACAGTCAATCCAGCGCGTGCTTGGGAGTTTAAGCACTTACCGATGGACTTCGCTGGGAGCATTGGTCAGCCTGTTGCTATTGACGATCGCAAATGCGGTTACTCCGCAACTATTTCGGTGGGGAATTGATCAGGGTATCATCCAGCAAAATCTTCAAATTGTGCTATACAGTGCCGCCTGGATGGTAGTCGCCGCGATCGCTCGTGGTTTATTTAACTTTGGACAAAGCTATTTAGCAGAAGCAGTGTCTCAGGGCGTAGCTTATGACCTGCGAAACAAAATTTTCAGCAAGATTCAAAATCTCAGTTTCAGCTATCATGACCAGGCGCAGACTTCCCAACTGTTAACCCGTGTCACCAGCGACATTGAGCAGATCCGTGCCTTTGTTGGTACTAGCTTAATTCAGGTGATTGGTTCAGTTGTAACATTGGTGACTATTGCGGTAATTTTGCTGGTGATGAACTGGGAACTGGCACTGATTACGCTAACGGTAGTGCCTATAACTGCATGGTTGATGGCACGATTTGTCACCCGAAATAACAAACTTTTTCGGCAAGTACAAGAGCAACTAAGCAACCTCAATGCCGTATTGCAAGAGAACTTACTAGGAATCCGAGTAGTGAAAGCCTTTGTGCGGGAATCAACCGAAAGGTCGCGTTACACGACCCTGAATGATTCCCTAGTCAAGGGAAACATGAAGACCATTAGCGCTATCCATAATACCTTCCCGTTTATCTTTTTACTGAGTAACTTGGTAACACTGGCAGTTTTCGGCTACGGAGGAGCGCAGGTGATTGGCCGTAGGTTCTCCATTGGTGAACTGGTGGCGTTTAACTCCTACCTCGCGTTGATTCTCCAACCAATTTTGTTGATTGGATTTGCTGCACCTGCGATCGCTCAATCAGCTGCTTCTGCGGAACGAGTCTACGAAGTTGTCGATGCGGAAGTAGAAATTCGCGATCGCCCCGGTGCTGTCCCATTTGACACCTGCGGCGGTAGAATCACCTTTGAAAATGTTTCCTTTCGCTATCCGGGAGCCAGCACTGAAACTCTCAAAGAAGTTTCCTTTGAAACGAAACCCAACGAACTAATCGCCGTTCTAGGGATGACTGGGTCGGGAAAAAGCACAATTATGAACCTGATTCCCCGCTTTTACGATGTCACAAAGGGAGCGATTCGCATTGACGGTCGGGATGTAACAAGTTTCACGCTCAAAAGCCTCAGATCGCGAATCGGCATTGTATTTCAGGAAACCACCCTCTTCTCTGGCACAATCCGCGAAAATATTGCCTACGCAAAACCCGATGCAACCTTAGAGCAGGTGATTGAGGTGGCAAAAACTGCACAAATGCACGATTTTATTAGCACTCTACCCGATGGCTATGAGACGATTGTGGGTGAACGGGGAGTGGGCTTGTCTGGTGGACAAAAGCAACGAATTGCGATCGCTCGTACCTTACTGACCGATTACAGCATTCTGATTTTGGACGATAGTACCTCAGCTGTAGATGCCAAAACTGCTGCCCAGATTCAAGCCGAACTAGATGACTTAATGCGCCAAAAAGCTTGTACAACCTTTGTAGTGGCTCAACGTATCAGTACCGTCAAGAATGCCGATCGGATTTTTCTTATGGATAAAGGACGATTGGTAGCACAAGGTACTCATGAGGAATTGATGCAAACTAGCCCACTCTACGGTGCAATTTTGGAATCTCAGGTAAAGCCGAAGGAGAAAAATCATCCCAAATTAACATAATTAGTCTGGCTGGAAATTTTGATCGCAGCCTTGTAATAAAGACTTTTAATCCAAAATCGTTCGATGGTTCCTGAGCGAAGTCGAAGTCCAAAATATAAAATCCAAAATTTTTATGAGAGGCACAGTTCCCGTTGTTGCATCTGAGGAAAACGCGAGTCAGCAACTATCCACCCTGCGGCGCTTTTTGCAATACCTGCTACTCTATCGCAAAGAAATTCCCATCGCCCTAACATTAGTATTTATTGGTGCCGTAACCCAGGCAATTGGGCCATTCTTTATCGGCTGGTCGATTGATCATCTGATTGCACAAGGGAATTTGCAAGGACTGCTGCTGTTATTAGGGCTATTAGGGCTGAACTATGGGCTTGGTGTTTTGGCAATTCGGGGTCAAATTATTCGAGTCGGCTGGATTATGCAGCGATTGCTGGCTCAACTGAGACAAGACATTTTTATTAAAATTCAAAGTCTACCACTCAGCTTTTTTGACCGCAGCGAAGCGGGCGATTTAATGAGTCGCCTGCTGAATGATGTTAATACCGTGAATCAAGCATTTGGACTGACAATCGCCCAAATGCTGGGCAACACTTTCAGTTTGGTCGGCATCATCATTGCGATGCTCTCAATCAACCTGCAACTCGGTTTATTGAGCAATCTGGTTGTGCCACTAATGATTTTTACCACAAGCTTATTTGCACGTTGGGCAAGAGCTAGATTTCGCGTCACCCGACAAACCATTGGAGAGCTTTCCGCCAAGTTAGAAGAAGATATTGGCAGTGTGCGAGAAGCACAGGCATTTAATCGTGTACAGATGAATATCGAAGAATTCGACATTCTTAACGCTGCCAATCGAGATGCCAACGTTGAGGCTGTAGCAATTACTTCAGCCTTTTTGCCCTCCATTGATTTTCTCAATACCCTAGCAACGGCAGGCGTGCTAGCCTATGGTGGCTATCTCGCGGTCACCGGAGCTGCAACAGTTGGTGTAGTCACATCCTTTTTACTTTACGTCCAGCAGTTCTTCCGCCCTATCCAGATTCTCAGCCAGTTTTATACCCAAGCTCAATCTGCCTTCGCTGGATTAGAGCGAATCTTTCTATTGCTAGATGAACCGTCAGAACTCAAAGACGCACCCGATGCAACAGAAATGCCGTCAATTCAGGGTGAGGTGAAATTCGAGAATGTCAAGTTTGGCTACAACCCAGATCAACTGGTTCTCAAAGGGGTAAATTTGCACGCCTATCCAGGGCAGATGGTTGCGTTAGTCGGGCCGACCGGTTCAGGAAAAAGTACAATTATTAACTTGATTTTGCGCTTTTATGATGTATCTGGCGGGGCAGTGAAAATTGATGATATTGATGTGCGTAGCGTTACTCAAGCAAGTCTGCGGCGTCAAATTGGCATCGTCCTGCAAGATAATATTCTATTCAGCGGCACCGTCGCCGAAAACATTGCTTTTGGCGCTCCTTACACCACCCAAGCTGATATCGAAGCAGCTGCACAGATGGCAAATGTGCATGAGTTCATTACCTCACTGCCACAGGGTTATACAACTCAATTGGGTGAACGGGGAGCGCCCTTAAGCCAGGGACAGCGACAACTAATTAGTATTGCCCGTGCGGTGTTGATCAACCCCCGAATTCTGATTCTCGATGAAGCCACCAGCAGCATTGATACCCGCACAGAAGCGCTAGTACAAAGTGCGATCGCTCGCTTGCTCCAAGGTCGTACCAGCTTCGTAATTGCTCACCGCCTCAGTACAGTTACTCAGGCAGATCAGGTATTAGTAATTCAGGAGGGACAAATTGTAGAGCAAGGTACTCACGCCGAACTGATCAATCAGCAGGGTGTCTATGCTAACTTGTATGCCCTGCAACTGGGTGCAGCAGACACAATGGTTCTTCAAAACCAAAAGTAAAATGTATATAACTCAAATTTATCAATTGCCAGCAAAGGAATGAAGCTACCTAACCTCGATTCGGAAAGCATTGATCGCATCATTGAAATGGCGTGGGAAGATAGAACATCTTTTGATGCTATTGAAGCTCAGTTTGGGCTACTGGAGAAACAAGTAATTGCCCTAATGAGGCGCGAAATGAAGAAATCTAGTTTCCAGATGTGGCGAGAGCGAGTCACCAAACGCGGTACAAAGCATTTATCTAAGCGAGAATTTATTGCAGGTAGGTTTAAATCGCATAATCAAAAAACGTAGGTAATTGGGTGAGCGTAGGCGTAGCCCGTCGTAGACATCGCTATTTTGTGGTGTGTTCAATTAAAATATCGTCCGGAACCATCAGAGGCTAAAATGCTGTAGAAGGAATAAGCCTGCGATCGCGTTTCGCGTTGCCCTGGCATCGCGAAGCACCAATTGAGTGAAAACTACCAAATCCAGAAGCGCAATGACGAAAGTTACACTCTACATAGCAGCTAGTTTGGATGGCTACATTGCTCGCAGCGATGGTGGAATTGATTGGTTATCAATCCTTGATACAGAAGGGGAAGACTACGGTTACACTGCTTTCTACGAATCCATTGATGCTATTGTCTTGGGCAGCAAAACCTATGAAGTAGGGCTTGGTTTTGATAAATGGCCTTATCCAGAAAAAAAATCCTTCGTTTTCACCCAGCGCCATCTCCAATCTGACCGTGAAGACGTTGTGTTTGTTTCTGACCCAGTAAAACAGGTGTTAGCCAATATAGAAGCTCAAGGCTTGGAAAACATCTGGCTAGTTGGTGGTGGAGCATTAATCAATTCGTTTCTTCAGCACAGCTTGATTGACGAATATATTATTTCAACTATTCCGATTATCTTAGGTGGCGGTATACACCTTTTCCCACCGCCTACCCCTGAAGTAAAATTGGAGTTGATTCACTCAAAACAATATCCTAGTGGTTTACTTCAAGCACATTATAGGCGACAAGGAAATGTTTAAAAATTTGTAATTGTACTTCAATTAGTGAGAAGTCCGAGGGTCGGCTTTGGAGACTCGGAACTTCAGGGAATTTAAACTTGACTGCCGTTATTAGGCATCAGGTATAAACCCTTTTTATTATCAATTACCAATTAAGTTGAAACAACCTCAAGAAGCTTCTGAACAGCGTTGCTGAAGTCCTCGTAAGGAGAAACTCCCACGATGGTTTCTGCTAAAATACCATCTTTGAAAATTAAAACCGCTGGAATACTGCGAAGACCGAATTGCTTGAAAATCGGCTTGTTGCTGTCAACGTCTACCTTAACGACTTTAGCGCGACCTTTGTATTCTTCGGCAAGTTGATCCATCAACGGGCTGACTAGGCGACAGGGACCACACCAAGTAGCAGTAAAATCAACAACAACAACCTTCTCTTCACTTCCATTTAAAACAACATCAAATTCACTTTCTTGAACGTAAGCAACTATGTCAGTATCAGTAGACATTTTTTAATTCCTTAGTGTCAAACTAAAATTTCAGCAAAAAGCTAACTATATAAACTATACTCCCTTCTGCCTGTCAGATTCACCAGTCACCTACATCGGGAAACCCCCGCAACTGAGTTTTGCTGAGTAGCGGGGGTTTAATAATCTACAACTTTTGCCCTTAGGGTGGGTTACGTATCCTAATCCAAAAATCTCGCACCTTCAAGACGTGGAAGCGTCAATAGTCATTCTCCCGATCAAACAGTTCTAACAACCCAATGGTGCCTACAAAAAAAGTATAAGTAGCATATTTTATTGGCATCTTTTTTCTTGAAGGTGCATAAAAAGCTGCTATAATGCCTTCGATAAAATGGCTAGTTATGGCAAAACGCTCAATCCAAAAAATTGGATTAAGGCTGCTTGGTACATAACTATCAGTTATTACTGCATAAATATTCCACGATTCTAAACCAATTGCGCTTGTGATAAGCACTGTAGATATAATTTTTACAAAGCTCAAAATGTTTTTATTTATAGACTTTAAGTTCATACCCTTCACAAAAAAATTGTTGAACATATCTTCAAGACTCGGCGAAGTAACAGACAAGTTAATGTGTGTTATCTAAAAATTAGTCTTAAGTCAACCAATCTTATATCATGATTTACATTTTTGTAAAAGCCTACAAAAACCTAGACACAGTTTATTAAGGCAATATCCCCAAATTATTGGGAATCGAACTGTGGAAAAAACTATGCAGTTTTCTTGTCTGAGGATTTCTCGTTAAACATTCGCTCTTTGTGAGAATAGATCGATTTAATGCCTCAAAGACTCCAAAAAATACAAACTGAACTACTCAGGCAAGAAGAAACGCCATACCGGTAAACACTACGAGTCAGAAGATTAAATCAACAGATATTTAAAAAATGATAAAACTGTGGAATAATATATAGGTGGTAAATTCAATCGTACTCCATAGATTGATAAGAAATGTAAAGCTATGATTGCTCAACATTACAGTTCAATTCATGTTGAAAATAACTTGCTTAAACAAATCAAAATTAAAGAAAATCAGCTAAAAATTGCCCAAGAATCTAATATGCTCTATGTAGCAGAAGCATTACAGAATGAATTATTAGAATTACAGCATCAATTGTCAGAGCCTCAAGACGTTGAGATTCAAGCGTTGATGAGTTTGCTAGACGATTAAGATTGTAAATTCATGTTGCAAGGTTTATTTAAGACACAAAAACTCTGTTGTTGAAAAGCAGAGCGTAGTGATTGTGATACCTGGGGGTGTAGCTTATGTTCTACAGCTCAAGAATTAACACGTAAAAGAAGTAGCGATCTAAAGTCTCATAAAAGGATGATGATTCTTACTTAGATAAGATATTGGCTTTTTTGCTGGGTATTTGGTCTTTTGATCTGTGGTACTGAATCAATCTTAAGAACAGGTTTAATTGAGCGCAGTTGCCTTTGCCTAAGAATTTGAATTTCTCTCTCAATGGAATCTTTTCCTTGTCTAAAAAAGTCTTGAGAATTATATGGAACCAAGTCACGAGATAAATGTTGAGCTTGTGCTGGAGTCAAACTAGGAAAGGCTTGTTCAGCATTGGCAGAAGTCTGTACAGCTAGGAAAAAAGCTGTTGAAACTACCAAGGGTTTTATTTTTATACATCCAGTGAATATCAGGTTCAGCATGGTTGATACATCTGTTGCGTGAATGCTGGTTCAAACCATCTTGTATTGGTCTGATGATAACCAAAATACACTTATTGGCTTGCTAATTACCTCCCACAAATGGGTGAATTAATCAACTAAACTACTAGTACAGCACGACGTAAATCCAGCTACTATCTCAATTAACAAGACAAGTTGCTCTGAACAATTAGTTAAATGTAGGCAAACTTTCACTACTTGAAATTTCGATGGATATTGAGAGGAAGTGAATTGTGCTAGATGGAAACAGTTTGCTATTGGGTATCTAATGGTATTTTCGCCTTTTGAAATACCTGCTCAACAGTAAATTCCAGTCCCTCAAATAAAGAATCTGTGAGTAATTCTTCTCCCATATAAGTTTGTGGTGCTGCATCTGGATAAAAAACAGTAATGCTTCTCGCTTTACTATCTAATATCCACACCCGCAGCACCTTAGCATCTAAATAGTCTTTGGCTTTAGCCGCCATTTGTCCAAAGGTTTGTCCTGGCGAAATAATCTCAATCACCAAATCAGGAGGTACAGAACATGCTCCTTCTTGATTCCAATCAGGGGGTAAACGTTCATTAGAAATATATAAAATATCTGGAATTGGCATCCAATCTTGCCCTCGACGGGTTAGTTGGACAGCTAATTCTGGGCAAACTTCTCCTTTTCCCTCACAGCATTGGTCAATCAAATTGAGAAGGGTACGGGTAAGTTTAGAGTGGAATTTTTTTGGTGCCATCTTAGGACTTGCTTGACCATCGACTAGCTCATAAGTTATATCTCCCTCACCTAGTGGAAGATTTAGGAACTCTTGCAAGGTTAATTGATTCTTTGCTTGGAGTATCATGACTAAATAATTCGTAATTGAAGAACAGAGCAACTAATTTTTATTCTGAATTTTGACTACTGAATTCTTCAAATTATTTACATTCCCCGCAATACTTGCCGAATAATATCTGATGGCACCTCATCAGTAACTGTCACTACACCAATCTCCGTTGGCAAAACAAATCGCACTTTCCCTGCTTTGACTTTCTTATCTAACTGCAAGGCTTCAATAATTGCTTCAATATCTACCCCAGATGGTAATTGAGTCGGTAAACCCGTTTTTTGAATTAAAGCATTTTGACGTTCTGTGTCTTCCTTTTGCCACAGTCCCAAATCCACAGCAATTTGACCGGCTGCTACCATACCAATGGCTACCGCTTCACCGTGATTTACTAAACGATAACCAGTCAAACTTTCCACTGCATGACCGATGGTATGTCCATAGTTGAGAATCGCCCGTAATCCACCTTCTTTTTCATCTTTACCAACAACGTCAGCCTTAGCTTGACAAGAGCGCATTAATATACTGTGTATCAGGTCAGGTTTTACATAGCGGAGTTGGTCGAGGCGTTTACTTGCTTCCAACTGAGCAAACAATTCAGCATCCCAAATCACACCGTACTTAATAACTTCTGCCATTCCCGCCCGAAACTCACGCATAGGTAGAGTTTTTAACACATCTGGGTCAATCAAAACTAAGCGCGGTTGATGGAATGCCCCGATTAAGTTTTTACCGTGGGGATGATTCACGCCAGTTTTGCCACCAATTGCTGAATCTACCATTGCCAACAGAGAGGTAGGTACTTGGACAACATTAATACCGCGCAACCAAGTTGCAGCCGCAAAGCCAGTCATATCGCCAATCACACCTCCCCCCAAAGCCACCATAGTAGAAGTACGTTCTAGGCGGTTTTCCAAGGCGATATCGTAGAGTTTTTGGATAGAATTGAGGGTTTTGTAGCGTTCACCAGGTGGTAATGTGCAGCTAGCAACTTCAAATCCAGCAGATGTTAGGGATGCGATCGCTCTTTCGCCAAAATGCTTAAAAATTGTCGGATTAGAAACCAGCAGTACCTTCTTGCCTAGCTTGAGACCTGCCATCTGTTGACCCAGATGATCTAAACTCGAAGGTGTGATTGCAATCTCATAAGACTGCTCTGGTAAATTTACATTAATTACAGAAGTCATTGCCCAACCCCAAACAAGCGCTCGTGGGCTGTATTGTATCGCAATCTGGGAGTGGGGAGATGAGGGAGCAGGGGAAGCAGGGGAAGCAGAGGGAGCAGCGGAGAATTAATAACCAATGCCCCATGCCGAATGCCCAATGCCCAACAACTAATGATTGAATAGATTTAGGAAGTATTCTGGAGAGAAATAAATGTTTGCAATTGTAGCTTATGTCGTCTTTTTGGGTTTATTCTTTGGCTTATCTGTAGGTTTGCTGTTCGGTTTGCGGACTGCCAAGATAATTTAATCGAGAGATATATTCAACCCAAAACTCTTGTGGGGCGGGCATCTTGCCTGCCTTCAGCTTACTTTGGACGGGTGAGACCCTTGTCCTAT
This sequence comes from Nostoc sp. ChiQUE02, assembly GCF_034531305.2. NCBI lineage: Bacteria > Bacillati > Cyanobacteriota > Cyanophyceae > Nostocales > Nostocaceae > Nostoc > Nostoc sp. ChiQUE02. Next base: position 185,840 of record NZ_JAVRBN020000010.1, read on the forward strand.
GTACTGGGCGAGCTAAAAACCCAGCCCACAAGAGTTATAGTTAGAGCTTTCTTTATTTGAAAGTCCCTAAATGTAACAAGCCGTAGCTTAACAAGCTATAAAACTTTACTTTTTCACCAAGTCCGCATCGACGGACTTGGTAAACTTGTCATGGGCTTTAGTCTGTCGATACTTACTTGCTAAGGTTGACAAGAAGTTAATTGTTTTTTCCTAAAGTATTGTTACCGCATCGTGATATGATTCAGCTGACTGAATGTGCAGTCATCATATTTAGCTGTACTGGTTTCAAGTCCCGTGAGCTTGTCAGACGAATCAATTGCGCCCACTCCGACAACGCAACAAGATGCTAAAACTGGTTCTGAAGACACAGAATCAGGTAACTCCATGCAAGAGTTCTATCAACTCTTCCAGCGATTATTGGTAATCACGCTTGTCTTGACGGGGGTTATTTTTATCTCTGTGTGGATTTTTTATTCCTTAAACATTGCCCTCAATTATTTAATTGGGGCGTGTACAGGTGTGGTTTACTTAAAAATGTTGGCTAGAGACGTTGAGCAGCTCGGTAGTGAGAAAACCAGTCTGAGCAAAACTCGTTTTGCTCTGTTTATTGGAGTGATGATCGTGGCAACTCAATGGCGTGAGCTACAGATTTTGCCCATTTTTTTGGGATTTCTAACTTACAAAGCCACGCTCCTCGTCTATATGGTGCAAATTGCGTTCATTCCTGATTCTTAAAAAGTCAGGCTCACAAAGATAGTAATCCCATCCTCGCTCGTTGGGGAAAATGCTTGAAGAATGCAAATGCTTAGTGTCTTAAACGCCTTTAATTCTTTTCCCCTCGCCGAATTAGAAGTAGGTCATCATTTCTACTGGCAGTTGGGCAATCTTAAAATTCATGGGCAAGTTTTTCTAACCTCATGGTTTGTGATTAGCATTCTAGTAGTGGCTTCAATAGCTGCTACTCGCAACGCACAAAGAATTCCCAAGGGCATCCAGAATTTGATGGAATACGCCCTAGAATTTATTCGCGATCTGGCAAAAAACCAACTTGGTGAGAAAGAGTACCGCCCTTGGGTGCCATTTATTGGCACATTGTTCTTGTTTATTTTCGTATCGAACTGGTCAGGTGCGCTAATTCCCTGGAAGCTCATCAAGCTACCTTCGGGCGAATTGGCAGCTCCCACCAATGACATCAATACGACTGTTGCATTGGCATTGCTGACCTCCTTGGCGTACTTTTACGCAGGTTTTAGCAAACGGGGTTTAGGCTACTTTAAGAAATATATAGAGCCAACACCTGTTTTGTTGCCGATCGCAATTCTCGAAGATTTCACCAAGCCCCTCTCCCTAAGCTTCCGTCTATTTGGTAATATTTTGGCGGATGAATTGGTAGTAGCGGTGTTGGTGCTGCTAGTTCCTCTATTTGTACCTCTGCCTGTAATGGCCTTGGGTTTATTTACCAGTGCCATTCAAGCCCTGGTTTTTGCCACCCTAGCCGGAGCATACATTCATGAGGCAATGGAGGGGCATGGTGGAGAAGAACATGAGGAGCATTAAACTTCTCAGTTGATAGCACAGTTCCAAGAGCATTTTCGCTCAAAACATCGCAAAGCGCGATCAAAGAACTCATGTGCAGCGTGAAAACCACGTTTCTAATCGTTAACGTACTTTTGTTAGTTTTGTAATCAAAGCAAGGAAAATCAACATGGATCCATTAGTTCAGGCTGCTTCAGTTCTCGCTGCTGCTTTAGCGATTGGTTTAGCTGCAATTGGCCCTGGTATTGGTCAAGGAAATGCTGCTGGACAAGCAGTAGAAGGTATTGCTCGTCAACCTGAAGCAGAAGGAAAAATTCGCGGTACTCTGCTATTAACCTTGGCATTCATGGAATCCTTGACTATCTATGGTCTAGTAATTGCCCTGGTATTACTGTTTGCTAACCCCTTCGGTTAATACCTGAAAATTTTTGCGAGTGTGGAGACGTGAACCATCACGCCTCTACAATCCAAAATATTTTGGGTATCGTAATATTTCTAATGTTCAGTTGACCCTTGTTGGCTATGGGTCTCTAAAATATGAAAGGTTGGATGACGTTGCTAGCCATGAAAACTGCTACTCCAGCCAAAGAGGAGACAAATGTTTGATTTCGATGCTACCTTGCCCTTCATGGCATTGCAATTCCTGCTATTGGCAGCCTTGTTGAATGCAATTTTCTATAAGCCACTGACCAAGGTACTAGACGATCGCGATAGTTATATCCGAACGAATACCCTTGAGGCGCGGGAGAGCTTGGCTAAAGCCGAGCGCTTGGCTACTGAGTATGAACAGCAACTCGCAGACGCTCGCAGACAATCGCAAGCGACTGTAGAGGCAGCTCAACTGGAAGCTAAAAAAATTACTGCTGAGAAAATCGCTGAGGCCCAAAAGGAAGCTCAGACTCAACGAGAACAAGCTTCTGTTGAAATAGAACAACAAAAGCAGGAAGCTTTTAGTACCTTAGAGCAACAAGTTGATGCTCTAAGCAGGCAGATTCTAGAAAAACTATTGGGGCCAACTCCAGTTAGATAAGCTAACTAGACTGGTTCTGTGAAAGCATACGCGCAACTGGCCCCTAGTCCAGAGCGCTTAATTAAGTGTCAAAAAAAGGCACTTTTTCCCCTTCTGGGGAAAGATACTTAATTTCCTTACGGGGAAAAGATACTTAAATTTCCCCTGTGGGGAAAGATACTTAATTTCCCTTCAGGAAAATACAACGTATTAGCAAGCGAGCAGCGCACTTGTAAATGGGTATCATGGGGACATTCTTATTACTTGCCGCAGAAGCGAACGCTGTTCACTCTGAATTGGCAGAAGGCGCAGCAGAAGGTGGTTTCGGTCTAAACCTAGACATTTTTGAAACCAATCTGATCAATCTAGCGATTCTGGTTGGCATACTATTCTACTTCGGACGTAAAGTTTTAAGCAATATCCTGAACGAGCGACAATCCAATATTGCCACCGCAATTCAGGAAGCAGAAGGGCGCTTAAAAGAGGCAAAGACTGCCCTTTCCCAAGCGCAAGAGCAGTTGAAGCAATCTCAGGCAGAGGCACAACGCATCCGCCAATCTGCCCAAGAAAACGCCCAAAAAGCGAAAGAAGCCTTGTTAGCGAAGGCAGCGCAAGACGTAGAACGCTTGAAACAAACAGCAGCAGCAGATTTAAACACCGAAACAGAGCGAGCGATCGCTCAACTGCGGCAACGAGTTGCTACACTAGCATTGCAAAAAGTCGAATCGCAACTCAAAGGCGGGATTGCCGACGATGCTCAACAAAGTTTAATTGACCGTAGCATCGCACAACTGGGAGGCAATGTATGACAAGTCAGGTAGCAACAGCCGAAGTAGCCCAACCCTACGCACAGGCACTTTTGTCAATAGCGCAATCGAAAAATTTGACAGAAGAGTTCGGAGAAGATGCGCGGACTTTTCTGGGACTGCTCAGAACGGACAAACAGCTACACAACTTCTTCAGCAACCCGTTTATTCAGTCTGAGAACAAAAAAGCTCTCATCAAACAAATACTCGGTGAAGGCGCTAATCCCTACTTACGCAATTTTTTGCTGGTACTGGTAGATAAACGCCGCATTGCATTCTTGGAATCAATTTTTCAACAATATCTGGCGCTGTTGCGGCAGCTGAATCAAACCGTATTAGCGGAAGTTGTTTCAGCCGTTCCCCTCACAGAAGCTCAACAGCAGGCAATCATCCAAAAGGTCATTGCCATCACAAATGCTCGCCAGGTAGAACTAGAAACCAAGGTAGACAGCGATTTAATTGGTGGTGTGATCATTAAAGTAGGCTCGCAGGTAATTGATGCCAGTATTCGGGGTCAGTTGCGCCGCCTTTCATTGCGCTTAACTAATAGTTAGAAAGTTAGGAGTTAGAGAGACGCGATTAATCGCGTCTGTACAGGAGTTAGCAGTTAGGAGTTAAGTAAATAGTAATTTATTTTGACTTTTAACTTGTATTTTTTGCATTTTTAACTCTTAACTCCTAACTGAATTAATTTTTCCGTCTCGAAAGCAAAAAAGATAGACACATGAGCATATCAATTAGACCTGACGAAATTAGCAGCATCATCCAACAACAAATCGAGCAATACGACCAAGAAGTCAAAGTTGCTAACGTTGGTACCGTCCTACAAGTAGGTGACGGTATTGCCCGGATTTATGGTCTGGAAAAGGCTATGTCTGGGGAACTTTTGGAATTTGAAGATGGCACAATTGGCATCGCCCAAAACTTGGAAGAAGACAACGTGGGCGCGGTGCTCATGGGTGAAGGGCTGGAAATTCAAGAAGGTAGTTCTGTAACCGCTACTGGTAGAATTGCCCAAGTACCCGTGGGAGAAGCCTTAATTGGAAGAGTTGTAGACGCTTTGGGTCGTCCCATCGATGGAAAGGGAGACATCAAGTCCTCAGAAAGCCGTTTGATTGAATCTCCAGCACCCGGTATTATTGCTCGTCGATCTGTACACGAACCCATGCAAACGGGGATCACAGCTATTGACTCAATGATTCCTATCGGTCGTGGTCAGCGGGAATTGATTATTGGTGACCGCCAAACCGGTAAAACTGCGATCGCGATCGACACAATCATCAACCAAAAAGAAGAAGATGTAGTTTGTGTATACGTTGCGATCGGTCAAAAAGCTTCCACAGTTGCTAACGTGGTGCAGACATTGCAAGAAAAAGGCGCGATGGATTACACTGTCGTCGTCGCAGCTAGTGCCAGTGAACCAGCAACCCTACAATACCTAGCTCCTTACACAGGCGCAACTATTGCTGAGTACTTTATGTACAAAGGCAAAGCTACCCTGGTAATTTACGATGACCTCTCCAAGCAAGCCCAAGCTTACCGCCAAATGTCTCTACTGCTACGTCGTCCACCCGGACGCGAAGCTTACCCTGGAGATGTATTCTACATTCACTCCCGCTTGTTAGAAAGAGCAGCAAAGCTGAGTGATGAATTAGGTAAAGGCAGTATGACCGCCCTACCAATTATCGAAACCCAAGCTGGTGACGTTTCAGCATACATCCCCACAAACGTAATTTCCATTACCGATGGTCAGATATTCCTGTCTTCTGACTTGTTCAACGCTGGTATCCGTCCCGCTGTGAACCCCGGTATTTCTGTATCCCGCGTGGGTTCTGCGGCGCAAACCAAGGCAATGAAAAAAGTTGCCGGTAAGATTAAATTGGAACTAGCCCAATTTGACGACCTGCAAGCCTTCGCACAATTTGCTTCTGACTTAGATAAAGCCACTCAAGACCAGTTGGCACGGGGTCAACGGTTACGCGAACTCCTCAAGCAGCCACAAAATTCGCCACTTTCGGTATACGAGCAAGTAGCAATTTTGTATGCTGGTATCAACGGTTACTTGGATGATGTGCCTGTAAATCAAGTAACCACCTTCACCAAAGGTCTGCGGGAGTACTTAAAGACTGGTAAAACCCAGTATGCCCAAGGAGTACAAGCCTCCAAAGCACTAGGTGACGCAGAAGAAGCTGCCTTGAAGGAAGCACTCACCGAATACAAGAAGACCTTCAAAGCAGCAGCGTAATTAGTCATTAGTCATTAGTCATTAGTCATTAGTAAATAACTTAATGGCTATTGACTGTTGACTGTTGACTATTGACTAAGGACTCAAGACTTAAAAATATGGCCAATCTAAAAGCAATACGCGATCGCATTCAGTCGGTCAAAAACACCAAAAAAATCACAGAAGCCATGCGCTTAGTAGCTGCGGCTAGAGTGCGTCGGGCGCAAGAACAAGTGCTAGCAACTCGCCCCTTTGCCGATCGCTTGGCACAAGTATTGTATGGTTTGCAAAGCCGTCTGCGCTTTGAAGAAGCAAACCTACCACTACTGAGAAAACGGCAAGTTAAATCAGTAGGACTGTTGGTAATCTCTGGCGATCGCGGTCTATGCGGCGGCTACAATAATAACGTTATCCGTCGTGCAGAAAACCGCGCCAAAGAAATCAAGGCAGAAGGTTTAAACTATCAATTTGTGTTAGTCGGACGCAAATCTACACAGTACTTTCAACGCCGCGATCAGCCCATTGATGCTACTTACAGCGGATTAGAGCAAATCCCCACTGCAGCGGAAGCCAATCAGATTGCCGACCAACTACTTTCCTTGTTTCTTTCCGAAGAAGTTGACCGCATCGAATTAATCTATACCAGATTCGTCTCCTTGGTTAGCTCCCGTCCTGTGGTGCAAACCTTACTGCCCCTCGATCCGCAAGGTCTAGAAGCAAGTGATGACGAAATCTTCCGCTTGACAACCCGTGGCGGTCAATTTCAAGTCGAACGGGAGAAAGTGACTAACCAAGTCCGCCCGTTGGCTCCTGATATGATTTTCGAGCAAGATCCAGTGCAGATTCTTGATTCTCTGTTGCCCCTGTATTTGAGTAACCAGCTATTGCGGGCGCTGCAAGAATCGGCAGCTAGTGAACTAGCTGCGCGGATGACAGCCATGAGTAATGCCAGTGAAAATGCTGGTGAACTGATTAACACCCTCACCCTGTCTTACAACAAAGCCCGACAAGCTGCTATTACCCAAGAACTCCTTGAGGTTGTAGGTGGTGCTGAAGCACTAACTTAGGGTATAGCTAATTATTTATTTGTAGTGCGTTGTAATATATAGCCAATTGCTAACTATTTTAAGATTAGCAATTGGCTATTTTTAGTTAGTCTTTGGAGATTTTTCACTAAATAACATTAACTGCATACAGACCCTCTCAATACAGAAAAATTTTTGCCCAATAACACATTTTAAAAACTGCGTACTATAATTGAAGTATGAAGTGCATGGGTCCGTCACGGTTTCGACAGGTTGGCGAACGCTGCTCTGTGATTCAGGTCGAGAGTGAGTCTCCTCTCGGAAATCAAAGGCTCAAACAAAAAGTAAATGCGAATAACATCGTTAACTTTGCTCGTAAGGATGCTCTAGTAGCAGCCTAAAACACCTCTTATAGGTTCGAGCGTCTTTAGTTTGACTCCGTTAAAGACTGAAGACCAAACCCCAACGGATGCTCTAGCAAGCGTTCTCTGGTTGGCTTGTTAGCTAAGATTAAATCAGAGCATCCTACGTTCGGGATAATGAACGATTCCCGCCTTGAGGATCAGAAAGGCTAAACCTGTGAATGAGCGGGGGGTCAATACCCAATTTGGACAGCAGTTCGACTCTGCTCGGATCCACTAAGAATAAATAACAAGTCCACCAAACAGTTTAGTGTTTAGGTGGATTTTGTTTTATGAGTTATTGTCAATGAACAATCAATACTTCTCATTCAGCTAACTATTCTGTTCCTGGGGTTGCTTGCGCTTCCAAATCTTCTTCCCCTTTTTTTGAGTACCCGTCGTAATCGATCTGCGCTCAAGTTTACTTGACGTTCAGATGCCAGTTTTTTTGCTAATTGTTTAGAGTTATAAGTCTGTGGCTCTTGAGCTAAACAATTTTCTAGATATAGCAAATCTGATTCTGAATATCGGGGTTTTCCCCCTCGGCCAGGAGCATCCCACAGGCCAGCTAAACCCATTTTTTCCCAGCGATGAAGGGTTTGACGTACTGTTGAAATCGCCCAGTTCAAGCCTTTAGCAATTTGCTCATTTTTTAAGCCGCGAGTATTCAGCAGTAAGACTTGAGCACGATCCTTGGTACGTTGTGGAACATCTTTGGCTTTTCTTAACTCTTCTAAAGTCAGCTTTTCTTCTTCAGTTAGAAAAACTTTTAATCGGCATCCCATAAACAATAACCTTTTACACAGTCAATTTTTGCTATTTTTATGTCTCTTCACGCCTATTTACCTAATTTATTAAGTATTTAAAAACACACTTAAAAGCTGATATACAAGTATTAAGAATGCCGGCGTCTAGAAAGCTGCTACGCAAGAAGTATTGGACTGAGAACACTATCAAAGTTTGCAATTTATCACAATGGATTTTCTAAAAAGTTAGGCACATCAGAAATTACACCATTTGCCTATATAGGCAAATCTATTAGATAGCCTATAGCTGTAGCTTATAGCTATGAAAATAAGAATTTGTTGGCGTCGTTCTGATTAATATCTAAAGTCAATAATAAAGGACTGTATCATTAATTTTCTTAGATGATTTGTATGGTTACGGAGATTTATCGAAACTTTAAAAAACATTTTTATGTAAATTTCCATTTGAATGAGCAAAAAAAGATATACAAGCTTAGTACCTTTTGATTCAACTCGTATCTGAAAACTTGCTTTGAATATTTACCAAAAACTATTTATATTCTCGACTTTACATAAAATTTATATTTTAGGTAACAAGATTCTTAGTTGAGGTAAAAACTATTCAATACCCATTCAGAAAAAGTTTTCGTAGCTTATTTTATGTAGATTGAAAAAGCAGAAAAAATTTATCTTACCTTTCCTACCTTTCCTACCTTTCCTACCTTTCCTACTTTTCTACTTAGTTATAAAACAATACAGTTCAGTTAAGCATTGATTTGTTCTCTTCGTATTCTTATTTACGAGACACTGGGCGAATATGGTTTCTTCAAAAAATTGGCTTTGGCAAAGAGTTTTAGCCTTAAATAAACTGTATTAAGTAATCATATAGTATCTGGGGTAAAATAGATTTTTATAAATAAAATCTAAATCTCTTATTTTAAGAATATTATTAAAATACATTAATTTTGCGATCGCTCAATATTGTGTATAACAATTATATATAGGCTCTTGTTGTAGATCCTGGTATGTCCTTAGCACTCATACTTAATTTTCAAAACAAAGGTTACTTTAACAGTAATAGATGCATAATAAACTTTCCAAAGTTTAGTTTTTTCTGATTAAATAATATGATAAATGTGATATTTTTGAATCAGGAAAAATCCAAATAAATAGAAAAATTAACTACTCAGTAACTTATTAAGAATCAATTAATATTTGGTATATTTCTTGAGACATATTTCATGCTAAAAAACAGCAATAATTGATACAAGTTAAATTTTTCAAAAACTGATGTTCATTACAACTTAAACAAAAAATAATAGAGAGAATGGGGGCAGAAGAAAAACCTGTTAATTTGCGCTCGGAGACGAATAATGGTAGCGATGTCTACGACCGGCAAGGCCAACGCAGAGAACGTTCAACATCGGCTAACTATACAAACTGTAGAAATTGCCCCTAACACAACGGCGATTCGCTCTCTTGATTGGGATCGCGATCGCTTCGATATAGAATTCGGACTTCAAAACGGTACAACCTACAATTCATATCTAATTAGGGGTGAACAAACAGTTTTGATTGATACTTCTCACCAGAAGTTTCGTCACCTGTATTTAGAGACTCTAAAAGGTCTTGTCAACCCCAAAACAATTGATTACATAATTGTCAGCCACACAGAGCCAGACCATAGCGGGTTGGTGGAAGATGTTCTTCAGTTAGCTCCTAGAGCTACCGTTTTAGCCTCAAAAGTTGCGCTTCAGTTTTTGGAAGGCTTAGTACACGATCCTTTTTCTAAGCGAATCGTCAAAAGTGGCGATCGCATAGATATCGGCAAAGGACACGAAATGGAATTCGTGAGTGCGCCTAACCTGCACTGGCCGGATACAATCTTTAGCTTTGACCGCAAAACCCAAATTCTTTACACCTGTGATGCTTTTGGGATGCACTTTTGTGACGATCGCACCTTCGACGAAGATTTAGAAGCGATCGAAGCTGACTTTAGATTTTACTACGACTGCTTGATGGGTCCTAACGCTCGTTCGCTGCTGAATGCAATGAAGCGTATGGGTGAACTAGGAAAGATTAATATTATCGCCAACGGTCATGGTCCCTTATTATACCACCATTTAGATGTTCTAACCGGGTGCTACGAAAATTGGAGCCAAAGACAAGCTAAAGCAGAAACCACAGTTGGCTTGTTTTTTGTCTCAGATTACGGATATGGTGAGCGCCTTGGTCATGCAATTGCCGAAGGTATACTAAAAACTGGGGTTGGTGTAGAAGTACTGGATCTGAGTACTGCTGAGAGCCAAGAAATTCAAGAACTAGCCGGGAGAGCAGCAGGCATTATTATCGGTATGCCCCCAACTACCGCCGCCGCAGCCCAAGCTAGTATCAGTTCGGTGCTAGCTGTCGCCAAGAACAAGCAATTTGTTGGGCTGTTTGAATGTTACGGTGGGGATGATGAACCCATTGATACACTCCGCAGAAAATTTCTTGACTCTGGCATCAAAGAAGCCTTTCCAGCGATTCGGATTAAAGAGGCTCCCACTGCATCCACATTCCAGTTGTGTGAAGAAGCAGGTAAAGACTTGGGACAATTGCTAGTGCGCGATCGCAACATCAAGCAAATCAAGTCCCTTGATGTCAACATGGAAAAGGCATTAGGTCGGATTAGCAGTGGACTATATATAGTCACTACTAAAAAAGATAATGCCTCAAGTGCAATGCTGGCATCTTGGGTAACGCAAGCGAGTTTGCAACCCTTAGGATTGACAATTGCCGTTGCGAAAGACCGCGCCATTGATTCCTTAATGCAAGTTGGCGATCGCTTCGTCCTCAACGTTTTGGAAGAAGGCAATTATCAAGAATTGAAAAAGCACTTTCTCAAGCGTTTGCATCCAGGTGCTGACCGCTTTGCAGGAGTGAAAACTCAAACAGCAAAAAACGGTTCTCCGATTCTAACTGATGCTTTGGCATACATGGAATGTGAAATACAGAGCAGCATGGAATGCAGCGACCACTGGATTTTATACTGCACCGTCCAAGAAGGCCGTGTCTCCAAAAACGATGGACTCACAGCCGTTCGCCATCGCAAAGTAGGTAATTACTACTAAGAAAGAGGTAGCACAAAATAGGGGATAGGGGATAGTTTTCTTTTCTATCCCCTGTCCGTTGTCCGGTTTTTTCAGATATTTCCCCAACTTTAACCCAACAGCTATGACCAATTCCAAGCCACGCGACGTACAAGTTCTACCAATTGCTACAAATACTAAGGCCCTAAGAGCACGTAGTTGGTCACGTCTGCGGTTTGAAATTGAATACGCACTTGAAAGAGGTACTACCTCCAATTGCTATTTAATTGAAGCTGATAAAACCGCACTTATTGATCCACCACCAGAAAGCTTTACCGAAATTTATTTAGAGGCATTGCGGCAGACTTTAGATTTGCAAAGTTTGGATTATATAATCCTAGGTCATTTTAGCCCCAATCGAGTTGCAACCCTCAAAGCAATTTTAGAACTGGCACCACAGGTAACTTTTGTCTGTTCTCTTCCCGGTGCGAACAATTTGCGTGCTGCTTTCCTAGACCAGGATCTGAAAGTTTTGGTGATGCGGGGGAAAGAAACTCTGGATTTAGGCAAGGGTCATGTTTTGAAATTCTTCCCCACTCCTAGTCCACGTTGGCCAGAAGGACTTTGTACCTACGATCAGCAAACCCAAATTCTCTACACAGATAAGTTATTTGCAACTCATCTCTGTGGTGATGAAGTGTTTGATGATAACTGGGAAGCGCTTAAAGAAGACCAGCGTTACTACTTTAACTGCCTGATGGCTCCCCAAACTCCTCATGTGCAAGCAGCTTTGGAGAAAATATCAGATTTGCAGGTGAGAATGTATGCTGTGGGTCACGGGCCCTTGGTACGCACCAGCTTAATTGAACTTACCAAAGCTTATGGAGAGTGGAGCCGTTCTCACAACGATCGCGAGATTTCTGTTGCCCTACTTTACGCTTCAGCTTACGGGAATACGGCGACTTTAGCACAAGCGATCGCTCTGGGATTAACTAAAGGTGGAGTCGCAGTCAAATCAATTAACTGCGAATTTGCCACTCCTGATGAAATTCGCATTAACCTCGCACAGTCAGAGGGTTTTATCATCGGTTCTCCTACCATCGGTGGTCATGCGCCAACTCCCATTCATACTGCTTTAGGGATTGTGATCTCAAGCGGTGACAACAGCAAACTCGCTGGAGTCTTTGGTTCTTATGGCTGGAGTGGTGAAGCATTTGACCTAATCGAAGGTAAACTCCGGGATTCTGGATACCGCTTTGGCTTTGACACATTGAAGGTCAAGTTTAAACCTGATGATGTCACTCTCAAATTCTGTGAAGAACTAGGCACAGACTTTGCCCAAACACTGAAAAAGGCTAAAAAGGTACGCGTACCACAACAAGCCGCTACTCCAGTGGAACAGGCTGTTGGTCGCATTGTTGGTTCTGTATGCGTAATCACAGCGAAACTTGGAGAAGTGTCTACCGCAATGTTAGGCGCTTGGGTTTCTCAAGCTACCTTCAACCCACCTGGAATAAGTGTTGCGATCGCCAAAGACCGAGCGATCGAATCTTTGATGTATCCAGGCGGTAAGTTTGCCTTAAATATCCTACCTGAAGGCAATCATCAAGACTACATGAAGCATTTCCGTAAATCTTTTGCGCCTGGGGAAGACCGATTTGCCAACTTTAGTACAGCAGTTGCAGATAACGGTTGTACTGTCCTCACCGACGCTCTAGCATATTTGGAATGCTCAGTCAATCAACGCCTGGAATGTGGCGACCATTGGGTTGTGTATGCAACTGTGGATGAAGGTAAATTACTCAAGCCTGATGCTGTTACTGCCATCAACCATCGCAAAACCGGCACTCATTATTAGACAATGAGAAATTTAACCTAGCGAAACTGCCTGAGCTTAAATATAGTCAAGGCGTTTTATGACAAAATTCTTTTTTTCTTGTGGGATGGGTATCTTGCCCGTCCCAGTTTTTTTGTCTATATGCCAATACAGTTCAGAATGAGCAACAAAATCCTGATGTAGAGACGCGATTTATCGCGTCTCTAAAGACTAATCATCTACACCAATAACTCTTAACCCAAGCGTATTGGTCGATATGTAGAGTACGCCCAAAGAAATTTGGCGTTGCAGAACAGTGGGATGAATTAGTGCAAGCTCTTGAGGCAGGCGAGGCAGAGGGAGCAGGGGAGAATTTTGGAAGTTGCTAAAGGGACTTTCAGAAAATAAATTATCCAATTTACTCAGATAATATTTTTCTTTCTCCCCTGCCCCCTGCCTACACAGCGATAGGATATTTTTTAGTTGGAAGTCCCAAATCATCCAGCTTTCTCTGCAATGCCGGAAATTTCAGTTATCTACGAGTTGATCTATCTTTAGACAGTTGTTCGAGATTTTTAAGTTTTAGATTATACACAATATATTTTTGTATTACAAAACCATCTCTTGTTTTAAAGGCACTCCGACACTACTCTGGTAAATTTCTGAAATAAAGAACCACTGACTATGAACTGTATTGAGAGCGATCGCTCAGTGCAGCCGACGTCCAACAGTAGGAACATTGAGTCTAAGGTTGTTTCTGCCCTGCGGCGAAATTTTTATCGCCTAAACACCAGAGTTATCAAGGAGTCTAAGCTAAGTGAATTCCAATGACAACAACACTGATAAACCATCTCTAGAAATCAATGCTTCTCGCCAGTTTACCGCTTGGCTGTATGAGCAAAACCTCAGTTTATCCTTCAGTACCTATCAAGCGGGGAAGTTATTCTTCATTGGCTTGCAACCAAACGGCAAATTATCTGTATTTGAACGTAGCTTTGAGCGCTGTATGGGGTTATATGCCAATGGCAACAGCCTCTACATGAGTTCCCTGTACCAACTGTGGCGATTTGAAAATATCATCCAACCTGGACAAAGCCACCAAGGCTACGATGCTCTCTATTTGCCCCAGGTGAGTTATGTGACGGGAGATTTGGATATTCACGATATCGCTTTAAGTAAAGCAGAAGATAAAGATTTAAATCCACAAAAATTATTATTTGTCAATACTTTATTTAGTTGTTTGGGAACAGTTAGCGAAACCCACAGTTTCGTTCCTTTATGGCAGCCAACTTTTATCAGCAAACTAGCGGCAGAAGATAGATGTCACCTGAATGGGTTGGCAATGCAGCAAGAAAAACCCAAATACGTTACTGCTGTCAGCCAATCGGACGTAGCAGAAGGCTGGCGGGAGCATCGGGGAAATGGGGGCTGTGTCATTGATGTAGAAAGCAATGAAATCGTGTTGCAGGGGCTGTCTATGCCCCATTCCCCACGCTGGCATCAGCAAAAACTCTGGCTGCTCAACTCAGGTACGGGCGAGTTTGGCTTTGCCGACTTAAAGCGGGGAGTATTTGAACCAGTCGCCTTCTGTCCAGGATATCTGCGCGGTTGTGTATTTTATGGCAACTTTGCAGTAGTCGGAATTTCCCAACCCAGGCATAACAAAACCTTCAGCGGCTTGGCTTTGGACGAGAAATTGCACCAGAAAAACGTTGAGCCTCGCTGTGGGTTACTAGTGATTGACTTGAGAAGCGGCGATATTGTCCATTCCCTGCGAATAGAAGGAGTGGTGCTGGAATTGTACGACGTAGTAGCACTTTTGGGCGTACGTCGTCCAATGGCGATCGGATTTCGCAGCGACGAAATTCGGCGGGTGATAACGGTGGGATGAGAACCAATTCAAAATTAAGAGGAATCAACATTAGGGACTTCCAGAAAATAAATTATCCAAATTTACTCAGATAAGATTTTTCTTTCTCCCCCTGCTCCCTGCTCCCTCTTCCCCCTATCCCCAAAGGGGGCCCCGAGTCCCCCTGCCTCCACAGCAATAGGATATTTTTTTAGTTGGAAGTCCCACCTAATAACTAGCCCTTTAGTAACAAAATCGCAAGTCTTCTGAAACAGGACTTATTAATTGCCTAAGTCCTGTTTCATTACAGTTGGGCTAAGACAATTAACCTAGCATTAATCTATGTAGAGACGCAAAATTTCGCGTCTCTACATGCTTTTCACAAGATGTGGAATCAGAAAAATGGTGGGTGCAATTTCAGTATTAAAGCGGAAACAACATTAATTCACTTGGTGAAATTCCGCAATTGCCACCAGGACAATTGCAAAAACACAGTGTAGTCTTTAACTAGAAAAACAGTATTAGGCAATTGCTAGACAAAATGCCAACTATGGCCGCTAAACATTTATAATATTTGTTGTTCTTATGACTCCAAAACACACCAAAATTCAATTTCCCCTTTGGCAGTATCTGAACCAGCCTTTATTTAGTCGTGATACTAAATTAGTATTAAATCCCCAACGCTTTGCATTGATCTGGCGGCTTCGACTTTTAGAACGCTGCTGGGCTAAAGAATGTGATGCCAAAGGGCCTCAACAGCATTAGCTACCTGAAAAGCCGTCAAACTAAGCCTCGTCTACAGAACGAGGCTTTTTGCCGTCAAGTAAAGCACTCACAGTCATATCTCCCATGACATTAATCGCGGTGCGGCAGCGATCTAGAAACCAGTCTATGGTAACTAGCAAAGCAATGTACTGGGTAGGTAAGCCTACAGAAGTGAACACCAGTGTCATCGTTACCAGTCCAGCATTGGGAATATTTGCCGCACCTACCGATGCAAAAATTGAGGTAAGGATGACAATTAACTGCTGTCCCAGACTCAGATGTTGCCCAATTAGTTGGGAAATGTACAACGCAGACATTGCTTCATAGAGGGCAGTGCCATCATTGTTGAAATTTGCCCCGACTAATGCCCCCAAGGCAGCAGAAGATTCCCTTAAACCAACTTTTGTTTGCAAAACCTCAAAGGTTATGGGCATTGCCGCCGCAGAGGAAGAAGTCGAGAAAGCTGTCAAAAAGGCATCAGAACCGCCAGCTAGGAATTTTAGCGGGGGTACCCAAGAACCAAATTTTACTCTGGTGAGGTAATAGCACGCCTGTAATGCCAGTGCTAACAGCACCGCCAGGATAAATGCACCCAAAGATTTAAACGGTGCAAATCCTTGCATAGCAACTGTTTTAGCAACAATCCCAAAAACGGCGAAAGGCACTAAGGCAATTACCCAGTTGAGGACACGGACTACCGCTTCAAATAAAATTCCGATGACATCCTCAATTGGCTGGTATCCGTTCTTCCCTTGGGCGATTTGTTCAGATTTTAATCCCCGCAGGACGATGCCAAAACTTAGGGCAATTACAATCAGTTGGATGACATTATTATCAACTAATGGCTTGAGGACAGCTTCCGGGACAGCATCTTTGAGTATTCCCCAAGGGTCAAGACTCTGAGCAGTTATTTCTGTACTTGTTGAGGTGGCTACATTGCCCCAAGTTCCCGGACGCAACACATTCGCTACGAAAAGTCCCACTAAAATAGCTACGGTAGTGTTAGTTAAAAGTAGCACTGCCAGTCGCCGTCCGGCTGTACCGGGGATATTCGTAGTCATTAACGTATGCAGCACCGCTACCAGAATCAGCGGCGTAGCCAAGGCGCGGAGAGCCTTTAGCACCAATTCAGCCGGAATTGCTAAATTGTTGATTAAGGTGGCATTGCTGGGATTGGGATTCCCCGCACCAAGGGCAATTCCAACGCTGACTGCGGCTACTAGGGCGATGAGAATTTGCAATGTGAGAGGGATACGCTGCCACCAAGGGCGAGCTTTGGTTTCAGGCGAAGTAGTACTCTCTTTTTGACTCATTAGTTAGATGCTGATTAACTGCTGTAACTATTAAAACAACACTGATGACAGTGACAATTTCGGAAAAAGAACAGCTTTAATTTTAGTTAAAAACTGTTAATCTAAGATTCCGTTGCTTTGCAAAATCTAGCTCGAAAGGGTATACCACAAGGTAGGCCCCTAGAGATATCTTGGCTTGTGGTTGGAGACGCTTATGTCCTTTGTCCCTTTACATATTCATAGTGACTACAGTCTGCTCGATGGGGCAAGTCAGCTACCAGAGTTGGTGGATCAAGCGATCGCACTGGGAATGAAAGCGATCGCCCTTACCGATCATGGTGTCATGTATGGAGCCGTTGAACTGATCAAAATCTGCCGTAGTCAAAATATTAAGCCGATTATCGGCAATGAAATGTATGTAATTAACGGCGATATTGAGAAACAAGAACGCCGCCCCAAATATCATCAAGTAGTTTTAGCTAAAAATACCAAAGGTTACAAAAATTTAGTCAAATTAACCACAATTTCTCACCTCCAAGGTGTTCAAGGCAAAGGAATTTTTTCTCGTCCTTGTATTAATAAAGATTTATTAAAAGAATATCATGAAGGCTTGATTGTCACCAGTGCTTGTCTAGGTGGAGAGGTTCCCCAAGCGATTCTTAGTAATAGACCAGATGCAGCCAGAAAAGTTGCTCAGTGGTATAAAGATGTATTTGGTGATGATTATTATTTAGAAATTCAAGACCACGGCTCCCAAGAAGACCGAATTGTCAATGTTGAAATTGTCAAAATTGCGCGGGAGCTAGGGATTAAAATTGTTGCTACCAATGATTCGCATTTTATTTCTTGTTTTGACGTTGAAGCCCACGATGCTTTGCTATGTATTCAAACTGGCAAGCTAATTATTGAAGATAAACGGATGCGTTATAGCGGCACAGAGTATCTCAAGTCTGGTGAGGAGATGCGGCAGCTATTTCGTGACCATTTGCCGGATGATGTGATTGCAGAAGCGATCGCTACTACTGAAGAAGTCGCCGATAAAGTCGAGCCTTACCATATTATGGGTGAGCCTCAGATTCCTACACCTCCCATTCCTTCCGGTCATACTGCTGACACTTATGCCGAAGATGTTGCATGGCAAGGACTTTTAGAACGGTTAAATCGTAAATCTCGTCAGGAAGTCGATTCCGTCTATAAAGAAAGATTGGAATACGAACTGAAAATGATTCAGCAGATGGGTTTTTCCAAGTACTTTTTAGTTGTATGGGACTACATCAAATTTGCTAGAGATAATAATATTCCTGTGGGACCAGGTCGCGGTTCGGCGGCTGGTTCATTAGTTGCTTATGCGATGCGAATTACTAATATTGATCCTGTACATCATGGGTTACTATTCGAGCGCTTCTTGAATCCAGAACGGAAATCTATGCCTGATATTGATACAGATTTCTGTATTGAACAACGGGATAAAGTTATTGAATATGTAACTGAGAAATATGGTGCAGATAGAGTTGCCCAAATTATTACTTTTAACCGTCTAACTTCTAAAGCAGTTTTGAAAGATGTCGCCAGAGTATTAAATATTCCCTACGGGGAAGCTGACAAAATGGCGAAATTAATTCCTGTGGTGCGGGGGAAACCAACGAAACTCAAGGTGATGGTTTCCGATAAAACTCCAGAACCAGAGTTTAAAGAGAAATATGATAAAGAACCCCATGTTCGCCATTGGCTTGATATGGCGATGCGAATTGAAGGAACTAACAAAACTTTTGGTGTTCATGCGGCGGGTGTAGTAATTTCCGCCGATCCACTTGATGAAATTGTGCCGTTACAGAAGAATAATGACGGTTCAGTAATTACCCAGTATTTCATGGAAGACCTGGAATCAATGGGTTTGTTGAAAATGGATTTTCTGGGTTTACGGAACCTGACGCTGATTCAAAAGACCGTTGATTTGATTCAAGAAACGAGAGGATATCGGGTTGATCCTGATGAAATTCCCCGCCAAGAAAGAAAAGCCCAAAGGATATTAGCTAAAGGCGAACATAGCAGTCTACCAAAAGATGTCCAAAAAACTTATGAATTATTAGAAGCAGGTGAGTTAGAAGGGATATTTCAATTAGAATCTTCTGGGATGCGTCAGATTGTGCGAGATTTGAAGCCTTCTAATATAGAAGATATTTCTTCTATTTTGGCACTTTATCGACCGGGACCATTAGATGCGGGACTGATTCCTAAATTTATTAACCGCAAACATGGTCGAGAAAAGATTGATTATCAACACCAAGTTCTGGAACCAATATTAGACGAAACTTATGGAATTATGGTCTATCAAGAGCAAATCATGAAAATTGCTCAGGATATGGCTGGATATTCTTTAGGACAAGCTGACTTGCTGCGTCGGGCAATGGGTAAAAAGAAAGTTTCTGAGATGCAAAAGCAGCGAGAAAAATTTGTAGATGGCGCAGCGAAAAATGGCGTTCAGAAAAAAGTTGCGGATGAATTATTTGAGCAAATGTTGAAGTTTGCAGAATATTGTTTAAGCTATGACACGGAAATATTGACAGTAGAATATGGATTAATGCCGATTGGAGAAATTGTCGAAAAAGGTATTGAATGCAGTGTGTACAGCGTTGATAATCATGGAAATATTTACACGCAACCTGTGGCACAGTGGCACGATCGCGGACAACAAGAGGTGTTTGAATATTGCTTGGAAGATGGTTCAATAATTCGGGCAACAAAAGACCATAAATTTATGACTGTCGATGGTCAAATGTTGCCAATTGATGAAATATTTGAACGCGAATTGGATTTGATGCGAGTAGATGGTTTACCGGAATGAGGGCAATACGGTTTGGTTGATGACAATTTTAGATCACCAAGATGCGATAAATCGCCGTCTCTACAAAACGATTGATTATTGTAGAGACGGCGATTCATCGCGTCTCTTGCCTTAACCGAACAGTATTGGGAATGAGGAGAGTAATTACGAATTATTTTAATTGTGGTTTTCCCCAAAGTATGGTTTCCTGCTTGTAAATGGCAATTCCCGGTTTTGCTCCTTTGGGTTTGTAGACGTGTTTTGGCTGAGTGTAAACTACTGGTACTTGTTCGCTCTGACGGGCGCGACTGTAATAAGCGGCAAGATTAGCTACAAATTGCAAATCAGCTTCTTCGGCAACAGCACCCGGTTCTAGACGTAGTAGCACATGGCTTCCTGGAATTTCTTGAGCGTGGAACCATAGGTCATAATCCCCAGCTACACGAAAGGTTAATTGGTCATTCTGGCGATTGTTGCGACCGATTAATACTTCAAAGCCACTGGGGGTAAGGTAACGATGAAAGTTGGTGCTGGGGGGTTCATTGGCACTGCGGCTGCGGTATTCTGGATCTTCCAGATACTTTTGGCCAATTAACTCTTCGCGGATTTCTTCTAAAGCTCGCAAATCTTCTGCTGTTTGGTAGTTATCTATTTGGCCGATCGCAGCTTCTACTTGTTCTAAATACTCAATTTCTGTCTGTACTTCCAATAGTAGCGGTTCCACGGCAGCACGAGCGCGTTTCAGCTTTTGGTGCTGCTTGTAAAGACTTTGGGCATTTTGGACGGCATTTTTATCTGGCTGGAGAGCGATCGCAACTGGCAAATTTGTATCAAAATCAGCAAGGATAATTTCCTTCATCCCCGGTTCCCAGTTTTGCAAATGAGCCATCAATAAATCAGCTTTTTGCCGATACTCATCGGCTCGATCTGATTGCTGCAAGCGCGTCTGAAAGGTTTGAGCTTTATTGCGTAATTTCGCCAGAATATTATTCAATTTCTGACTCAACTGATGGTGCAATTGGGAAAATAGCTGTTGGTCAATTTGGTTACTGTAATAGCGGTTAAGTAACTCCTGGATATTTTTGACCTTTTCAACTGCACCCCAACCCATTACGGTGTAACCATCTTTTGTCCAAGCAGGTTGAAATTCTTTGGAATCTAGGGCTTGCAGCCATTCTTGCCAACGCTCAAATAGCCGTCGCCAGTCGTCGGGGTTGAGAGTATCGGTGGATGTTTCTGGTGCGATATTTGCTTCTAACAGCATTAACTCTAGTAGTGCTGCACTCAAACCACTATAACTTTTGAGCAATTGCCGCTTGATTGCTCCTGGCACTAAACTTACCCGTTCTTGCCAACGTTCTTGAGATTCGCCCAAATTGGGGACAGTCCCAGTCAGTTTCGGTGGTGTTTCATAAGGTTGTCCGGTTTGGATGGGACGGACACTAGATTGTTGCTGACTGACTTGATGGGCGGCGGTGATAATTATATTGTTAGCGTCGGTGAGAATGACGTTGCTATACTTGCCCATGATTTCTGCATAGACATGATATAGGGCGCTTTCTCCAGGACGACGGGCAAATTGCAAATCAATAACACGCTCCCAAGGGGCGATCGCTTCAATAGCTACCAGTGCTAAACCACTCAATTGGTGTATCAGTTGTTGGCTAAAGGTAAAAGTATCTGGCGATCGCGGTGGCGGATCGCCGATACAAATATGTGCAGCTTGGGGATGCCAAGAAATCTGTAGCCAATCTCGCTGTTTCAGGGTGCGTAATGCCATAGCAATCGTGTAGCGATCGCGCTGGTAAACCTGTTCTAAGCGTGATGGTAGCCAGTTAGCGCGGATTTCGCTACAAGCAGCTGTGAGAGTGGTAAAGTCAACTGGTTGCAAAGCGATTACTTGTTAACATTCAAATGGTAGCGATCGCTATGCTTTTATTTTTGTTTAGTTAAAGCATAACAGACCTCAACTATCATAGCGGTTACTTGGTTTGGTGATAGCTGCGAATAAAAAAACACAGAAATTATCATAAGATAAGCTTCTGCGTTTAAGTAATAAGTTAGTTTTTTATACAGTTTGTTTTTGGTGTCGAGTTTTCCAAGCTCTAGCGATCGCTGCCAAACTTGAAGAAGAATTCAGTAGTCAGAATCACTCTCGTGGGAGACTTAAAGCGCTTTATTCAGAAGCTCGCTGACTCGTTAACACTGCCCTATCCACCACTCTCACACAATTCAATTCTAAATTCTGGCTCCTGACTCCTGAATTCTGTGAGGGTTAAACCCAAAATTTTATCCGAGTTACTCACTCACCATTATCTGTTATGCAAAAGCATTATTTAGCAGCTAAAACTGGCTTTTTTGCTGCTGACTGCACTAGTTCTGTGGTTGAGTGTACTAGTTCTTTTGTTGTTGATTGCACTAGTTCGGCGGTTGAGTGTACTAGTTCTTTTGCTGTTGACGCTACTGTTTGTGGCTGCAACAGTTGGGTGTAAAGTTCACTCAGTTGATTTGCGACACCATCCCAGCTAAACTTAGTTTCGACGCGCTTTCTACCAGCTTTACCCAATTCATCTCGCCATTCTGGACTTAAGAGAATTCGGTCAATAGCAGCTGCAAAGGCATCTACATCTTGCGGTGGAGCCAATAAACCAGTTTCTTCATTAACTACAGTAAACTGAAGTCCACCGACATCACTAGCCACAACTGGTGTACCGCTTGCCATCGCTTCGATCGCTACGAGTCCAAAGGGTTCGTAATGACTGGGAACAACGCAAACATCAGCAGCTGCGTAATAAGTTGGCAAAATATCTTGACTCAGACGACCGGCAAAAGTGGTAAAGTCACTCATCCCCAATTCGTTGACGATTTGCTCAATGCGATCGCGCTCAATTCCGTCGCTGTTACCTGGAGTACTACCACCACCAATAATTAGCTGGAGATTCTTGGAGTCGCGTAGCCCAGACTGATTTACTGCCCGCACTAAGGTTTCTATCCCTTTGCGTGGATCAAAACGTCCTACGTATAATACAACTTTGGCATCTTTGTCAATTCCTAATTCAGCCCTGGCTGCTTCTCGTGCAATCGAACCAAACCGCTGAATATCTGTACCGCAGGGAATGATGTCGATATTGCCTTTTGTGGAAACTAGCGATCGCATGTGTTGCTGTTCTTGCGGACTTGTCGCTACAATTCGCTCTGCTTTTTCCAACACTTCTTTTTCCACTGCTAATCGCTGACTAGCAATCAGAGGAATATCTTCTATAGTGTTGTACTTGACTGCTCCTAAAGAGTGGTAGGTGTGAACCTGTTTACTCTTTTGGATTTTCTTTAACTCCATCCCCACCCAACTAGAGAGCCAATAGTTAGTATGAACTAACTCGTATGTAACATCGTTTTTTACTTGAAATTTAAGGAAATTATCCACAAATTCTGGCAGATATTCAAAAATTTCATCTCGCGGCACAAACTCAAGGGGGCCAGCTTTTAAACGAATAGTTCGACAATTGTCGCTATGTTCAACAATCGAGTCTTGCTCCAGACTCACCTTGCGGGTAAACATATCAACTTGCCATCCTAGCTGCGCTAGTGCTTCACCTACGTGGCGCACATAAACATTTTGTCCCCCAGCTTCTTCTTTCCCTATTTCAATCGCCGGGTCTCCGTGGACGGAAATCAAGGCGATACGTTTTTCGGTGGTAGAGTTCATAGTTTGTGTGTTGCTGATTTTAACAAAGTTTTAGGCTGTTCCAAGTGCGTGTTTAATAGCACGCTTACCTGAATTGTTTAGGAACTTTGATTAATATTGATTTTAATTTACTATGTCTAATATTTTTTTACATCTTCTACCAGAAGTATACTTTCAGATTAAATATTTGTATTTAATTTCTTTAGATATAGGAAATTGTTATACTTGCATCTCATCCTTTTGATGGATGAAAATTATATTTTTTTATCTGTTTTGTGCAGATACAATTCTATAGATAGATGCATTGACATGAGTTCGATGAAGTTACAGTAGGAGTTACGAGTTACGAGTAAAGAAGGTTTTTTATCAGGCTTGTAGACCAAAGCACTGTGCCTCACTAACTTGCCATCCCCTGTAAAAAGCAGTTGCAGGCAGAGTAGGTAAACCTTTTAGGTCAATATCTAAAGAAGTTTATTTTCCTGGGAGCTGTAAGTAACCAGCCCTAGCTAAAAGATTGTCCACGAATTTTCAAAGATTTTGAGATAATTTGTCTTAAAATTGACTAAAAAATTTAACTGCCGCTGCGATCGCTAAATAACTTACTGCTGATATTTTGTGTTAGTTTTTTATAAAAAATCTTGTCATTAATATCTATTAGTTCCCCTTTAACTTTAAAAATTAAGTATAAATAAGAACTAAAATATTACTTACTTCGGACATTGAAGTTCAAACCAGTTACCACAGTCAACTCACCTCGTTGAACTCTTGTTGTATTAAGTAGTAAGAATAACTGTTAAATATTGATGCAAAATTGGGTACTTTCTGGAATTTGCTTCGGAAAGTTTCAGATTATGTTTTCAACCATTAATAAATTTCAGGAGCAAATCAGGTGTTGACTTCAACCTTACTCGCTGCTGCAACCACACCTCTGCAATGGAGTCCTACAGTTGGACTGATTATGATTATCGCTAATATCATTGCCATTGCCTTTGGTAAATCTACCATCAAATATCCCAACGCAGAACCAAAGCTACCCTCAGCCAATTTCTTTGGTGGTTTTGGTTTACCAGCCCTTTTAGCAACTACCGCCTTTGGTCATATCTTAGGAGTGGGCACTATCTTAGGGCTGCATAACCTGGGAAGATTTTAGGTTCTTACCCAAGTTAGCCTTTATTTGATGATTCTTTTGTCTCCAGCTTTGAGTCAGAGAGTGTTAGTTCTCTGGCTCTTTTTTATTGAATACTGAGTTCTAATGTCTTAAATAGTGAGTGCAATCATAATATAACGTGAGTTCGATGAACTAAAAAACGGCAGGAGGAAGGGCCGGTAAGTCTTTAGAATAAATATCAAGTGAGGGTTTTGTAGGCAAATATGTATAGGCAATTAAGACTGTCATTGTAATTTCGGTGATGCCCATAGCTGGCTACATCTACGCATTTGTTATTTCAGCGATCGCATTTGTTACTTCAGCGATCGCATTTGTTATTGTGGTTGTAGTTTGAAAACACGCCCTAGTCCTAACCCTTGTCTTTTTTCCAGGTATGTGTAATCTAACTCTTAACGAATGTCCACTCTAGTACCTTGATGGGAGCTTCTTGTAGCGCTTGAGTTAGTTCGGTGCTGCTTTCAAATTTCACCTGGGAGAGGTCGCAGGCTTCGACGTTGACTGTAAATTTATCATCTTGGAAAGGCCAGGGTTCGACAACAACCAAGTTATCACTGCGCTTCATAATGTCATAGCGTTGACCTTCAGGGCCCTTGCTAATTTCTAAAAACCGCTCATCGTCAGGTAGTTCCTGCTGACATAAGATGAGAGAAAGGCGATCGCACCATTGCATAAATGCATAGGCTGCATCAACTTCCTCTTTTTTGATGCCCAGTTCTTTGCGCCAACGTTGCTGATTTTGAAGTTGTTCATCCAAAACTTTGTCTAGTTTTGAAGACTTACCCCGCCTTGGTTCATTTAAACGGCTGATGTGCATAGAAATTAATAGAGCCACCCATCGTCCACGGTAAAGGGCATTCTTTGCCAGTTCAGCCAATTTATCGACACCGACATCTGCATCGGCATCTGAGTTGAGGGTGAAGTCCTTTGGCGCACCCGCTTCAGTCAGAATATCTTCTTCCCACTCTTTTTCTAGGTCATCGTGATGAGAAATTGCCGCTAGCGTTTCATATAACCTTGCTGGGGCATTTTTACGTCGCCACTGTCCTGCCAGTTGAGCTGCTAACAAAGCATGAGCACGATGATAAATGACTTCCCAACCATTTGGCGTAGCGTTAACAATCACAAGTCAATCTCCTGATTCTGAGTTTTGATTTTGAGTTGAGTTAATTTCTGAAGTCAGAAATTTTGATGTAGACATTGAAGAGCGATCGCTCTGACTTCTTCAGTGTGGCTAAATATTTCTAGCCATAGTTAATTTTAACTTGAGTGTAATACCCAAATACTTAGCTGAAATTCCCGACTCTTCTAATAAGTCGGGAATCTTTTTGCCCACAAGATGTAGGTAGTTAAAAAGCCCAAAAATTGCTAAATAAGGTGGGACAAAGAGTCGACTAAATGATTGGGAGTTTTACAGAATATACCAAAAATCCCTTTACCTAAAATCACCCTATATTCTAACTGCAACCTATGGGATTAAGAGTGACTTGCTAGCGGATCAGCAATGTATTTGAATGTTGGCTCAGAATTCCAAGGGCCACGCTCATCTTTACCATCACCATTTGTAGATAGGTTGTAGTAAAGAGCAACAGTTTCATCTGGCTTAATATTACCAAAGAATGGATCTGTCAACTTTCCAAGTGAATCTAGAGCTTTCATAAACATCTGGGTATGAGAAATTTCTCGTGTTAGTAGATGCACTAAAGTCTCTTGGGTTCCTTTGTCAGTTGCCAACTTAATCAACTCTTCGTAAGTCTGACGAGCACCAGCTTCAGCTGCGAGGTTAGCTCTTAAATCACGCACTACATCTCCACCCTCATTCAAGTAACTTGCAGTCCAAGCATTACCTTGACTATCTAGAAAATGAGGCCCAATCCCACGGACTGCAAAGAGAGTACTCTTATAAGCCTCTGTTTGATCCGTATTCTTAGTATGAGCTTCAATGAGTTTACCAACCATTTCTAAATGGCTGAATTCCTCAATCGCAATATCTTGGAGCATGTCTTTAATTCCAGCATTTTCAACATGGAATGATTGAACCCAATATTGAAGTGCTGCACTAAGTTCTCCAGTAGCACCGCCAAACTGCTCTAAAAGTAACTGAGCAAAACGAGGGTTTGGTTCACTAACGTTAACTGCATGAATAGGCTCTTTTTTGTGAAAAAACATAGATTTACACTTCCAAAAATTATGATGTTACAAAATGGATCGGCTATTTTATTGTCTTTTAGTATTTTTCCAGACAGAGCTAATTTGACGTTTGATAGCTCTCTCAAACAGGTAAACTAGAAGACTAATAAAATACAGTAGTCATGTCAGTGTTGATAACTGCCAATCAGCGATTAGGCATTGCTGCTTCTTCTGATTAATCCCCATAAATAAATAGCAACAACTGCGCCAAGCACAGCCACTAAAATACCAGGAAGAGTTAAACCAGCGCCAGCCGCAGTAATTTGTAGAGTTCCTGTTCGTAGCAAGGTAAACAGACTTCCACCGATGAAAGCACCAATGATACCTAAAATCATTGTGGAGAGAATTCCACCACCTTGATAGCCAGGATAAATAGCTTTAGCGTAGGCATAGCCCGCCGTTAGGCATCGCACCTGCCAAAAGTCCTAAAACTACCCAAGCAATAATACTCATAACTGCCTCAACAATCTCACTTATATCTAAGTTATCAACTTTGATTCACAATTCTTTCTACCACATGGGATAAATACTAAATCCAAAAGTAAGACAAAATAGTTTATATCAAAATTAAATAAAAATTTGCATTCCTAGAATGAGAATGGTAACCAAAAGTTTTTTCTAGATTAAGATATAATTTATTAAATATAATATATTCATAGACCTGATTGGCTTTAGAAATAGGCGACACTAAAAAGCTAATTGATTTATATTATTTTATATCTATCTTCAGAAAGAAAAATTTTATCTAACTTTTTGGGGATGAAAAATTAAAACAGAAAATTTTGCTCACACTAATTCTTGTGAACATCGAATATATCATATTCCCTCAACCGTTATTTTTAAGGTAGATTGAGGGGATTATATATAGCCAACATTTGCAGAAGCGATCTCAAATGGCGCGGGAAAATTTTGTCTCTCGCGTTCTGGTGTGAGTATCAAATATGACGGCAATATTTCTGACTAGTAATCTACCAATATCTGTAATCTGGATTTGATTTTTTGATAAACTGACTAAACCATCGCCTTCTAGTGGTTTTAACGCCTCTAGTTCCTCGGAGAAATATTCATCAAAATTAATATGATATTTGTTTTCAATGTCTTGCTTATGAAGCTGAAAGTGAGACATAATTCCCATAATCACATCCCGTCTGATGATGTCATTCTGAGTAAGCTTAATACCTTTACTAACAGGTAAAGCACCTGCTGCAAGTGTCTGATAATAATCCTTTAATTCCTTGTGGTTTTGGGCATAAGCATCTTCTAGCATACTGATGGATGTGGCACCAAAACCAAAGAGTTCTGTCTCAGCGTGGGTAGTATAGCCCTGGAAGTTGCGTTTGAGAGTGCCATTGCGTTGAGCGATCGCTAGTTCGTCATTAGTTTTAGCAAAATGATCCATCCCAATAAATAAATATTGGTTATTTGTCAATTCTTCAATGGTCATTTTCAGAATCTCTAACTTTTCTTCTGCTGGAGGTAGCGCCTCTTGAGGAATATTTTTTTGCGTCGGTTTGAGCCACGGTACATAAGCAAAGTTAAAGACTACAATTCGATCGGGATCTAATTCGATAGTCTTTTTCAGGGTCTCCCGAAAAGTCTCGCGGGTTTGATAGGGTAAACCATAAATTAGGTCTACATTCACACTTTCAAACTTAGCTTCTTTGACCCAACTCATAACATCAAAGAGCATTTCTTCCGGCTGGACACGATTAACTGCTACTTGAACTTGGCTATTAAAATCCTGGATACCAAAACTAATGCGGTTAAACCCAATCTGTCTCAGAAAGAAAATGTAGTTTTTATCGATATAGCGGGGATTAATCTCAATTGAGATTTCTGCTTGTGGATCGATATTGAAATGACGATTGATGTTTTTCCATAAAAATTCTATTTGGTGACGATCCAAGTAATTAGGAGTACCGCCTCCCCAGTGGATTTGCAGCACTTTTCTGTCTGAATCGATTAAAGCTGCGGTGTTTTTGATGTCTTGAACCAAAGACTCCACATAAGGTTTAGCAATATTCTTGTTGTTGGAAATTACCGTATTACAGCCGCAGAAGTAGCAAGCACTTTGGCAAAAGGGGATGTGGAAATACAAAGAAAGAGGAGTTTTACGTTGATTCGAGGCTGCGATCGCGGCCTTAAAATCAGTTTCGGTGAATGTATCGCTTAACTCTGTAGCGGGCGGGTAACTGGTGTATCTAGGTGCACGAGTGTCGTACTTTTGAATCAGATCCAGATCAAACTTGACACCAGGTAATAGAAAAACCATTGAGTTGCTTTCCAATGAATGAGGGATGAGGGGAGCAGGGAGCAGGGGGCAGGGAGCAGGGAGCAGGGGGCAGGGGGAGAATAACAAATGACCAATGACAAATGACTAATGACTAATGACTAATGACTAATGACAAAATTAATTAGCCGCAGTTACTTCAGTACTACCTGAATTCTGGGAACGAGTGAGGCTATTAAACAGAACTTGACCGAGTGCTTTAATTAAACTTCCTTCTAACTCTTGAGCCATCTGTAAATTCAATCCAAAGGCATTATTAGCTTCTGCAACAATCCGTTCTGCTGTTATATCATCAACGGGTAATGCATTTAATGCCTGACGATACTTATCCTTAAATGCCTTTTTGTCAGGAATTTGCTCAAAATTGTAAAAGGATGTGCCCTCATAGCCAGAAAGCTTCAGGGCTGACTGGGCAACTTTTTGTAGCATTTGACCCCCAGAAAGATCGCCCATGTAGCGAGTGTAGGCATGACCTAGCAATAAGGCTGGTTCACTAGCAGAAATTTCCCGAATGCGGTCAATGTAGGTCTGGGTAGCAGGTGAGGGTGTAACTTGCTCTTTCCAATTATCCCCATAATAGAACACCATGTCTTTTTCGAGAGAGGATTGGCGATTAAGTTCGGGAAAGTAAACTGCACTAATCACAGGATGCTCTACATGACTATCTAATGCCGCTTCTAGTTCGCTGTAAACGTAATACAAGTTGCTTAAGAACTTGGCGAAGCAGTCTTTATCCACAACTCCTTTCAGAAAACATTTCATGAATCCCACATTTTCCGCCGATGTGTGGGCTTGTTGAGTTCCAGAGCGCAGTTTGATGGCTAGATTGCTACTCATTGTTGCTTCCTTCATATTCAAGCGCAAGGTTTCTGGGCAGTCACCGCCTCAGGATGCCTGCCAGGGCCAGCTAAAAGATTCTTATTCTAGGTTTAGACTGGATCTGCATCACTCTATCCAGCAAGTACCACTGCCGATGTAGATCCCAGCTATTTTCATTTTCACTAAGATTATTTAACTATTAATTTATATATAACTATAAAGATACTAATATTTATTTAACAGAGTATCACTCCCTCAGCGCATGGCTTACAACTTCGTTGTCACCCTGTGAGAGTGGGGCTAGAAAGTTGAAATTTTCCCCGCTCGAAGTCCTGCACCAATGAGTAACCCGACATCGACTTCCAAAGACTTCTTCATCAGTTATACCGGACGCGATCGCTCGTGGGCTGAGTGGATTGCCTGGGTGTTGGAGGAGGCTGGATATATAGTGGTGATTCAAGCATGGGACTTCCGAGTTGGTGGCAACTTTGTGCTGGATATGCAGCAAGCCACTATCCAAGCCAACCGGACGATTGCAGTTTTATCATCGCTCTACCTGGATAAACCCTTCCCTCAATCTGAATGGGCAGCCGCCTTTGCTCTAGACCCCACCAGTCAAAACTGTAAACTCATCCCCATCCGAGTAGAAGACTGCCATCCACCAGGGCTGTTGGCTCAGATTGTGCATGTAGATGTGTTTGACTGTGCTGAAGCAGAGGCACAACAACGACTTTTGGCAGCCATTCAAGAAGGTCGAATGAAGCCCAACCAGCGACCTCAGTTTCCAGGAAGAGCCAGTGAACGGCAGATACCAGCACACGTACCCTTTCCGGGAACCTCTGAAAATACACGCTTTACGCGATCGCTTTCTCACTATGATCCAGCGACTTGGGTGGGGCGTGACTCACTTATTAAAGCGCTCACCCAAAAGCTTCAGGAAGGATGCCGGATCTTAGCACTGAGAGGGATCACGGGTATTGGCAAGACGGTACTCGCAGAGCGGTTAGTGGTGGAAGTCTACGAGAATGGCGCACAGTTCCATCGTCTCAATTTCGATGACCGAGGACAGAGAAGAGACTTTATTAGTGGGGCGCTTTCCCTGTTACCGAAGCTGGGAGAAACGGTAACACTAGAAGACCAGAAAGACCCACAGAACGCACTTAATCACCTGTTGCAAACTCTGAGGAATAATCGATTTCTGGTGCAGATTGATTCGGTGGAGATGCTTTTACAGGGAGATGATCAGACTGGATGGAATGCGTTCGTAGATAACCTGTGGATGGAATTCTTTCACCAACTGCTGGCGGGGGAAGGCTGTCAAAGTCAACTCCTGCTCACAACTCAAGCTTTATCGGAAGAATTGGAGGAGGAGGGGGAGCGTTATCCCCGTTATTGGCATAGTCAGGATTTGGGTGGATTATCAGAACAAGAGCAGTTGCAGTTGTTTGAGAAGAATGGGCTGAAGCCTGATGGGTTAGGAACAGAGACCCTGAAGCGGATTGGCAAGCTGTATGAGGGTCATCCCCTGGTGATTCAGGTGATTGCGAGAGATATTCTAGATAAGCCTTTCAATGGCAATGTAGAGCAATACTGGCAGCGTTACCGAGCTGAATTTGATGAAATTGACCGCGATCCGCAACAGCAGAGAATATCGCCCCGTGCATTGCAACTGAGGGTAAAGCAACGGGTAGAAAAGTCGTTGCAACGCCTACCACTGGATGCTTATCAAATGCTTTGCCGCAGTTCAGTTTATCGCCGTCCAGTGCCAGAAGAATTTTGGGCGGCAATGTTGGGAAACCTGTCAGAAGATAAGCAGTGGGCAGCTATCAAGTTATTGAAGTCCCACAACTTGGTAGAAGAAGAGTTGAGAAGGGATGGGGTGCTTTTATTGCGCCAGCACAATCTGGTTAGGAGTGTAGCGCGTAGCTTTTTGAAAACGAATGAGGCACAGTGGCAAGAGGCAGAACGCACGGCTGCTCATGAATGGCTCATAGTCGAGCCAGAACTGAATGCACCCAATCTTGAGAAAGTACGGGGTTCTGTGGAAGCCTTTGACCATTATTGTCAGGTTGAGGACTGGGAGGAAGCCAAAACAATTCTGATTAACCAGAAGGTAGGCGATCAACTTCTGGGGTGGGGTTACTATCGGGAAATGCTTCCACTTTATAAGCGGATTCTCGGTAAGTTAGATGATTTAGTGGATGTGGTTTGTGAGAAAGGTATTGGGAATGCTTATTTATGGTCGAGTAACTATTCTCAAGCGATTGAAAACTTTCAGCAGAGTTTAACAACTGCCCGTAACATTGGCTATCGCCAAGGAGAAGGGGATGCACTGGGAGGGCTGGGCAATGTTTACTGGTCTCTGGGCAACTATCCTCATGCGATTGAATATTATCAGCAACAATTGACCATTACCCGTGATGTTGGTGATCGCCAGAGAGAAGGAGAGGCACTGAGCGGTCTGGGCATTGCTTACAGGTCTTTGGGCAACTATGAGCAAGCCATTAATTGCCTTCAGCAAAGTTTGACTATTGCCCGTGAAATTGCTCACCGACGGGCAGAAGGGGAGGCACTGGGCAATCTGGGCATTGCTTACAAGTCTTTGGGCAACTATGAGCAAGCCATTAATTGCCTTCAGCAAAGTTTGACTATTGCTCGTGAACCTGAAATGTATGATCGTGTGGTAGAAGGAATTTCACTGCTTGCTTGGGGCATAACACTGATCAATCTTGAGCAGTATTCAGAAGCTCAACAACACTTACAAACATCCCTGGAGATATTCAAAGAACTGGATGATCGGACTAATGAAGCCGAAGCCCTCCTGAGACTGGGAGAACTCCACCAAAAAACAGGACAGCAAGACTTAGCATGTGTCTTTTGCGCTCAAGCTTTGGCGATCGCCTCAAAACTGGGCATTCCCCTGGTCAAGCAGTGTGAAGAACTCCAAGCGATGCTAGCAGTCGATGCCGCAGCAGATACGCCCTGAATTTACCCACACATGCCACATTCCGGAGTTAGGTGAAAAATTCTTGCTAATTTCCAGGAATCACCAACTCTAAGCTAGATCCACCCCCTAAAACAGCAAATAGTAAGTTTATTTCTGACAATTTACTTTCAATAATTTAACTGATGTCCTCAATAGCCTATTTATGGTTATATAACTTTTGAGGCATAAAACAATAAAAGGATTCTTATGGTTAAGTCTCTGGAAACCTCCGAACCTGAGTTACTGAAGCCAGGTGTAAAAGCACCTGTTCAAGAAACATTATTAACACCCCGGTTTTACACTACTGACTTTGAAGCTGCGGCACAGTTGGATATTTCGGCGCAGGAGGCGGAGTTACTGGCAATTGTAGAGGAGTTACGAGCAGACTATAACCGTCATCACTTTGTCCGTGATGAAGAATTTCAACAGTGTTGGGATCACATTGACGGGGAAACACGCGCCGCTTTTATTGACTTTTTGGAACGTTCCTGCACATCAGAGTTTTCTGGATTTCTACTGTTCAAAGAATTATCGCGTCGTCTGAAAAACCGCAATCCCATTCTGGCAGAAGCCTTTAATTTTATGGCACGGGATGAAGCACGCCATGCAGGATTTTTGAATAAATCAATGGCAGACTTTAATCTTTCCCTTGACTTAAGTTATTTAACCAAAAATCGCACTTATACCTTCTTTCCGCCAGAGTGGATTATTTACACAGTCTACCTTTCCGAGAAAATTGGCTACTGGCGTTACATCTTGGTGTATCGCCACATGGAAAAACATCCAGAACACCAAATTTATCCGCTGTTTTGCAAGTTTGAAAGTTGGTGTCAGGATGAAAATCGACATGGAGATTTTTTCAAAGCGCTGCTGCGATCGCAACCTCAGCTATGGAACAATTGGAGAGCTAGATTGTGGGTACGCTTCTTTTTGCTGACAGTTTTTGCTACTCACACTTTGACGGTATTTGAACGCGCAACCTTTTATCAATCCATTGGGATAGACCCGCGCGAATATAATACTAGAGTCATTCAAGAGACGAATAACACTGCTGCACGGGCTTTTCCTCTGATTTTGAATACAAATCACCCAGAGTTTTTCCGACGGTTGGAGAAGTGTTCTGACCTTAATCTGAAACTAGCAGAGATTAACAAGAGCGAGCGCTCACCAATTGTAAAATTCTGCCAAAAATTACCCTTAATAGCCTCCATTGTTGGGCATTTATTGCAGACTTACCTAATCAAACCCGTTGATGCTGAATCATTGAGAGGGACAGTTCATTAAACATCTCCGAAAATTACGTAAGCACAATTCATGAATTGTACCTACGTAATTTTACATATTTTCAGTGCTGTTGAAGGAAAAATTTAACTTAACCTTATCCTTTTTTTGATTTTTTCTTAGTTGTATCAAGACTTTTAATACAATATATTTTATTTAATCACTATTAAATCTTCTATATAAATCCTAATTAATTTTTGAAAAACTTTACTGCTGGTAGCTTTGGATGATTTAAATCAGAGCTACAGTATACTTAACAGGATTAATACCGGATTATTAAGAGTTGTATGTGATATTGTCAAAACAGGTTTAAGGATTCAGCCTGACTGTTTGGTATCGTACTCACTAAATCAGGATAAACTCTATGTATCGATTCCAGATCAGTGCATACACTCAAACGGGCGAATCCATTGGTCTGGTCGGTTCTCTTCCAGAGTTGGGATTGTGGGACATCACCAAATGTGTGCACCTGCGTACAAGTGGCGATCGCTATCCTTTATGGTGGACAGATATAGAATTTGACATTCAACCGCCTTTAGAGTCAGGCGATGGACAGAGAGTTGAATATAAATATATACGTCTCGATGCAAACGGCAACGCCCGATGGGAGAGCTTACTAGATACAAATCGCTGGATTCCGATTGACCCTAACGATGATGCCAGCACAATTATTGTGGATGATGGCGCATTCAGTTATTTACAACCTTATCCCTTCGGATACATTGAGGAGCCTGCTGTCAGGATACCCCTAGATGAAAAGTCTGAAGGGTTAAAAATCGTGGTCATTGGCAGTTCCGTCGCATTAGGTCATAAAGCCTGGTTTTTGAAAGGTTGGGTCTGGTTATTGGCACAGGCTTTGCAGCAAAAATATGGGCACAAACTCGTGAATGTGTCGGAGGTAGGGGCAAATGTCAGCAGAACGAACGCTCGATTCCCCTGGTTTGTCACCCCAGAACAACCAGATATTGTGATTATTGCTCTGTCTCTAGGCAACGAAGGGTTAGCTTACTGTCCCCCTCACGAACGACGAGCAGTACAGCGACGGTTTGAAAGTGGCTTGCAGCAGCTTGTGAAAATGACGCGCGACATCGGAGCAATCCCAATTCTGGGCGGAGTCTATCCCAACGGTGATTATTCCCTGGAACATTACTCGCTGATACGAGACACACACAAACGAATGCTCAGTTGGGGCGTACCTGTACTGGATTGGTTGGCAGCCGTGGATGATGGACAAGGACGATGGAAAGCGGGGACATCCTTCGATCCGGCTCACCCTAATACAGTCGGTCATAGCCTCATGTATCAGCAGATCGACCACCACCTATTCGATATCAACAAAGACGGATTAGCAAAAGAAAAACAACGCTTCCAGCAACCGAATGAATTTCCCATCTACTTTGATAATGGGGGCTTTCATGTCTCTGTCTGTATTGAAGAGAAACGTTTACGAATCGTTAATTCATCAAAATACAGCTATACGATCGCTCCCTATTGGCAAGAACTACAAACTGCACTGCAAAGTAAGGCTGGATTGATATCAGGTATTTATATTGCAAAGAATACCAAGCCGGGGACGCTCCCCTTCTTTGCTGTAGAGGAT
Organism: Nostoc sp. ChiQUE02; assembly: GCF_034531305.2. Classification (NCBI taxonomy): domain Bacteria; kingdom Bacillati; phylum Cyanobacteriota; class Cyanophyceae; order Nostocales; family Nostocaceae; genus Nostoc; species Nostoc sp. ChiQUE02. The sequence goes on from NZ_JAVRBN020000010.1 coordinate 221,220, forward strand.
GGTGTGATCGCAACCACAGTAGACATTCCCCCTGGTGCCGACGTAGAATATAGCGCCGCCTTCAATCTTTTTTCGCCAAACAACTCACAAGTTTTGTTCTATGACGGGCATCTGGGGATTTTGCAAGCGGACGAACGCCACCTCTGGGTGATTAACGAATCAGATAACGAGTACAACATCCAGCCGATGTGGACAGAGGTTTGCAACGCACTTAAAGCCGTGCCATCAGGTGTCTATGAAGATCCGCTTCATCCCGATGCCCCCTTTCGCACCATGATGATTGGCAATGATGGGCTAGAAAGTCGAGTGAAAGCACCACCTAAGTCTGCGGTGTTTTTCCAATACAAATGTCAGTTATCGGATCTCAGCCGTGTGGCGATTCTTCCCCTTGGCGATCGCTGTGCTGTCCGCATGATGCTGTATAAGATGGAGTACGATGGCCCCGCCTTTCCCTTTGATCTAACGCGCACCACGAATATTGCAGATGTTGCGGATGCCATCGAAAACGGTTTTTATGATATGTGGAATCCTGCCTTTCTGCACTACAGTCCCGATGCAGGCAGAATCTACCACAGTAAGTGGTCGGGTTTATCCTTTGCCCATGAAGTCGAGGAGACAGACGACCCTGTTCAAGATATGTCTCCCGTCCACGAACGGATGCGGGTTCGCTACACGGCACGCTCTGAAAGGTTTTGGTACGCACTGCGGCACTGTGACAAAGTACTTTTTGTTCGCACGGGAATTTGCGATCGCGGTGGTGTGATTGATCTGGTCAACAAGCTGCAAAAACAATGCCAGGGGAAGCCATTTCATCTCTTGCTTCTTTCTCCCCAAAGCGATGATGAGTTTTTAGACCTTCCCAATGTGCTGCACTACAATGTGGAGTTTAATCCCGATCGCATGTATGACGATTTGGGACACTGGATGTACTGCACAAAGGTGATGCGAGAAATTCTGGAATCCCTTGGTGTGTCCAGCAAAAACCTCTTTTGGTGCCCGCCCAAAACACCGAAGGATATGCCAAAAGGGTGAGAAACCAGTTAAAACAATCCCTAATTCAAAACATTGCACGCATATCTTGGGCTGCTTGATTGTGTTTCACAATAGCGATCGTCAGTTAATAAAAAACCTACGACATAGATTTCTCATACAAACTTTGAAGAGTATTGGTGACGAAGTTACCAACCTCACTTTCTTCTGATTCACGTGAGCCTGCAACATTTAACACACGAACATTATGTTTTTGTAGAAATTCCAATAGTTGAATGTAAGGTTCCAAAGCATTATTCAACTTCACTAAATGAATCCAAGGTTTCTTGTATTTCTTAGCACATGATAATGTCCGCAATGATCCTTTTATAAGTTGTGGAGCTATGGTGAATATCACAGTGGCATCAGAATCTCGTACATTCAAATCTGTTCGCTCTTCATATACAGACGATGATGTTTCCTTTAATGTGTACTTTGGTTCAATAACTCCATCTTCTGCTAAACGACCTTTTGGACACCATCCACTGTGGGGAATATTATGCTTAATTGCCCAATCAAGAGCTGCACGATCGGCTCCTGTTTGACCCCCTGATATAATCAATTCAACTGACCAAGGTTTGTAACGAACGATTTTATCCGACATAACACAACCCCGAAAAGGAAAACTGTCAAAAAACTCATACGCAATTTCAGCTTGAGCGAAATAGCTCAACCACTGTCGGCTTAGTCACTTTCCCCATCGCGTTGCGTGGTAATTCTTCAAGTGTCAGAATTTGGGTTGGCACTTTATAGACAGCTAATCGCTCTTTTGCCCAACTCCTAAAAGATTCTAATGTTAAAGGTTGTGACCCTTGCAATACTAACGCGGCGCACACCCGTTCACCCCACTCTAAATCAGCAACCCCAACCACTGCACATTCCTGAATATCTGGATGCGATCGCAGCACTTCTTCAATTTCTAAAGCTGAAACTTTATACCCTCCGGTTTTGATGATATCCACACTCATCCGTCCCAGAATCCGGTAGTTGCCGTTCTCGACTACGGCGGTATCTCCAGTACAAAACCAGCCATCTTGAAAGGCTTTGGCGGTTGCTTGGGGATTTTGCCAATATTCTAGAAACACTCCGGGCCCTTTAACTTGGATTTCTCCTGATGTTCCTGCTGGGACTAACTCTCCGTTCTCATCCACTAATCTTACTTCAACATCAGGTAGAGGCTTTCCTACATATCCAGACAACCGTTCACCGTGTAAAGGGTTCGATAACGCCATGCCGATTTCTGTCATGCCATAGCGCTCAAGCAGAAAATGACCGCTGATAGTCTGCCACTTTTCTAAAACTTGAACCGGTAATGCTGCCGAGCCAGAAACCATCAGGCGCATTTTAGCACAACCTTCAGACATCCTTTTTTGGCGTTCCTTAGAGGCAGTTTCCCAAGCAGCAATCAGCTTTACATAAATTGTTGGTACTGCCATAAATAGGGTTAAGTCACCGTCACAAATTCGATTCCAAACGGTTTCGGCATCAAACTTGCTTAACATCTGACACTCCGCGCCAGCCCATAAAGCACAAGTTAGTACGTTAATAATCCCATGAATATGATGTAGTGGCAGGATATGCAAAATGCGATCGCGCTGCGTCTTTGCAGGAGAATCGCTAGATTTCCATTCCCAAGCGGTGATTAAGCTAGTCACTTGCGCTTGAATATTTTGATGGGTTGTAACTACACCCTTCGGTTTACCTGTTGTACCGCTAGTGTAGAGAATTAAGGCGCGTCTAGTGATATCTACTTCTGGGAGACGACCAATATTAGATGGGAGCCTTTCTGAGGTGAGAATAAATCTCAGATTGTGGTCTTGGGCGAGCGATCGCAATATCCCCTCAAAATTAGGATGAGCAACAATAATCGATGCTCCAGAATTAGTGATTACATACTCCAATTCTGGTCGCGGGTGGGAAATACACAAAGGTACAGCTATGCCACCAGCACGCCAAATTCCCCATTGAGTGGCTACATACTCAAACCCAGGCGGGATGAGAAAGGCAACTCGCTGCTCCTGTAAATCTTCTGCATTCTTAAGAAGACCTGTTGCTATTTGACTGGAAGTGTGAAGCAAATCTCGATAGGTAAATGCTCCATCCGTTGTAGAGATTGCTATTTTATCGTTGTGTTCTTCAGCGCGAATAATCAATGATAGATTCACCTTTTTTACCGATTTAGGGTTGATTTAGTCTACTTAATGCAAGCATATAACAATTCCAAATTAGATGTGAATTTTCCTATTTCATCAATAGTGTTTAACTAAAAAATAGATAACTAATAAATATATTATGTAAAAAAAATTAAAGCTCAGATAAAACAATGTTGCTTGTATGATTACTGGGTACAAACCCTTTTAAATTATGAATTATAAATTAACTTGATAGATACTATAACCAACGTTGTTTTTTAGCATAAAGAATACTACCAATCACAATTGATGTCATCACGCATATCACAGCAGGATAAGCCCAAGCTTGATCCAATTCCGGCATATATTTGAAGTTCATACCATAGAAACCAGACATGAAAGTGATTGGTAAGAATATAGTCGAGAGAATAGTCAGGCGATTAATTCGTTCACCTGTTTTACTAGCAATATTATCACGTTGAATTTCCATTAATTCTGACATCCAGGCTCTCAGAGCTTGATATTCTTGCCAGAGTTTATCAACGTGATGAACCAATTCTTGATTGAATAGTTCCTTGACTGGTTGGGTGAGCCATTGGAAATCTTCGCTATCCATAATAGCCATAAGTGACTTGATGCTTTGAAAATTACGGCGTCCTGAACGAGTCGATTGCCTCATCGTAGCAATTTTTTTATATGTTAATTCATCACCAGAATTATCTAAAACCTCATCTTCTAAATCATCAAGTTTTCTAGAAATATACTCAAACACAGTATGGTAATTATTTAAAACCTCTTTAAAAATAAGATAAAAAACATAGTCAGTTCTCCATTTCTGAATATCTAGAGTTCGCTTTTGCAGATTATTAACTAAAATATTTAAAATTTTTAATTCAGTAATTTCAAAGGTAATAATAAAATTATTTCCAAGTACAATATTGCCACGTGCAACCTCAAACTCATGATTTTTTATTTTAGGAGTTAGGATTTCATAGCTGTCAAATAAACAATCTTCTACGTCTTCATCAATTCCTAGAGGGGAATGGTTGAAAATCATATTAACACGAGAAGGATTGAGACCAAAGTGCTTGATAATTTTGGCCGTTCCAGTCCGATCGCGGAATTGAATACAGCGCAACCAAATATTGTGAGAACTATCAATTTTTTTCAGTACCGTATCGACATCCCTACTGGTGAATAATTCCACGTTATTTTGAGAAAAAGTAAGGAGCATTAGCATATAGCCATCCTAATTGAGTCGTGAGAAAACACTGTGACTCATGTTGAGTGATAATTTATTTGACTATAACGACAGATAAAATGTCAAAGCTTAGGATTTCCGGTGGTGAATTGACATATTGGAATACGGTTGGTGTTAGTGGTATTTTACCCCGGAAGATCCCCCTAACCCACGCCAGTCGCTCCACTTGGGGAGACCCCAGACGCTCGTTCGCCCTTGGCGTCTCCCCTTAAAAAGGGGGGCTTAATTCCCTCCTTTTTAAGGAGGGTTAGGGAGGATCAAGCCTTAACCCAAGCTTAATGGAACATATTAGGCTAATAGTGTAAAAGGCATAGCCCTAAAACAGTATTACTGTATTGAGTCATAGCTCAATTTTTTTCTCTTTTCCCGGATTTAGGACGAGTAGTTGGCACCGATCCGAAATTATTTTGCAGAATTGCAATTTCCCTCTGTGCATCTTGATAACTATCTTGTTCCCCTTGCTGTTGGAATAGTTTTGCAGCTTTTTTGAAATCTGCGATCGCTCCCTGTTTATTTTTCTGCTTGGTGCGAATCACGCCTCGGTTATAGTAGGCTAAGGCATTGTTAGCATTAATTGCGATCGCTCGTGAATAATCCTGATTTGCAGCTTTTTTATTACCCAGTTCGAGATAAGCGTTACCACGGTTGTTGTAAGCTGCTACATTATTAGGATCTAGTTTCAGTGCTTCAGTGTAATCTTCAATAGCGCCTTTATAATCTCCGAAAGAAAAGCGGTGAATACCTCTGTGAATATAAGCTGCAACAAATTTAGGATCGATTTGTAAAATAGTGTTGTAATCTTCAGTGGCTTCGAGTTTATCTCCCAAATCGCTGTAAACATCACCACGATTCAGATAGGCTTCTATGTATTTGGGATTGATGTTAATTGCATCCGTGTAATCTTTAAGTGCTGCATATTTTTGTTTATTAATAGATTGAGTTAAACCCCTTTGATAATAAGCTTTGGCATCACTAGGATTAATCTTAATTACTGTATCAAAATCTTGGATTGCTCCAAGTCTTTGTCTGAGGCGGCGGCGGAGAATTCCGCGCTGTAGGTAGGCTTCGGTATACTGAGGTTTGAGAGCGATCGCTTTGCTAAAATCTCCAATTGCTCCTTTATTATCCTTCACTTGAGCACGAGCTAACCCCCGGCCATAGTAAGCATAAGCATTCTCAGAATTTAACTTAATTGCTTCGGTATAGTCAGCGATCGCTTCTTTATACTTGCCTAATTCAGAAAAAGCAAATCCTCGATCAAAATAAGCATTAGCATCTTGAGGATTGAGCAAAATTGCTTGACTAGAGTCTGCTTGTGCTTGCTCGTAGTCTCCTAATCGATAATAAGCATCGCCTCGCTTATTATAAGCCAGAGCGTTTTGCGGATCTAATTCAATAGCCTGATTGAAATCTTCAACTGCTCCTTCATAGTTTCCTGCCTCATATTTATTTAGGCCTTCTTGGTATAATTTCTGTTGAGCGTCACTTACAGCTTTTGGCAATCTCAATTGCCACGCTCCAATACCAAGTGCGATACAGCCAGCTACTCCTGTGAGAACTAGTAATAATTTTTTCTGATCCTGTTTTTGCTGCTCGTGCTCAACATTTTTTAACTTTTTCAGATCGTCTAAAACTTCGGTCGCATACTGGTAGCGCTTACGATAGTCAAAACGCACCATTTTATTAATAATTTTTGCTAATTTTCTGTTAACTTTTAGATTTTTGTTGCGCCAAACTATTTCACCAGTCAGTCGATTTTTCTGACTTCGCAAATTAGATATTTCGTTTGCAGGTAAACCTAGAAGTGCTGCGATCGCAACTATACCTAAAGCATATATATCGCTGTTATATTTGAGGTTGCCGTTAACTTGTTCTATAGGCATATATTCGCGATTTTCAACGGTATTAGTGATGGCTTCATTAGAAGTACCAAGATTAACCAAAACTAACTTTTTATCTGATTCCCGGCGAATAATATTTGTCGGTTTAATATCCCGATGAATCATGCCATAGCTATGTACAATCACCAAAATTTCTAATATCTCTGTTAAAAGATTAATTACTTGGTCTTCCCTCAGAGTTTGATCCTGGATAATTTCGTCACTTAAAGGATTACCAGGTATAAATTCTTGGACTATATAGAATTCTTCATCTTCTTCAAAATAAGCGATTAGCTTTTGAATTTTATCATGTTCCTGTCCTAGCTTTTCTAAAGTTGCTGCTTTACTGGCAAACAAGCGGCGCAGGATTATTAAAGTTTGAGGATTGCTACTAGGAGGACTTAACTGCTTTACTAAAAATTGGCTGCCAGGAAGATTAACATCTTCAACTAGATATGTTTTCCCCTTTTCCCCATCATTGAGAAGTTTTAGTATTCGATAATGTCCATTTAAGAAATGACTATTCATCAATATAAATATAGGTTTTATAAATTTTTTGATTATAGCTTACGTGTTATTACTGGTAATATTTATTTAAATAAATATTTATGAAAAAAACAATGCCATTTTGGCAGGTAAAAATATTAATTATTAGCTAATATTGTTCTGGATTAAAGGAATGTTACAAAAATAATACGGTTACATATTACCAGAATTGAGTAATATTTGTGCATTACACGAGACTCGATAAATTAGATAAGTATATAAAGGGGTTATTTTGCTCCTTATTCTTCAGCAATCCCACTCATGACACCTAATCTTAGAATGCGGTAGAAAAATAACAATTTGAATTATCTAGAACCCTATATAGAAGATTGAAAATTAACATCTTTAGGCAAAAAAAAGATTTGCCAGCCACCGCGAAGTGTCAATTGCTCAAGGCACTGAATCAACGCGACACGTCTGGCGTTAAGAGCTTGATTGTAAAGTGGCAACCCATTCTGGGATCAGAAAAGTTAACTAATTTGATTGTTAACGAGGTAATGCTCGAATGCGATTCTGACAGCCACAGTTGGTTTTGTCAAATTTTTCTTGGACAAGCGCAATATCAACAGATGGGGGAAAAAGCTCAAAGTAACGTCTTTCAAACCTTATTGGGTGCAGGTTTGGAACCTGGCAAAGACTTTAGCTTTGGTTCTGATAGCAGAATTATTATAAGCGATCGCGCCAAGCAAATCTTACTTAGCCAAGTGCCACAGGAGCATCGAGCATCATTTGAGGCACAGTTTGAGGCACAGTTAGAATCCTCGCTAGTCTTAGATCCAGTCACTACCATCGAACAGCAGTTAGGGTGTGCATTTTTTACCAATTTGACTGAGATTGCCATCCAACAGATGCAGGTACTAAGTAATTCCCAAGCAGCGGCTTATCTAGGAGTACTGTTGGCTGGATTAGTGTCGCGTCATCCTCAACTTAAGGATGTGGACTTTCCCACACGATTTATTTTCAATATTCTTCAAGAACTGTCTGAGGAACGAGCAATGCTAATCTTGAACGATCCAGAGACAAATCCCCAGTTTGATGAAATTATTATCTTTGGGCATTTATTAGCAGCAATGGGAGATAAAGAATATCACCGCATTGCAGACGAAGAAGGTGGTATCAGCCTCGAACAACTCAAAAAACTTGATTTAGTTTGGTGTGGTGAACGCCGACTTTCGGAAATAGTAGCCATGATGGAAAAATGGCATCCCAAAAATAGATAAGTAGGTTGGCGTAAATAATTGTCGTTGGCATAAGGCTGGGAGCAGGCTTGCCGTGAGCGTAGCCGAACGGGAGCAGGGGAAAAAGGGTTTGAGCCTTGTTTACTTTTCTTTACAGAGTTTGGTTTTATTGTGTCGACTTACTTAATCAGCAATTCAAAATTTAGTTCTACACTGGTACTACAAATTTCTCACTACCAGCCAGTTCAAAGGCGGCATGAATGGCTTGCAAAGCTTTAACACCTTGTTCTTGCGCCACGACACAGCTAATTTTTATTTCTGAGGTGGCAATCATTTGAATATTAATTTGGTGTTGGGCTAGGGCTTCAAACATTTTAGCGGCAACACCTGGGTGTCCTACCATACCTGCACCGACAATACTTACCTTAGCGATCGCACTATCTAAAACAACTTCACCCCATCCTAATTCTGCTGCTACTTGGGTAAGCATTTTTTTTGCACTTTCCCCGTCTATGCGTGAGACTGTAAAGGCAATATCTCGCCTGGGAATACTATCAATCACCCGACAGCGCTGAGATTGGATAATCATATCAACGCTAATATTATGTTTCGCTAATAGTCCAAACAGCTTTGCCGCCATCCCTGGACGATCTGGCAATTGGCGAATAGCAAGACGCGCTTGGTTCATATCGAGGGCGACGCCGCGAACGGGAGGACAATTAGGCAGGGGGGCAGAGGAGCAAAGGGGCAGAGGGAAATCTATGCATGGACTCTCCCCTGCTCCCCTGCTCCCCTGCTCCCCTGCTTCGATCTCAAAGGCGCTGCGGAGTGCGCTGACGGCGCGATCGCATTCGGCGGCATCGACTACACAACTTACTTTCACCTCGCTGGTGGAAATCATCTGGATGTTTACACCTGCTTCTGCTAGGGTAGCGAACATCTTCGCAGCCACACCAGGACGCCCAATCATTCCTGCGCCGGCGATGCTGACTTTGGCAATGTTATTTTCTACCATTACCTCGGCTTCGTCAGATTTGGGGTTAGATTGACTCCTCAGTGCTGGAGCGATCGCTGCTGCTACTGCTTCTGCCCGTTTTAATATTGGTGTGGTGACAGTAAAGGCAATGTCATTACTATTACCTTCATGAACTGACTGAATAATCAAATCTACGTCTACTTTTTGCCGGGAGATTTCGCCAAATAACCTTGCTGCCACACCTGGTTTATCGGGTACGCGCAACAAAGCAACCTTCGCTTGGTTAGTGTCAAATTCTACAGCATCCACCGGACGGGCAATTTCTAGATTGATTAGCGATCGCCCTTGGGGTTTGGCTGATGTCACCCAAGTACCGGGGGCATCTGTCCAGCTAGACCTAACTACAAGGGGAACACCATAGTTACGCGCAATTTCCACAGCGCGGGGATGCAGTACTTTTGCGCCCAAGCTAGCTAATTCCAACATTTCATTGCAGGTGATGGCATCCATCAACTGGGCTTCGGCAACTAAACGGGGGTCTGTAGTTAGAATCCCTGGAACATCTGTATAAATTTCGCAAAAATTCGCTCCTAATGCGGCTGCGATCGCCACTGCCGAAGTATCAGAACCACCACGACCCAAAGTCGTAATTTCCATCTCTCCGGCACTGGATATGCCTTGAAACCCTGCTACTACAACGACTTTGCCTGCATTTATGTGGCGACTGAGGCGAGTAGTTTCAATATGCAAAATCCGAGCGCGGCTGTGTTCAGCTTCAGTAACAATTCCTACCTGAGCGCCAGTCATGGAAATTGCGGGTTGTCCAAGTTCCTGCAAAGCCATGCTGAGTAAGGCGATGGTTACTTGTTCGCCAGTAGAAAGCAGCATATCCATTTCCCGGCGGTTAGGATTGGGAGAAATTTCATTAGCTAGTTTGACGAGTCCATCGGTGGTTTTGCCCATTGCCGAAACTACTACTACAAGGGAGTTTCCAGCATTAACAGTTTTATAAACGCGCTGTGCAACAGCTTGAATGCGTTCTACTGAACCGACAGATGTACCACCGTATTTCTGAACTATGAGCGCCATAACTTTTATGCAATCAATTGTGTCTGTTTTGCTCAATGCCTCCGCCGGGTTAGGAAGCCTTGAAGATATTAATAGATATTTAGTTTACTAAAAATTGTGTAGCATACCCAATCATGAGTTGATTATTCAAAAACCACATCTTCGTAAAGTGATGCCATTGTTTCCTCAAAATCCACGCTGTCGAGTCGAAATGATTGATGTTCTGCTGTATAGGATTGTAAAACCCACAACCCTTGCTCATTGCGGCGAAAACACTCGACTCTCTGACGTTTTGTATTAATTAAAACATACTCTTGCAGACTTTCCAGTGTTTGATAATCGGCAAATTTATCGCCTCGGTCAAAGGCTTCGGTAGAATTAGATAAAACTTCGACAATTAAACAGGGAAATCTTTTATAACCTGGCGTTTCTTGATCTCGTTGGTCGCTAGTAACCATCACATCGGGATAATAAAAGCGATTCAGAGATTCGATTCGGGCTTTCATGTCAGCGATGTAAACACGACAACCAGAGCCGCGCACATGATTACGGAGGAGAGCAAACAGGTTTCCCGCAATGGTAACGTGTGGATCAAGCGCTCCAGCCATTGCATAGATGTAGCCGTCTATATATTCATGCTTGATATTGCTCTGTTCCTCCATTTGGAGGTATTCTTCAGCAGTAAGGTAGTTTTGTTGGGGCGAGGCTATCATAGTTGAAACTTCAAGGTTTGAGTGATATTTATTGATGGCAAGTATACTTTATAATCCAATACGTTTCCGTTAAGGCAAGAGACGCAATAAAAGAGACGCGATAAATCGCCGTCTTTACAAGAATGAATTCTTTTGTAGAGACGGCGATTTATCGCGTCTTTAAGAGCGATGTCTCCGATGGTCACTGAGCCAAGTCGAAGTGCGGGCTACGCCTACGCCAGTTTTCGGCTCAATGATATACCAAAATGAATGCGTGAATTACTCTAATGAGTAAGCAAACTGGGGTTTGAGAAAGAAAAAGCAGCTTTTGCTTGCGTAAAACACTAAAATAAGAAAGAAAAAGTAGCTTTTGTTTGTGGAAAACACTAAAATGCGAAATTAAAAGCAGCTTTTGAAGAGGAAAAAGCAGCTTTTGTTTGTGGAAAACACTAAGATGCGAGATTAAAAGCAGCTTTTGAAGAAGAAAAAGCAGGTTTTGTTTGTGGAAAACACTAAGATGCGAGATTAAAAGCTGCTTTTGAGAAAGTAAAAGCAGCTTTTGCATAAGTAATCAGGCATTTTTACTTAACTCAATATGAATTTCAGTCTAGACGATACCTTTCCTTCGGAACGGTACGCGAACGCGATCGCACTTTTCAGTTTTATCACGGTACGCTTTGCACAAAACTAGCTTATTCTAAATTTTGGGAGAGGCGATGCCTGCGGTGATCACTGAGCTTGCCGAAGTGCGGGCTACGCCTACGCGTAGATTTGCACTCTACACAACGACACTGATGCACTCAGGATTTTATCTAAAAGGCGATCGCTTATGGGTTTACAATCAAAAATAAAGCGCTAGGCTTTACAATATCATCATTGCACCTCAGAGCGATGAAAAAGATTTTGGAGCGATCGTTTATGTTAGGTCTGGAGAGAATTACATTTGACCCTAGCATTATGGCTGGACAAGCTTGCATTCGCGGGATGCGGATTCCGGTTTCTTTAGTGGTAAATTTGGTAGCTCATGGAAAGCCTATAGAAGAAATTTTAGAAGAATATCCTGATTTAGAAGCAGAAGATATTCGTCAATCTCTTCTTTATGCAGCATGGTTGACTCAAGAACGGGTTTATACCTTCAAAAGTGCTTAACAAGTAATAATGAAGTTTTTGGCAGATATGGGAATTTCACTACGCACTGTAACTTGGTTGCGTGGTGCTGGTTATGATGTAGTGCATTTGCGCGATGAAGGTTTGCAAAGACTACCAGATGATGAGATTTTAATTAAAGCCCGTGCAGAAGGAAGAATTTTATTAACTATAGATTTAGATTTTGCCCAACTTTTAGCCGTAAGTGGGGAGAGTTTACCCAGTGTGATTTTGTTTAGGTTGGGGAACGAAAATTATGATGCAATTAATGAACGGTTGACGCAAGTTTTAAGTGAATGTCAGGAAGATTTAGAGTTAGGGGCAATTATTTCTGTAAGTAATGAAACTTTCCGAGTGAGGCGATTGCCTATATAACAATACGCTTGGGTTAAGGCTAAAAACTAAAACTGGCGTAGATTGGGGAGCCTCATTCTACCTCAGAGTTCAGAACAGGAAAGTCCGAGTTAAAGTGATCGCACTTTTCAGTTTTATCACGGTACGCTTTGCACAAAACTAGCTTATTCTGGATTTGGAGGGAGGCGATCGCGCAAATTTGCTAAATTCTCACCACACTTAACAGTCCAAGGATGGTTCACCCCTAATTGTTGCTTAAAAATCTCTAATGCTTGCAGATACAACGGTTCAGCTTCTACATAAAGTTCTTGCAAGTAGTAGAGTTTTGCCAGATTGTTGAGACTAAGGGCAAATAATGGATGTTTTTCTCCCAGCATCTGACGCCTGAGTGCTAAAGCTTGGATGTAAAGGGGTTCAGCTTCACCGTATCTGCCTTCGGAGTTGTAGAGATATGCTAAGTTGTTGAGACTAATGGCGACATCTGGATGTTCTTCTCCCAGCAGCTTGCGCCAGAGTGCCAAAGCTTGGATGTAAAGGGGTTCGGCTTCGCTGTATCTGCCTTGGGAACGGTAGAGTAACGCTAGATTGTTGAGGCTAATGGCGACATCTGGATGTTTCTCTCCCAGCAGCTTGCGCGTAAGTGCCAAAGCTTGGATGTAAAGGGGTTCGGCTTCGCTGTATCTGCCTTGGGAACGGTAGAGTACCGCTAGGTTGTTGAGGCTAGTGGCGATATCTGGATGTTCCTCTCCTAGCAGCTTGCGCGTAAGTGCCAAAGCTTGGATGTAAAGGGGTTCAGCTTCGCCGTATTTGCCTTGGGAGTTGTAGAGTGATGCTAGGTTGTTGAGGCTTTGTGCGACATCTGGATGTTCTTCTCCCAGCAGCTTGCGCCTGAGTGCCAAAGCTTTGATGTCAAGGGGTTCGGCTTCGCTGTATCTGCCTTGGGAGTTGTAGAGTAACGCTAGGTTGTTGAGGCTTTGTGCGACATCTGAATGTTCTTCTCCCAGCAGCTTGCGCCTGAGTGCCAAAGCTTGGATGTCAAGGGGTTCGGCTTCGCTGTATCTGCCTTGGGAGTAGTAGAGTAACGCTAGATCGTTGAGGCTAGTGGCGACATCTGGATGTTCTTCTCCCAAACGTTTTTTAGTAGCTTCTAGACACCTCTGATACCAAGGTTCAGCCTGAGTATATAATCCTTGACCATTGTAAAATCCAGCGTTGCCAACAAATGCCCAAATCAAATCATCATCGCTGATATATTCAATGAGATTATTCGCTACTTCAGCTATATGAGGTATGGCGAAGGAGACGGCGTTGATTTGTTCAAGGGTGGGTGTTTCAGGAATATCTTTGGCAACTGCTATCATTACCTTGCAAAGCGATCGCTTTAATTCCTCTCCCTTATCTAAACCTGTAAGCTTATATTGAAAAAACTCCCTTAGCAGTGGATGCAGTTGATAGATTCCCTCATCTTTGCGCTGTAGTAAATGCAGATTCAACAAGGTATGATCTCTAATTTCCTCTAAATCTTCGGTATCTTCCTCTGGTAAACACTGTTCTACCAACTTCCAAGGTATGGGTGCGGCTGCAAATAAACTCAATAAACAGCCCAATTGCTTATCGCTGTCCTCTAATTCTTGCCAACTCAACTCAAAGGCTGCTAATACACCTCGTTGTGCTGTCATGTCGGCTTCCGACTTAGATTTAAACAGAGAACGCTCATCTAGTCGCTTGTCCTCCAACCGCCGCAACATTTCTGCCAAAGATAAATCCTGTTTCCGCGCCAAATAGCGCCCCACTAATTCCACACCCAAAGGTAAATATCCCAGCCACTCACACAGATGCAATGCTACCAGTTCCCCGCGTGACCTCTCCCCTAACCCCTCTACCAGGGGAGGGGAATCAAACTCCCCCTTCCCTGCGAGGGAAGGAGGCTGGGGGGTTAGGTCATTCTCTTTTTCAATTCGTTCTACGCCAATAATTGACCTTAATAACTCCAGCGCCGCCTCTGGTTGCAGCACATCCAAAGATAACTGTGCGATGCGTCCCAACTTCTGGCGCGTAGTCATCAGCACTTTAAACCGAGAAGGTAGTGACTGTAAGTAAGGCTTAACTTCTTCGTAGTCGCTGACATCATCCAACACTAGCAGCACATCACCCTCACGCCAACGCCGCCAACAGTATTGCACTTGGGCGAGTAAATCAAAATCTTCTGGCGGCTTTAAATCAAGCTGCGTTCTGGCAAACTGCACAACTTGAATACCGACATCCCCAGTTTTTGCCAGCAACCAGCAAAGCCCACCGTTGTATATTTCGCGCTTGTTGATGGCATATTGCAGGGCGAGTTCTGTTTTCCCGACTCCACCCATCCCAGCGATCGCAGCAATGGCTACTTGTTTATTATCCTGCAAAAGTTGGTGGAGTTTTTGCAATTCCTTTTCACGTCCGACAAATTCCACCACCCCACTCAGGGGCAAATTTTGCGGTATTTCAGTAGAGGGATTTGACTTTACCCGTTCCCCTTCAGGCGACTGTAGTCAGAAGTTAAAGGTATTGCCAGAAATGGTATTAGTTCCACCTTTAATATTTATCCCCTGCCAATTTTCAATAATAGTGTTCGTCAGTTGAGGTTGTGCCTCATTGGCTACAGCTTCCACAGCTTGAGCAATCTCAGGATCTTTCTTCGCCGCTTCTTCTACCTGCTGCCCAATGAGATAAGCTTGGCCATAATCTAAAGGTTGTGTTTTAGCCAGTTCTATAGCACTCGCCGTGCTAGGTTCCTTGCGTTTCAGCAGAACTAACAACTTTTCGCCCTCGTTCCAAGCCTTTTCGCCGATGATTTCACCAGTTTTTTCAAAGGCTTTGATGATTACCAAGGTTGCGATCGCAGCTGCTGTCAGTGATACTGGCTCCATAAGTTTGCCAAAGTATACGAGATTTTACTTATGGTTCTCAGTCTAACAGTCTCTAAACACGTAATGGAGAGCAAATAGCAGAATAAATGTATAAAACAATTTAAGGGACGACTCCAACAGGTGAAATCGTCCCTTTAAACTTAAATAAAACTGAGATATTCTTTATCTGCTTACTCTGGAAGGTTCAACCCACTCATCCCAAGAGCTATCGTAGCCATCATAAGTAATTTTATAAAGATTATTATCAACTTCTAAAACCTGCCCTTGATACCATTTACCCTTCCACAGAATTCTCACTGAGTCTCCAACTTCAAATGATGCCCGAAAGCGTGCAGTGCTAACCCATTCATCCCAGGAACTATCATAACCATCGTAGGTAATATAGCACTTGTCATCATTAACATTAAGTACCGTTGCCGGATACCATGTTTGCTTCCAAAGAACCTCAGCCTTTTGTCCCACAGAACAGGGTGAAGCAGCAAAAGCACTGGGGATTAATGTTCCTACCCAAGTTGCCATAAAGATGGCACCAAACAATACTTTGTTTTTCATCGTTTTTCTCTCCTCAAATAGTAAAACCAAATTTTGATTAGAATTTATGGAAATCTAATTCAAAATTTGTAACTCACTCCTACTATTTTTATGGAATTAGATTAGCGATCGCCTCAGCAAAAATTATGAATTTATGTCGCACTATGTGAAGTAGCGCCGGAGGATTCCGCATTTAAAATTAACAGTAGTTCCCAATTTTACAGATTGGATATCAATGTATAGTAGTGGTTATACTAAACCTGAACTTCACAGTTTATTCATTTTTGCAAATTCCCTGCTCTAAATCGCATTTCATAAAGTCCTAGCAAACTTGATGCTACTAGCAAAGGCCAGAAATAATAGACTCCCCGATAAGCTAAGATTGATCCCAAAATTGCCGCAGCAGAAACTTTTGAGGAGAGAATCAGCAAAATTATAGTTTCAAATACTCCCAAACCACCAGGGACGTTACTAACAACGCCTGCAAACATCGCTAGTAAGTAAATTCCCAAAAAGTCTGGATAGGACAAAGATATATTCGTAGGAAGCAAAGCATAAAGAACTGCTGCTGCCAAAATCCAATCAAGACTAGAAATTGCTATTTGAGCCAGGGATATTTTAAAGGAAGGAAATCGAAATTCTTGTCCGCGAATTGTTAACGGTTGTTTAATAAAAATACTTCCAATTAAATAGATAGCAACCAATAACAGAAAAATTACGCCGATGGGACGCACAGTAGCAAAAGGTAAATGTAATTGAGTGGGAATTTTGAGGGGGTTGATGAGGAACAAAAAACCTGCAACGGCAAACATCCCCAACCAAAAAGTAAAATTAGCGAAAGCAATTACTTGAGCGATCGCAACTGCTGATACTCCCCAATTAGCATAAAATCGATAACGGATAGCACTGCCAGTCAGTAAGGCAAAACCTATAGTATTACTAAACGCAGAGCTAATAAAGCTGGTTAAAGCAATCTTGTTCCAGTTTAGGGAACGATTAATGTAACTAAAACCCAAAATATCATACCCAATCATCACTAGATAGCCCAAAACCGTCAGCCAAATTGCCCAGCTTAAGCGGCTTTTGGGAATAGCAGCTAGAGAGTTGAGGATATCACGATAATTATACTCACGCAATTCGTTAGCGATCGCCCACAGGGAAAGCACCAGCAGCAACAAGCCAAACAGCGTGCTGAAATTGAGTCGCAGCTTTTGAAACATCGTGCAGAAACTTATCTTAACTTTTGACTTTTAATGTACAACCAGTCGTAAAATTTCCATCCTATTGACACAGCATTGACAAATTACTTGCGTAAACTTGATGGTTGCCAATACTGACTGCCTAATGCCCTTCAAAGATGAACTATAAACAATCAAAAATTCTCTTGCTATTTTCAGTATTAACCCTAGTTAGCTGTAATTTCTCCCAAAGTGTCGTAGCAAAACCATCACAACACCAGGATTTACAAACAACCCCTTCCGTTCTTCCAACCCAGTCCAATACTAGCAACTCAGCTACTTTCCTAACCTATAAAATTGAAATTTACGATAGTCATGTAATGGGTGTAATTCGCACTTACGGTGTTTCTTTACCCCCTGGTTATGAGCAAAACCCAAAACAAAGCTATCCTGTAATCTTTCTCCTCCACGGTGGACATGGTAACCCCACTGATTGGTTTATTCAAAACAAGGGACAAGCTCTCAAGACTGTAGAACAACTTTATACTACAGGTAAGTTGCCACCCAGCATCATCATCACACCAGATGGCAACGACAAACGTGGCTCTAGTCCCTACCGAGACCCCGAATATATCGATGGCCCTAACGGTAAAATCTCTACAGCCGTGGGGGATGAGTTAGTAAAAGTTGTGCAAAGCCGTTATCGGACACTAAACAATCCAGATTTTTGGGCAATAGGTGGTTTATCTTCTGGTGGTTGGGGTGCAGTTAATGTGGGATTACACAACCTGGATCATTTCTCAATTTTATTTAGTCATAGTGGTTATTTTCAGGATAAAAGCGGGCCCATAAATAGCCCAATAACTTATATCAAAACCATTCCCTTACAAGCTCAAAAAAGATTGCGGATATACTTAGATTCAGGTAAATCAGATACTGAAGAAATCGACGAAGCTAAACGATTTACTGAAGTACTAAACAAACTCAAAATTTATAATTTATTTCGTCAGTTTCCTGGCAGCCACACTTGGCAATACTGGCGGGAACATTTAGCCGATTCTTTGACCTTTGTGGGTGAACAATTTCGAGTTGCTGAAATAGCACATAAGGCTGATAAGTTAGGTGTAAATCAGAAAAAAATACTCAAAATAACTAGAAATTTACATTAGAAATAATACTAACTTGTAAAACTGTTGATATTGAAACGTTAATGTGGAAAACTCTGCTGTAATCTTTCAGCAGATTAACTATAGTAACTTTTAATGGAGGTGGTTTTTTTAAACGCTAAAATAATATGAAGATTTCTAAATTTTTAATTAGCTTGGTAGGAGCGATCGCACTCTTCACTACTGCTGGTTATTATTATGTATTCATCTTAGGTGCGCCACAACTAGACCCACCCCCAAAAGTGGCAAATACTGGGCTAAAGTTTCAATTAGCAACCTTCAACTCCCAAGCGATGGGTGCAGTCCGCAACTACGGCGTGATTTTACCCCGTGACTATAACAAAAATCTGCAAAAGCGTTACCCCGTGATATTCTTACTGCACGGTGGTCATGATAATGCCCGCGCTTATGCTGATAAATATGCAGTTTTAGATGTACTGCATGAACTTTATCGAAGTGGAAAATTACCGCCATCGATTGTGATTACACCTGATGGTAATGATAATCGCGGTTCCAGTCCTTTGTATGATCCTGATTATTTTGATGGGCCGAATGGGAAAGTAGGAACTTTGATTGGTTCGGAATTAGTACAAGTTGTCAAGTTGCGCTACCGCACTTTAGAAGAACCGCAGTTTTGGGCGCTGGGAGGTCTGTCTTCTGGGGGATGGGGGGCTTTTAATATCGGGTTACGCTATCTTAACAACTTCCACATCCTGTTTAGCCATAGCGGTTACTTTACCGATAATAGCGGTTCAGAAAATAGTCCCCAACAAATCGTGCAACAGCTACCACCTCAAGATAGGAAGCGATTGCGTATTTACTTGGATGCAGGTTTGAACGATACTAATTTGCTGGCTTCTACCAAAGCCTTCAACGAAACCTTAAATAAATTAAGCATTGCTCACGTATTTTATGCGTTTCCAGGAGGTCATGGTTTGTCTGGTGCAGATGTAGGCTGGAACTACTTCCACAAGCATCTTAAAGATTCGCTGTCGTATGTAGGGGAACAGTTTAAAAAAGCTAGGAGTTAAGAGTTTTAACGCCAAAACTAATGACTAATACTTCTCTACGAGACGCACTCGCGTTCGCTCAGTACAAGTGACTAATAACTAATAACAAATGAATAATAATAAATTAAAAACTCAGATTGGACTTTGGAGTGCAGCTTTCCTTACAGGTTTAGTCGGAGTAGTAAATTTGTTGTCAGCAGTGACACCTAACTTGTATGGGCGGACTCACTGGTTGAAGGAGTTTTTACCGTTTGAAATTCGTGCCACTGGTCATATATTTGCAGCGCTGACGGGGTTTATTTTACTCACACTTGCTACTAACTTATTACGCCGAAAAAGAATAGCCTGGTTACTGACCATTGGTTTACTAGTAATTTCCATATTCAGCCATTTGCTCAAGGGATTGGACTATGAAGAAAGTCTACTCTCTGGGGTTTTGCTGGTGCAATTAATTTTGATGCGCCATTTTTTCACGGCGCAATCAGACCGTCCTTCGATCGCACGGGGAGTTCGAGTGCTGATAGGCGCTTTACTATTCACCCTGGCATACGGAACTATTGGTTTTTACTTGTTAGACGACAAATTTTCCGAAAACTTTAATTGGCGTGAAGCTGTACTTCAGACTTTAGCGATGTTCTTCACTGAGGATAATTTGGGACTGCAACCAAAAAGCCGATTTGGAGAATTTTTTGCTAATTCTATATATGTTATTGCCGCAGTTACTATTACGTATGCAATAGTAATGCTGTTGCAACCTGTGTTTTGGCGAAATTTAGCAACTGCAAATGAGCGGCAAAGAGCTAAAGAAATTGTCGAGCAATATGGACGTTCTTCTTTAGCAGCGTTCACACTCTTAAATGATAAAAGTTATTATTTCAGTCCTTCGGGTAATAGTTTAATTGCCTATGTTCCCAAGGGAAGGGGTGCGATCGCCTTAGGAGATCCCATAGGCCCCATTGAAGACCGCAAAGAGACAATTATTGCTTTCTGGCAGTTTTGCCAGCGTAATGACTGGTATCCTGGTTTTTACCAAACTTTGCCCGATGATGTTGAGCTTTACAAGTCGTTGGGGTTTAAAGTACTCAAGATTGGCGAAGAAGCGATCGTTGACCTGAAAAGTTTTACGTTACAAGGTAAAGCCGGCAAAAATTTTAGACCATCAATCAATCGTTTAACTAAGCTAGGATACCAAATCGACTTTTACCAACCACCCATCGCCAATGCTTTGTTGCACCGACTCAAACCTGTGAGTGATGAATGGTTAAAAATGGTACAAGGTTCGGAAAAACACTTTTCTTTGGGTTGGTTTGACGAAGCTTATCTGCGAGAGTGCGAGATTGCTGTGGTGCATAATCCCGAAGGTCAGATCAGCGCCTTTGCCAACATTGTCCGGGAGTACCAACTCAACGAAGCGACCATTGACATGATGCGACACCTCCCGTCTATTGAAAATGGCACAATGGACTTTCTTTTTATTTCCTTGCTCCAGCATTTTAAAGATTGTGGCTATGACAGCTTTAATTTCGGTCTTTCTGCCCTTGTGGGAGTTGGAGACAACCCCGAATCACGCCGCTTAGAGAGAGTATTGCACTATCTTTACGAGCATTTGAATCGCTTCTACAACTTCAAGGGACTGCACGCCTACAAAGACAAATTCCGCCCTTGTTGGGAACCGCGTTACTTGGTTTACCCCAGTTTAGCTGCCTTACCCGATGTAGTTGTGGCATTGATTCGCGCAGATTCAGGCGATCGCCTCTTCGATTATTTCAAACCCGGAGCGTAAATGCGCTGACTCAAAAAATTCGCAATGATTTTGACCTACGCCTACGCCAGAAGCAGCCGCCGCGATAAAATAACATCTTCGCACAGACAAGTATCTGACTCTATCGCAAGCATAACGAATTTATACAAACTTACTTAAGGACGCAAAGCTTAGAAAGCATCGATTTTGGCGTTATTCAGCAGTATGGTAGAAGTCGTTAATAACACCATAACACCTCATTGCAGAGCCGATATCTACCAGGGGCTATGCCTACACAACTTGGCTTTCTTGTGATACAATTGTACTATAAAGGAATATCTGGTGAGTATACAACGCGAAGTTTACCAGGCGATGCCCAAAGTTTGTAGTAAATGAACGCCATAGTAGCTATAGGACTCCGATTTGATTTTTGAAAAAATACTGAGACTGAAAAGCCCGTTTTATCAGGGTTTTATCTGAAATCTTGTTCAGAGATCAGATATGAGTCCTATAGTTCGTGAATGCAATCATGAATACACAATATTTGTATGGTATATGCCAACTTTAGTATTTTGGCATCAATTTATTGTGTGTTTGCCCTTCAATTTTACACGGTGATAACAGCTTATTTTAAAAGAGTAATAAACCTTATTAACCGTGGTTTAAAAATATTTTCGACCTTTATCTGGAAGGTAGCAATATGACGAATAATAAAATTTATCTGGTAGAACTAATCCAACTTCTTGCACAATATCGCAACAATATTATTGTCAATATCAAACACCTACAAGAACATTATCAAAGGACAGGTATCAAGCGTGTTAAAGGTGTGAGAAACGAAAATGGAGAACTGCTTCAACCTTGGTTGCAAACAGAAAATATTGATAATGCTGAGTATGTTGGTATGGGCGAGTTTCAGTTTAATCGCAATACTGCTACTATCAATATGCTTATCAAACATAAAGTCAAACTTGCCAAATTTGAAGACCAAACCCCCACTATTGAGGTAGCAGGTTTGCTAGTAAATGACCTCAATAGCTTTAATAATTATACAATTGTCAGTAATGGTAAAATAAACGTCAAGTCTTTACAAGTCAAAATCAGCAGTAAAAAAGCTTTTGACTTGCTCAAAGAAAAGGGTGTGTTGAATGCAGAAAATTTTGACTTCCGTGCTGAACATACCATTCAGTTAGATAACTTGCCGCTTGTAGCTGTTAATAGTCGTTACAGCAGCATTGATGGATTATTCAACGAACTAGCAGAAATTAAGGTACTTACTAGTATTATTTCTGCTCACTTAAGAAAGGAGTCAGATGTATTTGTAGCAGCACAGTTAGATGAGTTTAAAAATCACTATCTGTCTAAAAATGTTTACATCAACTTTCCTACAACTAATGAATACACAGACATCCATGAAGCTTTACTTAATGGTACTCTTGACTCAAGATTGAGCTATAAAATTGACATCGGTAGTCAAGATATTCTGAACCTGAGTAAGTTTCCTTCTGCCAACAAATTTCTGAATAGAATGTATCGTCTTTATGATAAATTCACTGGAGAAATTATCATAAAGCCTAGTTTTGAGATGGCATTAAATCAGAATCTCGCTTTTAGGCACAGGCTACTCTCATCACGCACCAAGATTACGAAAGTTGACGAGTTAATGAAACCAATTTTTGATGATTTTCTTGGGCTTGAGCAAAATGGTATAGTCGTAGATATTCTTAAGAAAGTTGGTGCTGATAGTTTGGCGCAGTTATTGCAAGATAAACAAGCTGGTAAGCAAATCAGCAAAGAGGAAATGGTTGCAGCTTTAACGGCAGCAAATACCAAGCTAGAACAATATGTAGAAAATATCTACCAAGATAAGATATCTCCCTTAGGGCGTGTCATCAATTGAGCCAGATGACAGAAGCAGCCAGATAAATTGCACCTAGAAAGTTGGTTGCCCGTTTAT
>NZ_JAVRBN020000011.1:0-207433 GCF_034531305.2 Nostoc sp. ChiQUE02
TTTTTGTCTTCTGGTGTCATTGGCTTCTTGAAGGTTTCTTTCCATCATTAATTCTCTCGAATTACGCAGTGGAAGTATAGCCCCCCGTTTATTCGCGATGGATACTCGCGAATATATTTTCACTCTCACTCTCTTCTTGCAAAATTGGGATGCTCCCGCACGTTGCAACAAATTAATCGGCTGTAGGGGCGTATAACTGTACGCCACTACCAACGCATTTTTAACAAGAATTTTATGAAATGGTATTAGGAATACAAAGATTTAACCCACTCCCATTCCTCTATCAAACCCTCTCTCAGGGAGACTTGCGGTTGATATCCGAGAATTTTCTGCGCTTTAGATACATCAGCAGCAGTGTGACGGGCATCTCCCATCGCCTTTTCTATATGCTTTCTTTTGATTGGTTTCCTGACAATTTCTTCAATCGTATCCAAGACTTCTGCTAAAACCACTCTACTACCGCCACCGATATTAAAGATTTCTCCTACTGCTTGGGGTGCAGTGGATGCGGCTAAATTGGCGGCGATGATATCACTAACAAACGTAAACTCCCGCGTTTGCTGGCCATCGCCGTAAATAGGAATTGCCTCATCTTGCAAAATGGATTGAAAGAACTTATGAAATGCCATATCTGGGCGCTGTTTGGGGCCATAAACAGTGAAATAGCGCAATGTCACACAAGGCACGCCAAAGTTTTTGTGATACAGTTCACACAAAAACTCTGCTGCTAGCTTAGTAATACCGTAAGGAGAAACTGGTTGAGGACAAATTTGCTCGTGGGTAGGTAATGTTTCCGCATCACCATATACACTCGATGAAGAGGCAAACACTAACCTTTTCAGGTGTTTAGCATCCTTAGCTGCTTCTAGCAAAACTTGTGTAGCATTAATATTTCGTTCTGTATAACCTCGAAAAGCTTTACCCCAACTTGCTCTGACACCTGCTTGGGCTGCTTGATGGTAAACTACATCAACATCTTTTAGGAGTTTCTGCCAATCTAAAAACTGAATATCTCCTTCAATTAATGTAAAACCAGGTAACTGATGTAAGTGTGCAACATTGTTATGCTTTAACATAGGATCGTAGTAATCATTGAATTCATCAATCCCAATTACTTCTTTCCCTTCTTGTAGCAATGTTTCCGCAAGTTGAGAACCAATAAAGCCGGCGGCTCCAGTAACGATAATTTTAGCCATGTTGTCTATTTTGTTATATCCTGATTTATTTCTATATTCACAGGTTAATAATTATAATCAATAATCCGTTTTTATTTTATATTTTTATCAATCCATTATTTTAGTATTCTCACATACCAGATAATTAAACTAATATACTTGTATGTAAAACTGATTATTAATTTTATTTAGTAATTGCTAACAATAAAAATCATAATTTAACTAATTAATAAATTTAATTTTCAGAATAAATCCAGTTGAAATTCAATATATAAAAAGGTCAGTAAATTCGGAATAATTACAGTTAGACATGTCATAATAGAGTAACTTTATTGCATAGTTATATTGTTTTATGCATATATACTTATTAATAAGTGGCTTGCACAAGTGTGAGAATTAATGAAAAAATTGATCCGCGAGAGCTGCTAAGGCATTCTCGTTTCGCAAGGGACGCACGAGGAAATCAGTGAAAGTTTTAGTTGTAGGTAATGGGGGGCGCGAACACGCTCTGGCATGGAAACTGTTGCAATCTAAGCAAATTGAGCAAGTTGTCTGTGTACCAGGGAATGGGGGCACAGCAAGTATGGAACGTTGCCAGAACTTGCCCCTGGGAGTAGATGATTTTGAAGGCATGAGCCGATATGCTCTAGAACATGGCATAACTCTGGTAGTAGTTGGGCCAGAAGTCCCCCTGTCTAAGGGAATCACAGATTACCTCCAAGGCAAAGGATTGATGGTATTTGGCCCAGTCAGAGCCGGAGCGCAAATTGAGGCGAGTAAAGCTTGGGCAAAAGCCTTGATGCAAGAAGCAGGGATTCCGACGGCCAGGGCTGCGGTATTTACAGAGGCAGCAGCAGCGAAATCTTACGTCAAATCTCAGGGAGCACCAATTGTCGTCAAAGCTGATGGCTTGGCGGCTGGTAAGGGTGTAACGGTGGCTGAAACAGTTGAACAGGCAGAAAGTGCCGTTGATGCGATTTTTCAGGGACAATTTGGCAGTGCTGGTGAATTTGTCGTCATTGAAGAATGTTTGATTGGGCAAGAGGTGTCAGTTTTAGCGTTGACCGATGGGTTAACAATTAGACCCTTGCTGCCAGCTCAAGACCATAAGCGGATTGGTGAGGGTGATATAGGGGAAAATACTGGTGGGATGGGAGCCTATGCCCCAGCACCGATTGCTACGCCAGAGTTGATGGCACGCATTCAAACAGAAGTCTTAGAAAGAGCGATCGCAACCTTACGAGCGAAAGGCATTGATTACCGAGGTGTACTGTATGCTGGATTAATGATTGCACCCGATGGTGACTTGAAAGTTTTGGAATTTAACTGTCGCTTTGGCGATCCAGAAACCCAGGTGATTTTGCCACTGTTAGAAACCCCGCTAGAAGAGTTGCTTCTAGCTTGTGTACAACAGCGATTAAGTGAATTGCCGCCCATTGCTTGGAAAGGGGGAACATCTGCCACTGTCGTTGCAGCTTCAGGTGGTTATCCAGGAGAATATAATAAAGGCCAGGTCATTACTGGCATTGAAGAAGCAGAAAAAACAGGAGCAACTGTATTTCATGCAGGTACGAAATTGAACCAGCAACAACAAGTAGTCACAGATGGGGGACGAGTACTAAATGTGACTGGAATCGGAGAAAATTTTGAGCAAGCGATCGCCCAAGCCTACGCTAGTATCAAATATATTCAGTTTGAGGGGATATATTACCGAAGAGATATCGGTTATAGAGTTAGGAGTTAGGAGTTGGGAGTGTGGAGTTATTCACCATACCTAATGCCCAATGCTCCATCCCCCTAACATATTTGTCAAATTAACTGTTAATTTTTTAGTTGTTGGGCTTTATAACAAAGACTACTAACAACTTTATTTAAGATGCTAAGTCTGTTAAAAACAATTCGAGATGCGATCGCTAGTTGGTGGTCGGAGTTCACCCTCCAGACCAAACTGTTGGCTGTGGCCACAATGGTAGTTTCGTTGGTGATGAGTGGTTTGACCTTCTGGGCTGTAAATACAATTCAGCAGGATGCGCGGATGAATGACACCCGCTTCGGCCGTGATTTGGGGCTGCTGCTTGCTGCCAACGTTGCTCCCTTAGTTGCTGACAATAATCTGACTGAGGTTGCCCAATTTTCCCAACGTTTCTATAGCAGCACCTCTAGTGTGCGTTATATGCTCTACGCTGATGAAACCGGGGAAATCTTTTTTGGCATTCCTTTTTGGGAAGCTGAGGTAGAAAACTCCCTCACCATTAAACGGCGGATACAACTGCCAGAAGATTACCCTGGTGATGGGGAAAAGCCGATGGTGCGGCAACATATGACCCCAGATGGGACAGTCACTGATGTATTTATTCCCCTGATTGTCAATCAAAAATACTTAGGTGTATTAGCGATCGGTATCAATCCCAATCAGACTGCTGTCATTTCCACTAATTTTACCCGCGATGTCACTATTGCCGTTTTTATCACGATTTGGGTAATGGTGATTTTGGCAGGAGTAATTAACGCCTTGACCATTACCAAGCCCATTAAAGAACTGCTTGTAGGGGTGAAGCAAATTGCTACCGGGAATTTCAAGCAGCGCATTGATTTACCTTTAGGGGGCGAACTGGGGGAGTTAATTTTAAGCTTTAATGAGATGGGAGAGCGATTAGAGCGCTATGAAGAACAGAATATTGAGGAACTGACCGCAGAAAAAGCCAAGCTAGAAACCCTAGTTTCGACGATCGCAGATGGGGCTGTATTGATTGATAACAACATGCAGGTGATTTTAGTCAACCCCACAGCAGAGCGAATTTTTGGCTGGGAAGCCGCTGATGTGGTGGGCTGCAATGTCTTACATCACTTGCCCCCAGCGGTACAAATGGAAATCACCCGTCCTTTGTACGAAATGGCAGCAGGCGAGTGCGAAAGCGCCGAATTCCGAATTTTTATAAACCAACCCACTCCGCGGACGATCCGCATTCTCTTGACTACAGTACTCAACTTGCAAAGGGAAAGCATCAAAGGCATTGCGATTACTATCCAAGATATAACCCGTGAGGTCGAACTAAACGATGCAAAAAGCCAATTTATCAGCAACGTTTCTCACGAACTGCGAACGCCTCTATTCAACATCAAAACTTATATTGAAACCCTGCACGACTACGGCGAAGACTTAGCTTTACAAGAACGGCAAGAGTTTCTGCAAACTGTGAACCATGAAACCGATCGCCTAACCCGCCTAGTTAACGATGTTTTGGATTTGTCAAAACTCGAATCTGGTCGCAACTACAGCTTCGATGGCGTAGATTTAGCCCAAGCGATCGAGCAAACACTGCGTACTTACCAACTCAATGCCAAAGATAAAGGTGTTGAACTTGTTCAGGAAGTTGCTCCTAATTTGCCCCTGGTAATGGGTAATTACGATCTATTAGTACAAGTGTTTGGCAACCTGATTGGTAATGCCCTCAAATTCACAAAAGCCGGTGGTAAAGTGGCAATC
Organism: Nostoc sp. ChiQUE02; assembly: GCF_034531305.2. Taxonomy (NCBI): domain Bacteria; kingdom Bacillati; phylum Cyanobacteriota; class Cyanophyceae; order Nostocales; family Nostocaceae; genus Nostoc; species Nostoc sp. ChiQUE02. The sequence goes on from NZ_JAVRBN020000011.1 coordinate 4,663, forward strand.
CGAGCCTACCAACTAGATTTCATACCCAATCACACCCAATCTCCTCCAGTGCGGATTGAAATCTCCGATACAGGAATTGGCATCGCCACAGAAGATCAACACTCAATTTTTGAACGTTTCTTCCGTGTAGAAAACCGAGTACACACTCTAGAAGGCACGGGTTTAGGTTTATCGATTGTCAGAAATATCATCGACAGACATCGTAGTAAAGTCCATCTGGTGAGTGAAGTCGGCATTGGCACCACTTTTTGGTTCGACTTAGCCGCCTTTGACGAAAAAGCGCCACCCATATTGATTGAGCCTGTTGCTGAAGCATCCAAAATTACCACAGCTTGAAGGTTAGTGATTGTGTATTGGATATGGGGGATTGGGCATTAGTTATTAATTCATTCCCCATCTCTCCCTGCTTCCCTTTACTCTTTAGGAAAAACAAATCAAGATGTTGAAATAACGAATACTAAACAGACCAATAATAAACCTAATAGCAACAGCACAGCCTGATTGCGTTTTACCCAACTTTTCACAGTTACTGCAAAACTGTTAGTGTAACGCTGCTGTTTTAACTCTAACTTTGTCTCTTCAATATTTTGGTAGAGGGTACAGTCTTTGGCGTAGGGACGCTGCGGAAAATTGCAAGTATCATCAGCGTGATAGGTGCAGGTGTCGCACAGATACCCGTCCCCAGTGGCGCGGTGCAATGGAATACCGGGATGACCGTAAGCTTTGAGTGTTGTCCGGCAATAGGGACAACTAATAGCTTGATTCTCAACGAGCTGATGGCAATGGGGACAAGATGCAGTAGCCAAAACCTTTAGCGCAAATAGGTAAACACCTTGATTCTATCCATTTACAAAGGTAATGGGGAAATACATACGTAGCCTATTATTTTTGATTATAGCTAGCTCTCAAAATTGGCTATTTCATCAGCTTTTATGATGATTATTTATATATTCCTAAGTGATTTCTATCACTCAACATAATTAAGACTATGCCATAATCTAGCAAATATCAGGTCTTATCCCAAGTCCAATAATTATTTAGAGGTAGAAAAATATTGCCTTTTAATCCTGAGCTGTGCCGTAACGAAAGCGAAGTTGAAAGCAAACTCATAGTGCAATATTTGCTACCGCAGCTAGGTTATACTCCTGACACCTGGCATCAAGAGGTTGCCGTTGGTAGCATCCGCTTAGATTTCTTAGCATTTGCTGCACAGGTGATTCCCTTTGTCTTAGATGCCAACTCACCGCTGAGTGTCGTTATGGAGGCAAAGCATCCCAAACAAAACTTAAATAATCATGTCCTCCGGCTCAGGCATTATTTAACCAGCTTGAACGTGCGATATGGATTGCTGACTAATGGCAAAGAAATTAGAATTTATCAAAAATTTCAGACTGATATTCAATTAATATTTCAATGTTCTGGGAAAGAAGTTGAGCCGAAATTAGAGAAGATTAAAGATTTAATTGGTAGAGAGAGTTTAAAAGAAGGACAGTTCGTAGATAAAGCAGAAGTTCAAATCACTGAAAATAATTCCAATTTTGAAACAGATAGGAAACATTCAATGAAAATAATTGCGGTTTACCATAACAAAGGTGGCGTAGGTAAGACAACTACTGTAGTTAATCTAGCTGCTGCTATTAGGAAAAAGGGAAAAAGAGTCCTAGTTATTGATTTAGATAGCCAAGCCAATACTACATTTGCCACTGGTTTGGTCAAGTTTGATGATGAAGAGTTTGATGATATAAAAGATTCTAATATTTTTCATGTATTGCAATCAGAAGATTTTTATCCTATTGCAGAGGTAGCCAGAAAATCTAATTTTAGTAATCCAGAAATTTATGTAGTCCCTGCACACATTGATTTGATAAGACTAGAAACGGAACTGAATGCACTTGATTATAGCAGGCTAATACTGATTGAAAAGCTAGAGAAAGTAAAAAACCAATATGATGTTGTGTTAATAGATACACCACCTTCTTTAAACCTATATGCCAAAATTGCCTTGATAGCTACAGATTTTCTTATTATCCCATCTGATCTAAAACCCTTCGCTAACCAAGGATTAACGAATGTTAAAGAATTTATAAAAACTATTAATGGATTTAGAAAACAAATCAGAAAACCACCAATTGAAATCATAGGAGTTCTAGCTTCTAAAATATCAACAAATGCAAAATTTGTACAATCAACTTTAAAAAATAGACTAGAAAAGATTTATAGTCGATATGGTATTAACGTGATGAATGCTGTAATTTATGAAAGAGAAGATTTGGCAAAATGCGCTGAAAGAATTCAGATTGTTGGAGATATTGAAATAGCTGACCCAATATCAGTGCTAGATTTTAAACCAGACTCAACTTCGGCACATGAATTTGAGTTGTTAGCAATAGAAGTTTTGGAAAAAATAGGGCTGTCTTAATGAAATTAGCTACATCACTTGTTGCTGTAAAGAAAATTACTTCAAACAAAGTTCGTTCAATTTTTGCTGATGATGAACTAGAACAGGCTGCTCGATTAATTTTAGATTCTGAGGGCGTTATTAATCCCATAGTGGTTCGCAGAACAAGTCTTCAATCATACGAGGTTATAGATGGAGACTTTGAGTATTATGCTGCTGTTAGAGCTAGAGAGATAGATCCTCGTAAGGGCGAAATGATTGGGGTATTTATCATTGAGTCTGAAAATGAGGAGACTTTAACGAAGCAAGTTGAATTATTTAGAAAATCAAAAGCTTTTATTGCGAACAATGTATCTGCTAGTTCAGATGGTACTGAATCCCGTTTAATCAATACGGAATCACGTTTTACCAACACAGAATCTCGGATGACAAATCTTGAATCACGCTTTGAAAACCGCACTATTGAATTACAGACAGAGTTTAGGCTTGAAATTAAAAATATTAATGACAGACTCAAGGAAATTGAAAACCGAATTCCAAAGCCAATGGAACCATTGGAGGCACTTAATACTTTGGGTGTATCTGAGCTTACCTCTAAATTGAGACGGGTTGGTATCAATATTAAAATAATTGAAAAAATAATCAGTGAGCGTGACAATGGGAAATTCAAATCTTTTAGCAATGCCGTAGATCGGATCAAAGGCTTAGGTGACAAAACAATGCTAAAGATTATCGACAGTTTTGCAGACGGTACAGTCTGACTTTATTCTATAAAGTTAAAATTGGTGGCTAATATGGAAAGTCTGGAATCTAAAATTATTGAAATATTAAAACGTGGTACTCCCATAAGGGCAGTAAAAATTGCTGAAATGCTGGGAGTTGAAAGACGGGAAGTCAACCATTACTTATATTCTTCATTGAAGAATATGGTTGTCCAAGATAGTGAGTATAAATGGTCATTGAAGACAAATGAAATAGGTAATAATCAGCGTATCCCAACTCAACCCCGAACACCTCAAAATCAATCATCTAAATCTGTAGCGCAAAATAACGTATACAGTTTTACCAAAAAAGAGATTCGACAAGATACTCCGATTCTGCCAAATCAATCATCACAACCCGCCAAGCATGAAAAACTGGAGAAATTTCATCAGCAACATTTTCAACCAAACTCTCAAACTCCATCCTCACAACCTGTAAAGCAAAGTAATCCGTATGAAGTTGTCAGGAGAGAACTTGCTCAAGTATCTTCTGAGGAAAAGGTAAAAATTATAGAAAATGCTTTTAGACAAGATAGGTATGCAGAACTAGAAGATGAGCAGATAAATGCTCTCCAATCAATTTTAGAAGAAGCTAGGCGGGAAGTAAATATAACCAATAGGGCTTATACGCAAGGAAAACTAAGCTTTTGGAAGACTAACTCTTTAGCGATCGCAGTCGTATCCATAGCCTTAACTCTTGCTACATTCTTCGTGATTAGTCAATTGAGATCCAACTCAACTTACCAACCTACCCCAACTATTCCACAAAATAGGTAGATTTGCTAATTTATTTGCGGTTTCGCGTTAGCTTTTCCACATGAGGTAAAACTCAGTTGCACAATATGTCAATGCCTAACCCCGCACCTGTCGCAGTGCACTAAAAGCCTTACCTCGCAACCCAACTGGTAACAACGATAAGCCTAAACCAGTCCAAGCTTTAGTAGTCGAAAAAGACTGTCCCGCTAAAAGTAGCTCTCTGCCTTTCTGCGTTTCACCCTTTTCAATTAAACGCAAACCTAATAATAATTGCGTTTCAGTTAGACGATTTTTCCTGATTGCCTCTATTTTTTCAGACTCAAATTTATAATTTTCTAAATACCGGATTTTATCAAATAAGTAAGGAATGGCTCGATTGATACCTTGCTGTTCTGCATGGGAGCGATATTCCATCAATAATTCTGGTAAGTAATAGCCCTTTTTTCCAGCCAAAGCCAGACGCACAAATAAATCATTATCCTCACAATTTTGCAGATTTGGCTGCATATATCCTAATTCTTGCAATGTTTTACGGCGAAATAATGTTGCCCCAACTTGAAAGCTTTGCTGAATAAATACAACTTCCAACAAATTATCGACAACACCTGCTGGTAAATTCTTCCTACCCCAGCGATGAGAATTTTCTTGAGTTTTCGCCTCATCCCGCACATTGTTAATATCAATTATCCAATGGTCTGTACCAACAAAATCAATGCTAGAGTCTTGATCAAGAATAGCTCCGGTACTTACAAGGAAATTGGGTGTTAGCCGATCGTCATCATCAAATTTAATAAAATATTCACCGCTGGCAGCATCAAATCCAGAGCGCATATTATTACTTTTACCAATATTTTGCTGATGACGGATATATTTAATCCGCTGATCTGTGTACTGTGACATCAACTCAGGTGTACCATCGCTAGAACCGTCATCACAAACAATTAGCTCAAAGTCTTGCTCAGACTGATTTAGTACACTGTCAATGGCATAAGGAAGGAGATGAACACGATTAAAAGTAGGAATGCAAACAGTAATCTTAGGCATTTTATATACTAATAGCTGGAGCTATAGAAAATAGAAACTTTATATCAAGCGAGAAAACGGCAGTAGCTCCCCTTAAAAAAGGGAGAAAATAAATTAAAGTCCCCCTTTATAAGAAGGATTTAGGAGGATAGACAAGTCTTTGATAGATCACAAACAACTTTTCAAACAACCCCTAAGCTATTATCCCCAAATAATAATTAATAATATACACATAATTAAAACCTGGCAAAACGCTGATGATTTCGGACGAGTTCTTCAGCCTGGTGATATAAATCATACATAACTAATTTTTATACAGTCAAAATACTTAGCTGAAGTTGCAGATGTGACTTTAATAATTGATATTTCCTATTCCGCATCACCTCTAGAGCTTGCTTCTTAGAGTTGTCTATGATAGTTTGCTAATTAGTATCAAATACGATAGCCCTATCAAGTTACCGTACTTTATTTAATACTATCGTTGATATAGCCAGAGGAGTTGGGAGTTAGGAAGACCTGGATACTCTACTAAATATATGACAAGTAGGAAAGCCAGTTTTGCCGCTTGAGAAGTCGATACCTGGGATCAACTTGAATTTTTCAAGTAATCCAGAGTATTTTTGATCAACGAAGCGCCTGCTGCGATGCGATCGCTATGAACAAAAACACCAAAATACATAGCTAGTCTTGGATGGAAGCGGCTAATTTAGTTTCCTGAACTTGGTAATGAGGATAGCACCCTACAATGAATATACGTATGCAAACTATTCACAACCGTAAAGTCAAAGGCGGAGGCTAAACATTGGCACAATTCCAAGCACAACCTCTGGCTTTGTCAGGCTCTCAAAAAAATTGGGTCTTACTCGGTGTCGGACTTGGGGTGTTCATGTCTACTCTAGATGTGGGGATCATCAATGTTGCTTTGCCTACATTGGTACAAGCCTTTGACACTAGTTTCCCTACGACCCAATGGGCTGTATTGAGTTACCAGTTAGTCAGTTCCGGTTTAGTTTTGGGGGCAACGCGCCTGGGGGATATGTGGGGTAAAAAGTCCTTATATCAGGGGGGACTTGTTTTGTTCACTTTCAGTTCGCTGTTGTGTGGTTTTGCACCTAGTATTGAGTGGTTGATCGGCTTTCGGGCACTTCAAGGACTAGGTGCTGTGTTCATCTCTGGACTTGGTTTGGCAATCATCACAGAAGTTTTTCCCTCTTCCGAACGAGGTCGGGCTGTTGGTGTCATCGGTAGTGTAGTGTCACTGGGAATTGCTTTTGGTCCTTCCGCTGGCGGACTACTCTTAAGCTGGTCAGGTTGGCATAGTATATTCTTCATCAATGTACCGTTGGGGATCATAGCTAGTTTCTTAGTAGCTAGGGTGGTACCACCTTCTGTACGCATTGAGGGCAAACAGAAATTTGACTTTTTTGGAGCCATATTGGCTTTATTGACTCTGGGTAGTTTTGGGCTGGGTATGACGCTAGGGCAAAGCCAAGGCTTTGGCAGTAACAATGCATTGCTATTATTAGCGATCGCTGCCGTGAGTTTTACAACTTTTTTGGTAGTTGAAACGATCTTAGAGCAGCCACTACTGGAACTGCACCTATTTCGCAATCTTCAGTTGAGTATGGGTTTACTGAGTGGCTGGCTAGCATTCACTGTTATTGGCGGTTCGCTACTCATCGTCCCTTTCTTTCTAGAAGGGGTCAAGCAATATCCGACGGTAAAAGTGGGGCTGCTATTAGCCGTATCGCCTGTACTTAGTGGGTTAATTGCCCCACTAGCTGGAACACTTTCAGACCGTTTTGGTGCTCGACTGATCAGTTCAATTGGGCTGGGGTTGATGATTGGCGGCTGTCTAGGAATTAGCACCTTTGATGCTCAAATTACTGAGCTAGGCTATGTATCGCGCTATTTTATTTACGGCATTGGACTGGGTTTATTCCAATCGCCCAACAATAGCACTGTTATGGGAGCAGTACCAAGGGAGCGACTAGGGATTGCTTCTGGGCTGCTGTCTTTGTCACGTACCTCAGGTAACACGGTAGGAGTTTCTTTAATTGGGGCAGTATTTGGAGCGTTAATCGCTAGCATGTCTGCGGGCGCAGATGTCTCTGTTGCCCCTCCTGAGGCGATCGTTGCCGGGTTCCAAGGAACTTTTCGTTTTTCAGCCCTAATACTATGTGGGGCAGCAATTGCATCTGTTTTGAGGATCAGTAAGAGGCAGGGAGCAGGGGGCAGGGAGCAAGGGGGAGAATAAAAAATTACCTCTTTCCCCTCTGCTCTCTGCCTCTTTCCAATGCCCAATATTCAATTATCAATTATTAAGGAGTTAGATAAATGACAGGTAAATTAGAGGGGAAAGTCGCAATTATCACTGGCGCTTCAGCGGGAATTGGAGAAGCAACTGCGATCGCCTTGGCTTCAGTTGGAGCAACAGTAGTACTCGCTGCTAGGCGGGGCGATCGCATTCAGGCATTAGCAGAACGCATCGAAGCTAGTGGTGGTAAGGCATTGCCTATTGTTACTGATGTGACTGATGAAACCCAAGTAAATAACTTGGTAGCTAAGGCAAATGCGGAATTGGGAAAGGTCGATATCCTTGTGAATAATGCAGGGATTGCCTTACTCGGCACTATTGAAGCTGGAAATAGCTCAGACTGGCGGCGATCCTTTGACCTCAACGTGTTAGGACTGCTATATGCTACTCATGCTGTTTTGCCTTTGTTGAAGGCGCAAAAATCAGGGCATATAGTCAATATCTCCTCAGTGGCTGGTCGGACAGCACGGGCGGGTATCGGTGTTTACAATGCTACCAAATGGGGTGTGAATGCCCTCTCAGAAGCATTGCGCCAAGAAGTCCACAAGGACAACATCCGCGTCACCATTATTGAACCAGGTTTGGTGGATACGGAAATTGACAACCAAATTACCGATCCCGTTGCCAAACAACGGATCGAAGAACGACGCAAGTCAATTCAACCTCTGCAAAGCGAAGACATTGCTGCTGCGATCGTTTACGCACTCACCCAACCACCGCGCGTTAATGTCAACGAAATCCTCATCCGACCAACAGGACAAGAACACTAAAGCTAAAGGGCAGGCTTAACAGGCGTGCCCTTACTACGTTTGCGTACTCTCAAAATAGCACCGGAAATACCAAAAGCTAATATAGCCACGGTATAACCTGGTTCAGGAACTGCAATAATGCTCACCCTGTTGATGCCCAAAGCCCTATTTGACTCAGAAGTGCTGAAAACGAGTCGCGAGATGTTAGCAGTTTCACTGCGAATCCCAAGGAACAATGCCGAATTATCCAATGTTACTGAAGAAGTCCCCGGTACAGAGAAAGTACCCAGTAGGTTATTGGCACTATCAAAAGCTGAGACAAATGCGTTGAATTCTAAAATATCATCTACAGCTATTTGAGTACCAGCACCAAAAACAGGCTGATCAAAGTTAATGGTCAAAGGCCCTGGATTGCCAATGGCAGGAAAACCACTGTTGGGGTTAAAGCCTGTGAAGAGAAGAAAATCGCCATCAGCAAAGTTGGTCGGAATGCCTTTGGGTATAAAAGAGGTTTGAAAAACAAAAGGTGGGCTAATACCAGAATCATTAACTTGAGATACATTTACACCCAGACCTAAACCGCCTTCGGATACTGCTGAAAAGAAGTTAGGCAAAAAAGCCGAAGGATCGGGAGCAAAGGGATTGAACACTTTACCCAAACTTGACCAATCAATTCCGTCATTGCCACCGAAAGCAGCACGACTAGTTACTAATGTAACTGCTTTAACTGGTAACGGTAGAACTGCTATTAGAGTTGTAATTGCTAGTTTGGTGGCAATTGCTGGTAAATATTTGATTGAGAACTTTAATAATTGATTTGTCGCAAATGCCACAAAGCTTACTCCTTATTTCGTGGGATGGCATCATCAAGCTACTGCTGCCTGTAGTTAGTGCTTATTCTTAATCCTACGGAAATGGGAGTTATATAATAATTAATTTATCTTAAAGTTATAGTGAAATTACTGAAAATTTACAGAAAAGTAAATAGTCTACATTATGTTACTCAGCCGTAGCGACCTCGAAGCCGGAAATGAACAGACGAGACTATTAGAAGCATCACACTCTGGAATCAAGCTAACTACTCTGAGCAAAGATGAGTTACAGCGATCGCTAAAGCTTGTCTAATTTGGCTCATGGGTTACAGCCGTATTGACAACTGAGACGGGAGTAGTACTGATCCCGCGCACAAAAATCTCTACACAGGTTTCGATATAGTCCTCACAGCTATAGCTGCCTTGATTGAACTTTGCACTGCGACATAGCATTCCAGCTAACAGCATTCCTGTAAACATATCGACTGCCGGAAATGGATCAAGGTCTGCTCTGACCGTGCCTCGTTTCTGACTGGATTGCAGGTAAGCTACCAATTTTTCCCCTAAGGGCTTGGCAGCTTCTTGAATCACTTGTTTCGCTTCCTCAGGATGACGTTTGGCTTCTCCAATAAAGGTACGAATTAAGTCTTCCTGTGCCTCTAGCATACTATTGTAAAGATGAGCATACTGTCTTAAATCAATTTTTAGATCCTGCGTCCACGCTTCGGGGTATGCAAGGGCTTCTGTCTGAAGTGCCAAGGCATTTTTCATTACTGCTCCCAGAAGTAGTTCTTTGCTAGCAAAGTGGCGAAATAAAGTCACCTCATTCACACCAGCAACACGAGCTATTTCACGGGTAGTTGCTCCTTGAACACCTAAACTGGCAAATACCTGCGAGGCGGCTTCTATCAAACGTGTACGGGTGAGAGTTGATGAACGGATGGTTTTATTCATTTATGCTGGCAAGTACTTACTTACATCATAGGCGATGTAGAAAAAGTTGTTTTATTGGCGCAGCGTCCCTCCCGTACGAAAGGAAAGGTATCGCCATCCTAGCAGTCATCAGCCAGGCAGATGTATTTAAAATTTTTTGGCGTTGCAGAGACAGAGGGATATTTCGTAACTTTTAAAATTCCTCCCCTGCCTCCCGGTCACTGAGCGACTTGCCCTGAGCGTAGTCGTACCCCTCCGGGGAAGCAAGCTACGCGTAGCGTCCCGTAGGGAAGGGAGTCGAAGTGCTGCCTCCCCTGCTTGCCCCAATTCATCCCACCGTTCTGCAACGCCGATTTTTTTAATTGAAAGTCCCTAATGTTTTACTCATTTTAGTAACTGGAACAACTATCCCACTTCTCAAATAATGAGGTGCTCTTTGGATGGCAGTAAATCCCAGTCGTAAATAAAACCCTTCGGCATAAAGGCTAGCAGTTGTAATCACCTTATCTATTCCTTGCTCAGTTGCTTCGTCGCAAAAATGTTGAACTAGAGCACGGCCAATCCCTTTACCTTGATATTTAGGATGGACATACAGTCCGATAAGTTCATCAACAATGAAACTAGCAAAACCTATAACAACATCTCCCTCGATCGCAACCCAGAAAGTTTCCACTTTCATACTCTTCAAGATATTTGAACCATCAGGTTTGTCACGGTAATTACGCCAAGCTAAAAGTTCTTTTTGGGTGTACAAAGTTGCAGGCAGAGCTTTAATAGCAGCAATATGAATTGCACTCAGAACCCACGCATCTGTTTCCTGGGCAGGTCGAAGAGATATTTCGTTAGCGCTCATAGATTCAGGGCTGGGATTCAGATTATATGCTAGTTTGACTTTCTGATACAAAGATATCAACTTTGGTTATAAGAAATTTTAGTTGCGTAGGTGTAGACCGTTGTAGACATCGCAACATATTGGGGTTGGGGACTGGGGATTGGGTGCAAAATGGAAAAATTATGTTCCTTGCTCTTACCCACCACAAAATTTTAAAAAGCTTTTTCCCTGTACCTAGTCCCAGAGCAGCGTTCTTCCCCCAACTTGCCCAATAGTATAACTCCGGAAATATAAATTACGCTAATCTTATCGGCAAAAAGCATAACAAGCTTTAATCACCACTAAATCTATCGGCAAACCGTATATTATAGATAAAGCAATAAAATAACCGACTTCAAAAAGCAAATTTTGAAGTAATCAAGCAATATCTGTTGATATTTGTCTAATTTTGCCGTGTTTATTTGAATATCTTCTCAAAGCTTGCTCTCTTAGAGTGTTTACCAAGCTGGAAGACATTAGAAAGTCAAAAGGAGTGAATGTGATCAACGCCATACAGATTAACGAAAACTTGACAACTACAGGACAAGTCATACCAAAACAGCTTGAGCAAGCTATCCAAGAAGGTTTTAAGTCCGTTCTAAATCTGCGATCGCCTGATGAGCTAGGATTTTCTCAGGATGAGCAAAAAGTAGCGGAAGCATTGGGGCTGTATTATCAAAATGTTCCACTCAAGGTGGATCTGAAAAACTTGAATGAAGAGGTGATTACCAAAATCCTTACTACACTGGAACAAATCCCTAAACCAGCAGTTGTGCATTGTGCAGCCGGGATGCGATCAACTGGAATTGCGCTCTTAAGTATCGCTATCCAGGAAGGATTAACACCAGAGGAAACCTTAGCAAAGGCTCGGAATCTAGGCTTTGGATTCTTTGAGCACGCTGGCGTTAGTCCGCGATTGAAGCAATTATTTGTAGACTACGTTAACAAACACGCGAAGGTAGCTGTAGCTGCTAGCTGATCTTAGGTGTTAGTGATTTCTAATTGTTATGTCCTAATAGCCTAGACGGTTGCTATACAAATCATTAAATTAAAAACTGCTCTTGCTGAAAGTAGACAAGAGCAGTTTTTAATAGCAAAGCCCAAAATAAGAATTTAGGCATCTTCAAGTTCAAATTGTGCCACCGTAACGGCGTTAAAAGCGAAAGCTAAAACTAATGGCATCGGCGATTGAAACCAAAAGGTAAAAAGAACAGCTAGGATTGTGCCAGCTACTGCTGACATCGACCACAATCGCTCTTCAAAAGTCAGTCCTTTTTCGGCTTTAATCACTCTGAGAACGTGAACTGGAATTGGTTCCGGCATTACCCCACCCGGAGGGAAAGCCCAAAAGTTGTTACGTCGCTCGACAAATAAATCTGTCCAGCCATTTTCTTGGCACCATGCCTCAATCCATTGAAGTGAGTAATGATTCATCATCGGGTTTCGGAGTTCGGTTTGTGGAAGTTGTGTACTTGGTGAATGTAAACTCTTGGAGATTCCTGAAGAACTAACTAATCGCTATAAAATTAACGCTAATTATCGAACTTTTAAGCTTTGTTAAGCAATTGAGACGCATATAATCACGCTCAAATCTTGCTTTCATTAATTAAAAGACTAACAGTTGACCGGGGCTGTTGAATTTAAAAGACAATAAACTTTACTTGAAAAGTTGAAAGTCAAGAATTGTAAATAAGTCAGTGAGTATTACTGCTCAATAAAACTCTTTATATCTTAAAATTCAAATTTAAAAATGAAGAATTGTAAACAAATCAACGAGCGTAGGCATAGCTCATCATAGACATTGCTTTATCCAGCTAAACTATTCCTTTAGAGTTAGGAATTTCAAGTTTTACCTTTATCAATAGCGATAAGTTCTGCTAAAGCTTTTGAACTTTGGACAAAAAAGATGTGTTCGCGGACAAAGTTAGAATATCCGCGAACAATTTAACCGGATATCATAAATTACCTTAGTTATTTTCCCAACTGAGTTCGATGACTATAAATCCAGGAAAATTACGCTGCTTTTTGTTTGCTAAGTGTTAGTTTAGACTTCTGTTTGACGACAGATTACTTAGTTCGTTGCGTTTGAACTAAAATGATTGGAGCAATCGCGTTCGACAACAATAGCAGGCAAGGTTCATGAAATAGGAGTGGTTATATCTACTTCCTCCAAGGATGGTGGCGATTCAGAAGAACTAGTGCTACTTTCTGGTGTTGAAGGCTGATCAACTACGATTCCATCCCATGAATAGTTGCAGATTTTAGTGCGAAGCAATGTACCAAACGTCAGGTTAATTACCAGAGAGAAGGAATCGATAAAAACTAGATTCACAAAGCGATCAATCATAAAACCCCCTTAAGCTAAATTGAGCATTAAGTGATATTTGCTCTTTTACTCCACATCCCACAATCTCTTTTCCAGAAATGCATGGTATCTCAATACTTCTCAGTTAAAGGGAAAATAAGAAATGAGATTGCGGCTAAGGACAAGAGGTAAATTTTTAATTAATTTTATTTCTCAAGAAAGATGATTTAAATTTCTATACCTCTCTGAGGGTAAATAGAATCAAAGTGAAACTAGGAGTAAGATATGTGAACAAATTAAAACTTACTTGACTCAGAGAAAATATATGTTGAGTATACTTTGGGGTATTGTTGTTGTACTGATTGCTTTTTGGGCATTAGGACTGGCACTTCATATTGCCGGAAATTTAATTCATGCAGTGTTGCTTTTAGCTATTGGCCTTGCTATCTATAATTTTTTCAAAACCCGTGATGTGTAAATATAGTGGCTCCCGATCTGGTAAGGTAGGTTTTCAAAGTTACTAACCTGGGTAAAAAATATTTGAGTGTGCCTCAGTTGCTTAGGAAACCTACATATATGAGTGCTCGCTCCGCCAACGCCAAAGGCGAACGCTCCTAAAATTGCCGCTTCATATCTAAAGGTGAGAAGCGATGTCTACAACTCACTGTTCCGTGATGCGCTTTTTGCGTTACAAAATATTAAGCTAGGGAAATATACATCCCCAAGTCCGGTAGCAAGACTGCGAATCTTAATTAGGATGATCCAGTCTTGCTAATATTCAAATGCGGTAAGCTTAAATGCAGCGATTAGACACCAAATTGGCTCTCGATATATTTTGGCGGCAAGGGTTGGCATTCCTTCTAGGAATTATTATATGGTGCGTGGCTGATCCCGCACTGGCAGTAGACTGGACTCATCCACTGTCATTTAGCAATGCAGAGTTGTCAAGACGTGATTTTTCGGGTGAAAGTTTGCAAGCTGCGGAGTTTTCTAACGCCAATATGGAACTGGCTAACTTTGCAAACGCTGACTTGCGGGGAGCAGTCATGAGCGCTTCGGTGATGACAAAAGCAAATCTCCACGGAGCGGATTTAACTAATGCAATGGTTGATCAGGTAAACTTGACTAAGGCAGATTTGAGCGATGCAGTTTTCAAAGAAGCTCTTTTGCTCCGCGCCATCTTTAATGATGTGAATATAGACGGTGCAGATTTTACAGATGCAATTTTGGATCGGGCACAAATCAAAGAACTGTGTACAAAAGCCAGTGGTGTGAATTCCAAAACAGGTGTGCAAACTCGTGATTCTCTAGGATGTCAATGAAGCGTGTTGGTGTAATTGGTGGCGGACAACTTGCCTGGATGATGGCGGATGCAGCACAGAAGCTAGGAGTAGAATTGGCAGTACAAACTCCTAGTGAACACGACCCGGCCGTGTCAATTGCTCAGGAAATCGTTTTCGCCTTGGTAGATGACGCCAGTGCTACAGAAATATTAGCTAGAAAATCCGATGTCATCACCTTTGAAAACGAATTTGTTAACCTGCAAGCTTTATCTCTTTTAGCACAGCAAGGCGTTTGTTTCCGCCCCAGATTAGAAGCTTTAGCTCCTCTTTTAGATAAATATCACCAACGCTGCTATTTACGGGATTTGGGCTTACCAGTTCCTCGATTTTTCGCCCTTGACGAGGTCGAAAATATCAAATCAAAAATAGAATATCTAGGTTTTCCAGCAGTTCTCAAATCCCGACGCCACGGTTATGACGGTCAGGGTACTTTCATAATTCCGGATTTTGCTACTTTACAGCAAAAGCTAAGTTATGACAGCACAACAAAGCCTTTAAATCAATCACTTTTCTTGTTAGAAGAGTTTGTACCTTTTGAAAGAGAACTAGCAATTATTGCAGCTCGTTCTGTAGAAGGAGAAATTGTCACTTACCCAGTGGTAGAAACCCAACAAGAACAACAAGTGTGTCGGCGGGTGATTGCGCCAGCCCAGATTACGCCCAATCAAGTAGCAGAAATCCAAGCGATCGCACATACTCTATTAAATAGCCTAGAAGTAGTAGGACTTTTTGGAATTGAGCTATTTCTCAGTAGTGATGGCAAAGTGTTGGTAAATGAAATTGCGCCCCGTACTCACAATTCTGGGCATTTTTCTCTTGACGCCTGTGAAACTTCTCAGTTTGAACAGCACCTTCGAGCCGTTTGTGGTTTACCTTTGGGAAATCCGGCTTTGCAGTGCGCTGGTGCTGTGATGGTCAACCTACTGGGGTATGAAAATTCTCACAGCGACTACCAAAGCCAGCGTCAACAAATAGCAGAAATTCCCCAGGCGCACGTTCACTGGTATGGGAAGACAGAATCACGTCCTGGGCGGAAGTTAGGACATGTTACTGTTTTACTAGATTATCAAAATAGAGAATCGGCAACTGCGATTGCCCACACTATAGAATCTATCTGGTATCCCAGGTAAATTTTTCAGAAACTTTCGATGTTGAACACACAACATCTTTTTGAAAGCTATAATGAGTGAAGTTGCACTACGACGTTGGTGACTGCCATCAAGTTTTTTGATCTATGCCTTTAAAGACAAGGGAGTCAAACAGTTCTCGTGGCAGTAGACCGGGCATGTACCCGGAAACTTTAAACGAGGAATTTAGGTTCCCACCTGGTTAAACCAGGTCATAAACTTAGGTAAAACGGCGTCGCGGTGAACTTAAAATTATTAGCTCCCAAAATCAATTAGAATTTGGGAGCTTTAATTATTTAAATGATTATTACTTGTAGTAAAAACCAGAAATCCTAAACTAACGTGATGTCATGTTTAGTTGAGTACTTATTAAACTTGAATAATTCCACTCCGCTTGTAGAGACGTAGCAATGCTACGTCTCTACATTCATTTTTGGAGATGTATTTTTAACATCTGCTACCAGGTTGTTCAGTACAATATGTTATCGATTCCTTTCTCATCATAAAATTAATTCCTTCTGCCATCTCAAAATGAGTTAACTGACAGTAAATATTGCCATATTTTTGGGAAAACTAAATAGTGAAGTCTCAAGAATTAAGCCGTATGGTCAGCATTCCCGGATATCACGTTAGCAAAGAACTCTACAATGGTTCTCGAACCTTGGTTTATTGTGCTAATCGAGAAAATGACCAAAAATCTGTGGTGATTAAGCTGATGAAAACTGTTTATCCCAGTTTCATTGAATTGATACAGTTTCGGAACCAGTTCACCATCGCCAAAAACTTAAATCTACCTGGAATCATTCAAACATACAGCCTGGAAACCTATCAGAATGGCTATGCGTTAGTGATGGAAGACTTTGGGGGAATTTCTCTCAAAGATTATTTGACCTCTGTAGAGACGCGATATATCGTGTCTCTACAAGAGTTTTTACAAGTAGCGATCGCACTGTGCAATACATTAGATATTTTAATTCGCCATCGGGTCATTCACAAAGATATTAAACCCGCCAATATTTTAATCAATCCACAAACTAAAGAAGTTAAGTTAATAGACTTTAGTATTGCATCTCTGTTGCCACGGGAAACTCAAATTTTGATGAGTCCTAATGTGTTAGAAGGGACACTTGGCTATTTATCACCAGAGCAAACTGGACGAATGAATCGGGGAATTGACTACCGGACTGATTTTTATTCTCTAGGTGTAACTTTTTACGAGTTATTAACAGGGCAATTACCATTTCAATCGCACGATCCGATGGAATTGCTACATTATCATATTGCCAAACTTCCGCTTTTAGTACATGAGATTAATCCGCAAATTGCGCCTGTACTCTCATCTATTGTGAATAAACTGATGGCGAAAAATGCCGAAGATCGCTATCAGAGCGCATTTGGGCTGAAATATGATTTAGAAAATTGTTTACGTCAGCTAAAAGAAACGGGGGAAATTGCAAGTTTTCCAATTGCTCAACGGGATGTGTGCGATCGCTTTATTATCCCAGAAAAACTCTATGGTCGTGAGCCTGAAGTTGAAACTCTGCTCAAAGCCTTTGACCGCGTTACCAACAATCAGACGGAACTAATGTTAGTGGCTGGTTTTTCTGGTATTGGTAAAACTGCTTTGGTCAACGAGGTTCACAAACCCATTGTCCGACAAAGAGGTTACTTTATAAAAGGCAAATTTGACCAATTTAATCGTAATATTCCTTTCTCGGCTTTTGTGCAGGCATTTCGAGACTTAATGGGACAATTGCTCAGTGAAAGTGATACTCAATTGTCAACTTGGAAAAGTGAAATTTTACAAGTGCTGGGCGATCAGGGGCAAGTTATTCTTGAAGTAATTCCAGAACTCGAACAAATTATTGGTCAACAACTACCTGCAACCGAACTTTCACCAAGTGCAGCACAGAATCGCTTTAATTTACTCTTTCAAAAATTCATTCAGGTATTCACCACAAAAGAACATCCACTAGTAATTTTCCTTGATGATTTGCAGTGGGCTGATTCTGCATCACTCAAATTGATGCAGTTGTTGATGAGCGAATCAGGAAGTGGAGCTTTACTTTTAATTGGAGCTTATCGAGATAATGAAGTATCTACCGCGCATCCGTTAATGTTGACTTTAGCGGATATTTGCAAAGCCAATGCTACGATTCATACTATTGCTTTAGCTCCGTTAAATAAAGCTAGTTTAAATCAATTGATGGTTGATACCTTTAGTTGTTCAAGTGAAATTGCCCAACCCCTAACGCAACTCGTCTATCAAAAAACTCAAGGCAATCCATTTTTTGCAACGCAATTTCTCAAAGCATTATATGAAGATGGACTAATTACTTTTAATTTTGCTCAAAGTTACTGGCAATGTGATATTGCTGCTGTGAAGGCACTTGCTCTGACCGATGATGTGGTAGAGTTCGTAGCGCTACAGTTGCAGAAGTTGCCAACAGCAACGCAAAATGTGTTGAAATTAGCCGCATGTATTGGCAACCAGTTTGATTTGCTAACCTTAGCAATTGTTTCTGAACAATCGGAAATTGAAACAGCAGCATCTTTATGGAAAGCTTTGCAAGAAGGGTTAGTTTTACCTACTAGCGAAGTTTATAAATTCTTTCAAGATAGTGGGCATGATTGTAACTCAAATCCTCTAAATTCCAATTTACAAGTCCCTATCTACAAATTTTTACACGATCGCGTGCAGCAAGCTGCCTATTCGCTAATTCCAGATAAAGAGAAACAATTTACCCATCTTAAAATTGGCCAATTACTCTTGCAAAATACCTCTGAGTCTCAGCAAGAGGAGCGAATTTTTGAGATTGTCAGTCAGTTGAATTGTGGAATAGCGCTAATCACCCAGCTAAGTGAACGTCAACAATTAGCTCAGTTAAATTTGAATGCTGGTCGAAAAGCGAAAGAAGCTACTGCTTATGGTGCAGCAATTCATTATCTCAAGTCGGGAATGCAATTGCTGACAATTAATAGTTGGAAAATCGCCTATGAACTGACTCGAAGTTTATACGAAGAAGCTGCCGAAGCTACCTTTCTCAACAATGAATTTGAGCAGATGGAATCTCTTATCCAGGTTGTCATGGAAGAAACAACCACCTTACTGGATAGGGTGAAAGTTTATGAAGTGCAACTCCAAGCCGATCAGGTACGGAATCAATCATTCAAAGCGATCGCAACTGGGCGTGAACTTCTGGCTCAACTTGGGGTAACATTACCTGAATCAGTAACACCTCCAGACATTCAGCAATATGTAGTCAATACGCTCTCTACTTTGGCAGCCAGAAGTATTGAGGGCTTAGTTGATTTGCCATTGATGGACGATACCAAAGCTTTGGTTGCTTTGCGGATTATGGCTAGCATTGCTCCCGCCATCCATCAGGCTGCGCCTTATCTGTTCCCAATTATTGCCTGCGAAGAGGTGAATGTATGTCTTAAATACGGCAATGCACCACTTTCTGCACCAGGATATGCAGATTTTGGAATTGTACTTAATATTTGTAACCAAATCGAGTCAGGCTACGAATTTGGCCAGCTAGCTTTAATACTTGTAGATAAATTTAAAGCAAAATCTGTTCAAAGCATGACTCTATTTAAAGTGAGTGCATTGAATCAATTTAATAAACAACATGTTCGCACCTCAATTAGTTTATTACAGGAATCCCATAGTCTTGGATTAGAAACAGGCGATTTTTTTCATGTGCTGGCATCAATGATTTTCAAGTTATTTTATGTCTATTTAAGTGGCACAGAAGTTTTGGAAGTCTTGCTAGCAGATATCAAAGCTTACGAGTCTAATTTCGCCCAAAATCAGCGCTTATTAAATTGGTCGAATATAATCTGTCAAAGCATTAACAATTTAACCGAATCTAGCGATAATCCAGAGCGCTTCATTGGTGAAGATTATCAAGATGAACAACTATTATCTGCGCTCATTAAAGAAAATGACGAATTAACACTTCATGTATTTTTCCTAAGTAAATTAACACTCAATTATTTGTTTGAGAATTTTCCGGCGGCAGTTGAGAATGCAAATCAGGGAGAGCAATACCTCAACGGTGGCGCAGGAATGCTATCTGTGCCTGTTTTCTACTACTACGATTCTTTATCTCGGCTTGCTGTCTATCCAACGGCGGAACCATCTCAACAGGAGCAATTACTCTTAAAGGTTGGCGAAAATCAGGAAAAATTGCAGTTTCGAGCCAAATTTGCACCGATGAATTTCCAGCACAAATTTGATTTGGTGGAAGCAGAACGCCATCGGGTTCTGGGCGAAAAAATGGCAGCAATGGAACTGTACGATCGCGCCATAACTCTAGCGAAAGAAAACGAATATATCCAAGAAGAAGCTTTGAGCAATGAGCTAGCTGCCAAGTTCTACCTAAACTGGGGCAAACAAAAAATTGCCCAAGTTTATATGCAAGAAGCTTATTACTGTTATGCTCGTTGGGGCGCTAAAACCAAAACTGAGGATTTAGAAAAACGCTATCCTCAACTTCTGGCTCCCATCTTACAAGGGCAGCATCATCACTTACAACTGAGTTCAACCATTGATGGCTCGTCATTCCCCCATCAAACCATCCACACAAATCTTTCTAGCAGCAGTATTTCTGAAGCTCTCGATTTTGCCACCATCTTTAAAGCCGCACAAGTTCTCTCCAGTGAAATTCAATTAGAGCAATTGCTCGCGACTCTTTTGCAAGTGGTAATGGAAAATGCTGGAGCGAAAAAAGCTGCCCTACTTGTATTCGAACAGGGCAACTTAGTGGTTAAAGCTGTAGCCACCATCAATGAAGGGGTGACTCTAGTATCTGTACCATTGTCAAGCAGCCAAAACATTCCGATCGCATTGGTAAACTATGTCAAACACAGCTTAAAAACTGTGGTGCTGGATAATGCAACAGTAAAAAACGATTTTATTACTGACCAATATTTGATGCAGCAACAACCCAAAAGTGTGTTGTGTACGCCGATTTTGCGTCATGGCCAATTAATCGGGTTACTATATCTGGAAAATAAGTTGACGATTGGCGCATTTACAAGCGATCGCACCGAAGTTATCCAACTGCTATGCGCTCAAGCCGCCATCTCTCTAGAAAATGCCCGTCTTTATCAAGAATCTCAAAATTATGCTCATCAACTAGAGCGATCGCTACAAGAACTAGAGCATACCCAACTACAAATGGTGCAAAATGAAAAAATGGCAACCTTGGGTAATTTGGTTGCTGGGGTGGCACATGAAATTAATAATCCCATTGGATTTTTGAAAGGCAGCCTTAACAATGCCGAAGAGTATATTCAAGACTTACTCGCCCATATCCAATGCTACCAACAACATCATCCCACTTCTGCGATCGCAGTCATTGAGCATGGCGAAGAAATTGACCTAGAATTCTTGACTCAAGACTTACCAAAGCTCGTAAGCTCAATGAAGGTGGCAAGCGAACGGATTAAAGACATTAGCATTAGTCTTCGCACTTTCTCCAGAGCCGATACAACCGAAAAAGTTGCTTGTAATCTCCACGAAGGGATTGAGAGTACGCTGTTAATTTTGAAGTATCGCCTCAAAGCTAACGAAAAGCGTCCAGCAATTGAAGTTATCACCGAATACGGTAAATTACCACTAGTAAAGTGCTTTTTAGGACAATTAAATCAAGTATTTATGAACATCCTTGCTAATGCAATTGATGCCTTAGATACATCCACTGAGGGGCTTTCTTTTGCCCAAGCGCAAGCTAACCATCACCAAATATTGATTAACACCGAAGTATCCAGTGACCACAAGGTGACAATTTGCATCAAAGATAACGGTCAGGGGATGCCAGAGGAGATTAGAGCAAGGATCTTTGACCACCTGTTTACCACAAAAGAGGTTGGGAAGGGAACAGGATTAGGATTAGCGATCGCTCGTCAAATTGTCGAGGAAACCCATAATGGGCGGTTGAGGTGCAATTCTGTACTTGGTGAAGGAACAGAATTTGTCATTGAAATACCGGTGTTTTAACTACAGTGTTTTACAAATACATAAGGTACACCGCCTCCCCAACCCTCCTCTTGGTAAGGGGCTACGGTGTACACAAGTCGGAAATAATAGTTTGTCAAGGAATAATTGACGAGTACATTCTTTGTAGAGACGGCGATTTATCGCGTCTCTCTAACGTGTCAGTTTTTCAGACGCGTTGAAATCTGCTGTAATATTGCGATTTTCCTCTCAATGCATAAAGCTTCTAATTTTTCGGTAATCTGGAGGACAGCAATAGCACAATTTTACTAAATCTGTATAACTTGATTCTAAATGAGGTATCGTTCAGAGTTAAGATGACACAATTGCGTTGAATTGTGGTTAAAGCTACAAAAATTGTTAAAACAACTAACTAATACCGTATTTCCAGCCTCGGTCTTCCGACTAGACAGTGGTTTAACGTTTATTCATCAAGAAATTCCTACTACTCCTGTAGTTGTGGCGGATGTTTGGGTGCGTGCTGGAGCAAGCTTAGAACCAAAACCGTGGTTTGGGATGGCGCACTTTTTAGAACACATGATCTTTAAAGGTACGGCAACGCTTCCCCCTGGAATGTTCGATTCCAAAGTTGAAAACCGGGGTGGCGTAAGTAATGCGGCGACAAGCTATGATTATGCTCATTATTCACTCACGACAGCTGCCCCTTATTTAAAAGATACTCTGCCCTACTTGGGAGAACTACTGCTCAATGCGGCAATTCCAGAAGATGAATTTAGCCGCGAACGGGACGTGGTGCTAGAGGAAATTCGTTCTTGTCAGGACGATTCCGACTGGATAGGATTCCAAGCTCTGATTCAAAGCATCTATCCGCATCATCCTTACGGACGTTCGGTGCTGGGTACTGAGCAAGAACTGATGCAGCAGTCACCAGAAGCAATGCGCTGTTTTCACCGCACTCACTATCAGCCGGAAAACATGACGGTGGTGATTGCAGGGGGTATAGCCCAGCAACCAGCTTGGGAAATGGTAAATCGTTCATTTGCTGATTTTGCCGAACGCTCGAATTGTCCGCAGTTTGAGACAGTGACAAAGCCAGTCATAACAGGAATTCACCGTCAAGAACTGTGTTTACCACGCATAGAGCAAGCGCGATTGTTGATGGCGTGGCTGGTACCAGGAGTTGAAGAAATCCGCACTGGCTATGGTTTAGATTTGTTATCGGTGTTATTGGCAGAAGGGCGGACTTCGCGTTTAGTGCGTGATTTGCGAGAAGATTTGCAATTGGTACAAGGAATTTGCAGTAGTTTTTCTCTACAACGGGAATCAAGTTTATTTACAATTACTGCTTGGTTAGAACCAGAAAATCTCGAGGAAGTTGAGTCCTTGATTTGCGCTCATTTGGATGATTTGCAGACTACAGGAATTAGTGAACAGGAACTTGCCCGTACACGCAGGCTGTTATGTAACGAGTATGCGTTTTCTACTGAAACGCCAAATCAGCTAACGGGGCTTTATGGGTATTACAATACCATTGCCCAAGCTGAATTAGCTGTGACATATCCCCAGCAGATTCAGTCTTTTGATGCCAAAGAACTGCAAAAATTAGCTAAACAGTATCTGTCACCGGAGAATTACGCGGTTACTGTACTTAAACCGTGTTAGTCATTAGTCATTAGTCACTTGTACTGAGCGAAGTCGAAGTATTAGTCATTAGCAAAAGACAAATGACCAATGACAAAAGGCAAAGGACAAATGACAAAGGACAAAGGACAAAGGACAAATGACAACCTTGCTGCAAAAATCACCTATGCATCGCACCGTATTGAACAATGGCATTGTCGTACTGGTGGCAGAAAATCCTGCTGCGGATATTATTGCAGCGCGAATCTTTGTGCGTGCCGGTAGTTGTAACGAAAACCGGGAGCAAGCAGGGTTGGCACATTTGCTATCAGCAGTGATGACAAAGGGATGCGATGGACTTTCTAGCTTGGAAATTGCAGAAATTGTCGAGTCTGTAGGGGCGAGTTTGAGTGCGGATGCTGGCACTGATTATTTTTTGCTATCTTTCAAGACGGTAACATCCGATTTTGCGGAAATTTTAGCATTGGCAGGGCGAATTTTGCGATCGCCTACTTTTCCCGAAACTCAAGTGGAACTAGAACGGCGTTTAGCACTCCAGGATATTCGTTCGCAAAAAGAGCAACCGTTCACCGTCGCCTTTGAACAAATGCGGCAGGTAATGTACCAAAATCATCCATACTCCATGTCAGTGCTGGGAGATGAAACCACTATGAGCCGCTTAACTCGTGCGGATTTAGTGGAGTATCACCAGACTTATTTTCGTCCAGATAATGTAGTAATTAGTATTGCTGGTAGAGTCACACCTACAGATGCAGTCGCATTGGTGGAAGAAGTTTTTGCTGATTGGCAAGCGCCAGCCCAAGCACTGCCAATACTAAATTTACCTGAGATTAAGGTGGAACCGCAGGTAAGGCTGAAGCCAATACAGACACAACAATCAATCGTGATGCTTGGTTACTTGGGAACATCAGTGAGTTCTGTTGACTACGCCCCACTGAAGTTGCTGTGTACCTACTTGGGAAATGGGCTTTCTAGTCGCTTGTTTGTCGAATTGCGGGAAAAGCGAGGTTTAGCTTACGAGGTATCTGCTTTTTACTCCACAAGGCTATTTCCAGCGTCGTTTGTGGTTTATATGGGTACAGCACCAGAGAATACCAGCATTGCCCTAGAGGGACTGCGTACAGAAGTAGATTTATTGTGTACCGACGAAGTATCCGAAAGCGCACTCCAAGCTGCTAAAAACAAGATCCTGGGACAGTACGCCTTGGGTAAACAAACGAACGGGCAAATTGCTCAGATATACGGCTGGTATGAAATTTTGGGCTTAGGAATTGATTTTGACACAAAGTTCCAAGAATTGATTGCGGCTGTGAGTGCCAAGGATGCGATCGCCGCAGCTTGTAAGTATTTAAAAGAGCCTTACTTGTCTTTAGTTGGTCAAGAAGAAGCAATTAATCGAGCGATGTCTACGACGGACTAAGCCTACGCTTAGGCTTGTTGTAATTCCCTCCTGTTTAAGAAGGGTTAAGGAGCAAGTGTATTGGATTATTAGATTATGTGCCGCAGCTACGCCCGTCGGAGATATTGTAAATGAGCAGCTGTTTTTTAGACCAAGCGGCTGTACCATTAGCATGAGAATCTTCTGGGAGTAAATTCCGTGCAAAGCAGCCTGACAGCAAGTATTTTGAGTTACTTAAAATTACTAGACCCGACTGTAAATCGCTGTAAAATGGAAAAACGGCAAAAGGGTTGGTGGCCAAAGAGGTCTAAATCTTTATCAGCCATTGAAATACTCTTGTTCTCCACTACGCCTCTCTTGATTGCCTCAACGGCTGTAGTATCAATAGCAGCGCCACAAAAAATAGCCCAAGTAAATCCTGGAGATAGTATCAACCGCCCTAGCCTCAAAGTTGGTAGCCAAGGCGAACGTGTAGCTGAACTTCAGGCAGCTTTGAAACTTTTGGGTTTTTACTCTGGTGCCGTAGATGGTACATATAGTGAGAATACTGCCAGTGCTGTTTCCCGGTTTAAACAAGCCGCTGGTTTGAACCCAGATGGTATTGTTGATGCCAGCACTTGGCAACGACTTTTCCCTAAGGAACCTGTGGTAGCATCAACCGTCCCTTCATCCCAGCCAAGATTTAACTCAGCTACAAATTTCCCTGTTCCAACCCAGGCTAACAACGTCACCAACGTTGTAAATTCTAATCCTAATCCCCCAAGACAACCTGTAACCCAAGTTCCGAGCAGCCCTGAACCAAGACCTACTACCCCAAAAAAAGCTGTAACCCAAGTTCCGAGCAGTCCTGAGCCAAGACCTACTACCCCAAAAAAAGCTGTAACCCAAGTTCCGAGCAACCCTGAACCAAGACCTGCTACCCCAAGAAAAAATACAACTTCAAGCACACGGAAAACGTCGAATCGTGCTACATCAACTACTCGAACTCAGTCAAACACAACTACTAAGCGAACCCCTGGTATTCAATACACCTCAGAAGGATTGCCAATTTTGCGTATAGGATTACGTGGTTCGGAAGTTGTAAAGTTGCAACAACAACTGAAAAAGCTTGGTTTCTTGAAAGGTGATGCCGATGGAGATTTTGGCGTGACAACCGAGGCAGCTGTGAAAGCTGCACAAAAGCGCTATGCTTTAGAAGCTGACGGCGTAGTTGGTGGCTCTACCTGGGAGGTTCTTTTGCGGCGTTAGCCCCAACAGCGTTAGGCTGAGATTAAAGTTGCCATCCACTATAGTGCACTTTTGCCAGTTCCCTGAATGACTTTGGAACTTGCTAGTGCTAGATACCCTCTTTTAGGTATAGAGGTTTCTCTCGATTGAGAAACCTCTATAGGAGTTTTGCTACTCATATTATTTTTGATGAATTTAATTCGTGGTACATCCTGCAATACGATAAAGATACCCTGATTGAAAGTATCTTTCTATGCGATCGCTAAAAAATTACATTACTTTTGGGCTGATAAGAGACTACGAGAACTTTAGGAGCTAGATACAGCTACAACTGATGGTGTTACAGATCACAGATGGCAATAGTGAAATTAATTAAACTTACTGCTAATTCCTCTACAAAAACTTATGCAACATTTTTTATTAACTTGGCTCGGTACTGCGGTGGCGTTATTCATTACTGCTAATATCGTTCCGGGATTCTTTATCAAGAATTTTCTGACTGCCTTGGTCGCTGCCCTTGTTATTGGTCTGGTTAATGCATTTATTAGACCAATTTTGCGGATTTTGACATTTCCGATTACCTTACTCACCTTTGGTTTATTTACATTAGTGATCAACGCCTTAACTCTTTGGCTGGCAAGTGCCCTAACTCCTGGTACTGGTTTTGAGATTCAGGGCTTTTTACCTGCTTTGTTAGGTTCAATTGTGCTAGCAATTGTTTCTAGCATAATTAACTATTTTTTGAGAGTTGTTGACTAGAAAAATTAGTAAATTGTAATACTAATATTTGAAGCTTGGGCAACAGCTAATGTTAACGCTCCTGCTTGCCCTGGTAGCTGGAAAATTCGTTTAGGAACTAAGAACCTCATCGGCAATTTCTCTATGCTTGTAAAAGCGAAAACAGTCAACGATGTGAGTTGGGAGGCTGCAAGAATAGCAGCTGCTTCTGCTACGCTAGGTGTACCTACTTTGTGGTCGGTAATTGTGGCAGGGTTGGGGACATATACAGAGCGAAGGATTTCCGCAGAAAAGGTTTTTAGGGGCAAATTGCGTAGGTGACAAAATTCTACTAAGCCGACTTCTGAGGCTTTAGTATCGATGGTAGCAATACCTGCGATCGCACTTTGAAAAAGTTGATTTTCTCGAAAGACTTGCTCAATTCCCCGATCAATCAACTGCCGTGAGATTCCCCGTTTACAACCTATTCCTACCCATAAAACCTGTTGTATTTGGTGTATTTCCTTACTGAGTTCGTCACCTTTTGACATGTTTGGGTTTACTCCAACAGCCAACCAAAAAAATCTCCTACTGTCAGCCTCAACTCACTTGCAAAATCTGGCACAGGAAGTAAAGCTTCTAATTCATCCAACATGACTGGCTGTTGATTGCGGATGTACACAAATACCGTTTGTTCTTCTGGATCGATCAGCCAACCCATTTGGGTTTCATAATTCAGGCAATGCAGAATATTTTTTGTAACTTTTGTTTGTCTTTGGTCAGGCGATAGAATCTCGATAGTCCAATCAGGAGCTGCTTGGAATACGTTAGCAACTTCACCATTTTCATCACGAGGAATTCTTTGCCAAGTAAACACAGAAATATCTGGCACTATTGACCTTCCACCAAAAGTACACCGCAGCTCTGGAAAAGCACGAGCAATTCGCTTGGGCTTCACCGTTAAGTTGATAGTGCTAACCATTTCACCTTGAATTGTACTGTGCTTTCCCTGTGGCATAGGTTTTTGAATAATTTGACCATCGATGTATTCACTAGCGGGCTTTGTTTCTGGTAACATTAGAAACTCTGCTAAAGTTATGTTTTTTGATGGTGTCCGTACCATAAGCGATCGCCTCCATACATCCTCTTCAAAGTCCAGCAATTCTGATTAACCTACATTAAGCAGAGAATAAGAGCAATTTAGTATTTCACTACTTGTATTATTAAGTACTAGTTTGTTTAGCTGAAAATCATCCTAAGCAATAACTTTCATACTGAGCAGCCAGCGTCAGAAACACCATAATGATCCCGAAGCCAAAAATCAAAATCCCTAAGTTACCTGCACTTAATTCTTCGCGAGCAGTTCCAATCCAGTCACTGCCAACACCTGGCGTTGCTGCTTCAGTCACCGCTTGTTGCATTGCCTGAATTGCCTGTCCACTACTGTAGCCCGATGCTTCTCTACCTTGTAAATTGATCGCGCGGAAGCCGTTGTAATGAGAGATTACAGATGGGCCTGTAGTAGGTGTGATTTTTGCAACCTCACTTAATGGCACCATTTGGTTATTTGCCGATCGCACATAAAGCCGCCGAATATCATCAGGCGATCGCCGATAGTTAGCATCTGCCTGAACATATACGCGGTAGCTACGCTGTCCCAAAGTAAAATCGTTAACATACTGGGAGCCAATTGCAGCTCCGAGTGTGCTGACAGCTTGTTGAAAATCGATATTAAGTGCTTCTAAACGAGTGCGATCGAAGTCAATTTGAAACTGTGGTGTACTAGCAGTAAACTGGGTAAAAACGCCGCCTTTGAGCGCTGGTTTTTGATTTGCTTGGGCGATTACCGCTTGAGCATTCGCATAAAAATCATTTATTGTCAGTCTTCCGTTGGTACGGTCTTCTAGCTGTAATTCAAATCCCCCTAAAGTACTAAAGCCTTGAATTGGTGGGGGACTGACTGCGGTGATAATAGCTTCTGGAATCGTTGCAAATTCTTTATTTATTCGGGCTAAGATTGCAGAGGCAGTTTGATTGGGTTGAGTGCGCTCCTCCCACGGCTTGAGTTTTGCAAAGAACACGCCGCGATTTGAGCCACTACCTGCAAAGCCAAATCCCGAAGTGGCGAAAATGTTATCAACCTCCGGTTCTTTTTCGAGAATTTGTTCGAGTTTGGTAATTACTTGGTCGGTATAGTTGAGGGCAACTCCATCTGGGCCTTGAATAATACCTAAGACAATTCCCTGGTCTTCACTCGGAACAAATCCGGTGGGAACATGGGTAAACATGAAATAAGTCGCAGCTAAACCAACCACAAATAATCCAATTACCGCATAACGAAGGCGAATCAGAAAACTCACGATCGCTAAATACTTGTCAATAATCCATTGTAAAATTCGATTGAAACGACCAAAAAACCAACCAAGGGGGCCGCGTGCAGGCCGAGGCGGGCGGAGCAAAATTGCAGATATACTCGGATTAAAGGAAAGGGCATTAAACGTTGATATGGCGATTGAAAAAGCAATGATCAACGCGAACTGCTGATACATTTTTCCTGTCGAACCTGGGAAAAATGCCACCGGGATAAAAACTGCCATCAATACCAGCGACGTTGAAACCACCGCTCCGGTAAGTTCATCCATTGCCTCGACTGATGCTTGCAGTGGTCGCATTCCCTGTTCAATTTTGCGGGCGATCGCTTCAACAACGATAATGGCATCATCTACGACTAATCCTGTCGCCAAAATTAAGCCAAATAACGTTAAATTATTCAACGAGAATTTAAATATATAAGCGAATGCTAATGCCCCAATCAGTGAAACGGGAATGGCAACCAGGGGAATAATTGTGGCTCGCCAGTTTTGCAGAAACAGAAAAATTACCAGTACGACAAGGGCGATCGCTTCAACTAGTGTTTTCAATACTTCTTCGAGTGACGCTTGCACAAACCCAACAGTATCGTAGACAATTTCAGCTTTTAATCCTGGTGGAAAGTCTTTCATCAACTCATTCATCTGAGCCTGAACGTTTTTCGAGACATCCAGGGCGTTACTACCAGGTGACTGATAAATTGCGATGCCAATTGACGGCTTACCATTATTTCTGGCATTGCTGGTGTAAGTCTCCGAGCCAAGTTCTGCACCACCGACATCTTGGAGTTTAATTAAATTGCCATTACTTCCGGCTTGAATAACTAGATTTTCAAACTCTGACGCATCTTTAAATTGACCATTGATTCGCAACGGAATTTCATAACTTTGACCTGGAGGGATAGGCGATTGACCTAAGGTTCCGGCTCCGGCGAGAATGTTTTGCGATCGCAATGCCGTAGAGACATCTGTCACAGTTAAGCCTCGACTTGCCAGCGCATTCGGATCGAGCCACAACCTCATTGCATATTGCTTTTCACCAAAAATTGTTAAATCCCCAACTCCTGGCGTTCTCAGCAGTTGATCTCGCAAATTCAGATCGATATAGTTACTAACGGGACTTAGACAAAAATTAAGCCCAAAGATAGCCTAAACTAGCTTTGTAAGCAGTAAACACGTCACGGTTGAGCGTCAACCAATCGAAGAATCGATAAGACATAGCCGTTCTAAAGGCATCCATTGCTTCAGTAAAAGTGTTCAAAGGTTTGTTTGCCCACCTGCGTCTCAAGCCTCCTGTTAGCTGATGCCAAAGAATAAAAGTATAGGCACAAAAAACTAAGGTAAAATGCCTAATTAAACTTCTTTTATCTCGAACTTGATATTCTTTTAGACCTAACCAACCTTTGGCTTCTCTATAGAAAACTTCTACCCAATTCCTTTGGGAATATGTCTCAACTATCCATTCAGGGGTGACAATTGATGAGGAAAAATTGGTGATAAAATAGTCAATATCAGTAGCTTCTGAGAAAGTCGCAGCGTTCATGACGATAGCAATATTTCGCTTTCCCTTCAGTTGTTGTATCTCTATCTCTTTAGTTACAATCCATACTGTTTTAGGTTTATCTAAGTCTAGTTGAATTTTCGTATAAGCCTCTGTGGGTAGACTTTGTGCTAATTCATCTAGCCTAGTTTGTTGTGGAATATTATCTTTGGTAGTAACAGTTACTTTTCGATTTTTGGCTAATCCTCCTAAATACTTTAATTGTCTCTTCTCTAACTCTAATAAGAAAGATGTATTGTTGCCATATCCCGCATCTACAATTACTATCCCTGGTTGATATTTCCTTTCTATAGTTCTGTCTATTAACTTCAGTGCTAATTCCGGTTTTTTCTGAAATTCTGAGTCTTGCTTCCCTTCTGTCAAAGAACTGGCGTGCTGATATAACTCTATATCTAGTGGTAAGCTTTTTCTCCCATCATATAAATGAGTTGTTACTACTACTATTCCATTATCCGTCTTGCCAATTTCTCCAATGTATTGCCTTCCCACTCCATCAGTAAAATTGCCACTTTTGCTCCCGACCAGAATCATCAATTATTAAACTAAATCCTCTACTAATCCTGGTTTGACTACACTTGTTCATAATCTCTAAGCGCCTTCATTGATCTTGGAATCAGACCAAGGTGCTTCAGTTAAAAAGTGGTGTAATTGATAGTAATTCACCCCGATAGCGTTTTCTGCAATCTGAAATAGATTTTTTCTCTCGCTTTCACCCAATAATCCTCCCAAATAATGCCTAAACTCTCTTTTTTGAGCTTTATGAGTAAATACATCATCAAACCGTTGGCACCATCTTTCAAAGCATGGTGGCATGGCTGCGGGGGTAGTTTCTTTCATGAGCTTTTTTTAATGTGAAAGCTATGCTAGTTAAGGATTATACTCTTTTTTCATCTCTAGTTTTGTTTAAGTCCCGCTAATAAACAGCGCGTCATACTCATTATTTTCTGGATAAAGAGCATAGACTAACAAAATACTTGTAGAAGATGTTTGTGCTGTCACACCGAATTGCTGCACCGTTGTCGGGAGGCGAGGTGTAGCACGGGCGAGGCGATTCTGGACGTTAACTTGAGCAATATTTTTATCTGTCTGCGCCCTAAAATATACCGAAATTTGGCTACTACCTGCTGAACTGTTTGAGGTCATGTACTGCATTCCCTCAACACCGTTAATCTGTCGCTCCAGCGTAGTTGTCATTTTGTTGCGCTTCCAACGATCCGACAAACTCGGAACTTTCTTCGATTGTGCCTGCGTCAATTCTCTGAAGTTTCACTGGTAATGGTGGTGGGCTTTGAGCATTTGCTGCCGGATCGTTTTTTTGACAACCACTCGTCAATGCCGTGAGCATTAGTACGATAACTAATACTGGATTTGCGAGTAAACAGTTTAAGTATTTAAGTAGATAATCGCGTTTTTGCATGAAACCAAATGCTGATTAATTAAATCTATAGACTGCATAACTTTTCCATCTCAAGCCAAGGGATTGAGAAAGCGTAAGAACTCCAGCTTTGCCGCAGGAAATTTTCTAGGTATCTAGATATTTGATCGATCGCATTAGATGCATTTTTGTCTGAATCACGGCTTTACCTCAAACAAACTCATCTTTAAAAAATCTCTGGATTAATATTACGTGAGTCCAACGGATAAAAAAAAATACCAAAGATTATAGATAATTAAGTTTGTAGGGTAGATATCAACGATTTTTGAGACTAATAGGTATCTGAATTTTCCGATTAAGCCTCGAAAAGCTTGCTCACAATGGATTCAGGGGAAAAGACAGTATATGTAGAGTAATGCAAATCAGGTGCTTTGGAATCGAGAGCCGAAACAGAAGCCACCAAAACAGGAAACCCTGACACAGAAGAAAAAACGGCAAGCAAACTCTATTCTAATACGCATAATTTTCATGAAATATACGTATTTAAAAATACAAACCTAGATGCGTTTACTCTGACATTAAGCAGCGTTTATTCTTTGCAAACCAGTGTAAACATTGAACCGTTCTCCACGCAGGAATCCAATTAAGGTAATCCCGAATTCCTTGGCGACAGACACCGCCAAACTACTGGGAGCGGAAACAGAACAGACAATCGGAACTCCAGCAGTTGTAGACTTTTGCAAAATCTCAAAACTAGAGCGTCCGCTGACCAGGACAATACAATTATTTAAAGGCAACTCATCACTGAGCAAAGCTGTACCAATCAATTTATCCAAAGCATTGTGTCGCCCAACATCCTCGCGCAGGTTTAACAACTGTCCTTGAGCATCAAAGATAGCCGCAGCGTGCAAACCCCCTGTAGCAGTGAAGATACCTTGAGCAGCCCGGAGCTTGTCTGGTAGGCTATAGATGATCTCAGGTGTTACCGTTGGCCCAGAAGGAATCACTGGACATCCTCGCAGACGCAAAGCCTCAAGGCTAGCTTTACCACACACCCCACAGGCGCTACTAGTGTAAAAATGACGCTCCAAAGGCTGTAAATCTGGAATCAACCCATCCCGCAGTTCTACATTTACAATGTTATAGCGCTGTTCACCATCCACCAATTCATCCACACAGTAGCTGATACGTCGGATGTCTTCCCTGTGGCTAACGACTCCTTCACTGTAGAGGAAACCAGCAGCTAGTTCAAAATCTGCCCCTGGTGTCCGCATAGTTACAGCTACCGTCTTCTGGAGAGGAACAAGGCGAATTTCTAAAGGTTCTTCGGTGGTGAGTTGGTCTAAACGCGATCGCACTTTACCATTTTCCACAACCCAGACAGTGGCTTTGGTTTTGCTTCCAGTTTGGGTATTCATTTAATTACTATAATAATCACAAAGAATCAGTTAAATTTAGCCTTTATACATATATGCGCGATCGCGTTATCTTAAAAATTGATCAATTTCACCTTTTGCCTCTATGACATTTTTCAGCGCCTTACTCAACATTTTCGGGTCGCCTTCTTCTAAAACAACTTCGATATAAGCTGCTGTTTCTAATGGTTTACATACTTTAAATCGTATCTGGGTCAATACCCAATTCTCGCAATTTTGCTGCTAGGCGTTCAGCACGTTGTGTTTCTTGTTCGGCGCGTTGCCTTTCTTGTTTTGCGTGTTCCGCTTCCCACTGTGCAATTTCTTCTGGTGTAGGCATTAACTGTCCTTCCGCACTGAAATAGCGTAATTGATCTTCATGAACGCCCAAGTATAAACTTAGCTGCTGACTCCATAACAATCCTTGTGGGTTGGGTTCTATAGGTTGATACGTACCACCTAACAAAATAAACCCAGCAAATTCCAGATTCTTGGGATCAAACCAGAAATATTCAGGAGTGCGAAAGATATCTTGGTAAATTTGTTTTTTTAAGCCCTTGTCAGTCACTACGGTTGACTTTGAAAGCAGTTCTATAATCAAGTTCGGATATTTGCCGTCTTCTTCCCAAACAACCCAACTATCACGGGGTCTGCGTTCAGTATCCAACACGACAAAGAAATCTGGCCCCCGACAGTCTTCGGATTTACGCTGGTGTGGACTGTAATAAATGCTAAGGTTACCGGCAGCAAAAAAGTTGTTGTGGTCTCGCCACCACCAATCAAGGCATTTTATCAATAGCAGCATTTGCTGCAAATGTAGGTATGTTTCCAATGGTGGTTCGTTACTTTCTAAATCCCCTGGTGGAAATTTTATATCTTTTGGTGGTTCAAAATCTTGGGCAATGGACATGGCTACAAGTTTTGGGGTGATGTTAAGTTGAGCGTAGCAGGAGGAAAACGGTAATATTAGGTTTGTTTTTCCAACCATGCGATCGCATTATAATCAGGAATCCCTTCAAGCGATCGCTTCCCTATACATCGAAGCAGGCATTTTTGTAACTAGCAATTTCAGTTATCTATATCTGTCTTATGTAATGAGTCCTATTCATACCCTAAGTAGGGTTATCCATCTTCATTTGTTCGTTAAGTTATATGAAGATACTGAAAGCAAATTTTCTTAGTTAGTAAGTAACTGAGGAAACCAGAATAGCCTTAACTTAGTTGGAGTTTTTTATGACTTACACAATTGATGAAAAAACAAGACCAGCTTTAGAAACTTTTCAACGCTTTGATGTAGATACTCAGCTAGCCTTACTTTGGTTCGGTTATCTCGATCTTAAAGAGCAGCTACAACCAGCACCTCCTCCAAGCGTTGAAGCTCCTGCCAAAGCAGTGTTTGACAAATTCCTGGACTTGTCTCAAGAACAGCAACTGCAAGCACAACGCGACATAATTAATGGTGCAGCTAACGATATCAGCCAAACCTATAATAGTCTAAGTCCCAATGCCAAATTAGACGTTTGGTTTCTGCTGGCACAAGGAATGGAGGATGGAAGCATAATTCAAGTGCCCTCCGACTATCAACTTCCTGGTGAAACGGATGAATTTATCGCATTGATCAAAAATCTAGAGTTTGAGCAACGCATTAATTTCATGTTGAGTGTAGTGGAAGCGATGGGTTAGGTAAGTCCAAGAACTCTCAATGAGTATCTAGAATTGGGGATAACTGAAAGTAGCAAATTAAGTTAGACCTGGCTGTTTTTGCTCTACTTTAATAGTGGTTAACTCAGAACTACCGCAGAGATGCTCATCTTTGCGGTAGTCTTGATGCAAGTTATATCAAGTCCGCTTGATTATACGAATTAAATTAATGATTGCAACACATCCTTGGGTAAAGACGCGATGAATCGCGTCTCTACAAATGATCTATTTGTCGCATTTTTTTTCCAACCGCACGATCGCATTATAATCAGGCACACCTTCAAGCGATCGCTTACTTTTATCTAGTAGCACATTCCCTTCTGGCCAATGCACTTGCAAGTTTCCTGACTGAATTGGCGCAATATAGACTTGACATAACAATTCGCCTAAATCATTCTTAAGAATGACGCGATCGCTATCTTTTAAACCCAACTTTGTTGCATCAGCAGCATTCATTAGCACCGCCTCTCGCATCGCCCCAGTAATGGCATCTTTGCGTTCTTGCACCATACTATTAAATTGTTTGCCTCGGCGGGTTGCTAATAAGAAATAACCTTCTGGTAATTCTCTCTGTCGTGGCAATAATACGCCAAAGTGTGCTTTGCCATCGGCTGTAGGGAAATTCCAACCAAAGCACAAATGTGAGCCGCCATATTGAAACTGGTCACCAGCTTGCTGTAAATGTTGAATACCTGCATATTGGGGGACAACTTGAGCAATTTCTTGACGGATAGCAGCTGTGTCAGCAAAAGCCAGCTTATCTGCCAAATCTGGTTTTACCCGCCTTGCTAATTCTAAAAATACTTCCCACTCAGGACGTGTTTCTCCAATGCGCGGCCCCGGAATTTCTGGACTGAAAATTACCCGGCGTTCGGTGTTCGTTTCTGTGACTCCTCCTGGTATTTCGTAGCGAGTCGTCGCAGGTAAAAGCACCACAGTATCGGCAGCTTCTACCAACATTTGGCTGGAGAGAACAATATCTATATGTACCCGTAGCGGTATTTTCTTCAGCGCTGCTTCCACATAATCTGGTTCTGGCAGCACTTCTAAAAAATTCCCTCCCA
Source organism: Nostoc sp. ChiQUE02 (assembly GCF_034531305.2). NCBI lineage: Bacteria > Bacillati > Cyanobacteriota > Cyanophyceae > Nostocales > Nostocaceae > Nostoc > Nostoc sp. ChiQUE02. Next base: position 40,495 of record NZ_JAVRBN020000011.1, read on the forward strand.
CGGAAAACAACACATCTAACTGTCCCTGATGTGCAGCATTAATCATTTCTGGAGCAATTAAACCTTTACTTGCTGGCACTTCAAAACCCCAATGCTGACTCAATTGAGCAGCATTTTCTGGGGTAATGGGTTTACCACCAGGAAATACTGTCGCGTAACATCCCATCTCTGCGCCACCCTGCACCCCAGAGTGACCGCGAATTGGCATTAAACCGCAGCCTTCCCGACCGACAAAACCTTTGGTAAGAGCTAGATTAATAATACTTCGCACATTATCTTCACCGCATTCATGTTGAGTAATGCCCATACTCCAAACAAATACGGCTTTATTAGCTTCTTTGACCATTTTGGCAAAACCGTACATTTCCTCACGGGATGTACCAGAAAGCCGCTCTAATTCTTCCCAAGATTGGCTTTCTAACGATGCTTTAAGTTCGGCAAAGCCATCTGTGTATAAATCTATAAATGACTGGTCTACCCAGTTGTTAGCAATTATATGTTTAATTGTGCCATTCAAAAATGCGATATCCCCGCCCATGTTGATTAAGAAGAAGTCTTCAGCAAACTTTGTACCGAAAACGGCACTTTCTACAATTGAGGGAACCCAGTAGCGCTCCATTCCTGGCTCGCGGTAAGTATTAATAACTACAATCTTTGTGCCAGCTTTTTTAGCATAATGAAGATATTTAACGGTAACAGGCTGATTGTTAGCAACATTGGAGCCAATGAAGACTAATAAATCAGTGCCAATCCAGTCTTTATAAGAACAGGTAGTCGCCCCTGCACCGAGAGCAGCTTTCAGCCCCGCCGTACTGGGAGAATGGCAAATGCGGGCAGCGTTATCAATATTATTGCTTCCCATTGCCCGTACAGCTTTTTGGGTAGCATAATAAGTTTCGTTGACAGTACCGCGACTGGTAACATAAAAACTGAGGCGGTCTGGTGTGGTAGCGCGGATGCGATCGCTAATTACCCCTAAAGCTTCATCCCAACTCACACGGCGAAAGCCTTTTTCCCCTCGTTGACGAATCATCGGGTACGGGAGTCTTCCCAAGTCGCGTAATTGGGCACTTTTTTGCTTTTGCAACTGCGAGACATCTTCCAATGGCACAGGGTCAAAAGCTGGCATCGTATTCATTCGCAACAGCCGCAACCGAACATTGCAGAGATGGATGCCATCTAAAGTCCAATCTTTCATCCCGGTTGTTCCGAGAGCGCAACCATCACAGACACCTTTATCGAGAATATTCCACGCATAAGGTAGTTTGTCACGAGACAGCCAAATTGCCCGAAATACTTCCCAATAGTTGTTGGGGTACTGTTCGCCAATGCCAAAGGGCTTCCAACTTGCCCAGTTTGAGGGTGTCCAGTGTTTTTTGGGTTTAGGTAACATGATGCAGTGTGTGAGTTGCTGGATTATTTAAGGCTACCGTTTTAACTAGCATTTAAGTAGCAGGCAGTTAAAAATCTAGACATAGGAGATGAAAACTGCGAAGATTAACATCTTGTGTCTTAACGACAACTTGAACATTTATAAGCACAGCTTCAGCCCTAGTAACAACAACTTAAATGTTACTTATCAAACTAGGAACGTTATTAACTACAAAAGAAGCATCAATAACAACAGCTTAAGCTGTAGCAATAACGACTTAAGTGTTAGTTATAACATCTTGATCGTTGATAACTAATATTTAATATCTAGTAACAAAAATTGAAGCATAACTTATCAAACTAGGAACATTACTAACTACAGAGGAAGCTGTAGTTAATACAGAAGGAGTTGTAGTAACTACAGCTTTAATTTTTTGAGTTACAGCGTTTAGTATAGTGAAAACTGATGAGCCGAATTATATAATGCTCAGTTTGTCGTGAGGACTGAAGTCCCCAAACCTAAGACTAAAGTCCTGACTACAATCGCCAGTTTATTTTCACATAATAATATGGCAAGGTGCGTAAGCATAGCCCGTCGTAGACATGGCTGTACAAATTAATCGGCGTTGCTGGTTTACTTTATAAATAGTCTCTTGAAGCAGTAGTTCAAATAAAAATCCCTGCCACAGTTGACAGGGATAGCAGTTTTTATCTATAGCTTGTCTGCTAACTGCTAACAAAATCTTTGTGGGCAGTGACAAGCATCTGAGCCTGCCTTAAAACGTTGCCGAATAAATAAATAGGAATCTGCCAAGCTGCAACGGTAACTTCTTTGACAATATCCTGTACACTAATTGCGATTAATTCATGCTCTGGCGGCTCTCCCTCAACGACACCAGACCAAGTAAAAGCTAATAAGAAATCATCGTCTCCAGGTAAGGTTGCAATCAAGCATTCTTCTGGTGTTGGCTGGCAAATAATTCCATGATCGTTTGCAAGTTCTACTAGTCTTTGAAATTTGTCTATGTTCGTCATTTGTCTTTGGGATGTAATTGAATTTCAATTTTAGAAAAAATCATATTTATATCCCCATAACTCAACTTAGTTGCTTCATACCATAAATTACGAATTACGAATTATTAAGGAGTTATTGGAGTTGGATCAGGCTTAAGTCCAAAATCTTAGCGCGATCGCCTGCTTTTATCAGCAACAATTGCTACTGTTTTCAAAAAAGTTAACTACCTACTTTTTCGGTTGACTCTATTTACATACACCTCCCTTTGTTAGCATTTCAACATTGATGCCTTAACCTCACCCAGGCTGACGGAGTGCATTGAGAATTGCGATCGCTTTTGGGGGAACAGCTGTAAACCGAAGCAGAAAAAGATGCTCGTCAACATGAGATTGTTGGATCACCTTGACATAGATATGTTCTTCTTCTGTATCCAGTTTTGGTTCAATCAATAACTTGAGTTTGAGATTACTCAACAGTTCTAAAGAATGTGGCGATTGCAACTGCGCTTTTTTTTCTGAGAGGCTAATCAATACTCCTAGAAATACTGTTCCCACTGCATGTTTTCCCTGCAAAATGGTGTATTCCACAGGAACTTCTTGATTGAGAACAATCATTTCTTCATCGTCATCAGGCAAGAATAAATTATATTGACCGCCAATGCCACGAATTTCACAAATTGTCACAGGGTGTTTAATTCCCTTCGGTTCTATTTGTAGCTGTCCAGCAATTTGTAGGTCAATATTGGCATCCTTACAGGTATTTTCAGAAATTAAAATCTGTCCTCCCACGGTATAAGACTCAATTCGGGCAGCTAAATTAACATGACTGCCAATAACTGTATATTGAGCGCGTTTTTGAGAACCAACATTCCCCGCTACAGCCTCACCTGTATTAATTCCAATTCCCATTTCCAGGATTGGGAAATTCATTTGCTGATTTTGTTTATTCACTTGCTGCATTGCTAATTGCATGGCAATAGCACAAGCGATCGCTCGTTGAGAATCATCTTTGCGACTAATTGGCGCACCAAATATCACAAAAATACCATCACCCATAAACTCATTAATCGTGCCTTTATACTGGTTAATCACATCTGTCATTATTCCCAGATAAAGATTTAAAATCTTTACCACTTCTTCGGGGGGCAATTCTTCAGAAAAAGCCGAGAATCCTCGTAAATCAGACACGAGAACCGTAACTTTTCGGCGTTCTCCCCCCAGCTTTAACCCAGAAGGAGTTTCGAGGATATTGGCAACGATTTCATCAGTTAGATAGCGGCCGAGGGTTTTTCGCATCTCGGTAGCGCTTTGGGCAATATACTGAGTGAGTGCGATCGCAGAACCTGCAAATGCCAGCAATGAAGGTACAACAGGAATCCACCAACCAGCCAAAAACGCCAAAAAACTACCACCAATTAAACCTCCACCCGCAAGACTTACACTAACAGCCATCAGGGTTTTCTGGTTGCTACTGTGGCGTTGCAGCCAACACAAGCTACCACCAATAATTGACCAAATCAAAATTGATAGCCATTCTAACGGCTCAGGTAGACACTTGATCGGTGGACGACCTTCCATTGCCGCACTTAAAATTTGACTAATCAAATTAGCATGAATTGTCACACCCGCCATCCGTTCCGGGTCAGTCAATACATTACTGCTGTAAGGTGTATAGAATAAATCCTTCAAACTCTCAGCGGTAGCACCAATTAATACCACCTTGTCTCGCATTAAGTCTCGTGGGATGGGGTTCTCTTGCACTTCGCTAAGAGAGATTTTAGTAAACTGCTGTATCCGTCCTCGATAGTTCAACAGCACTTGATAACTCCCCGCATCTGCTCGGATATAACCGCCATCATTAGCTTCAAAAATTGGGAAAACACCCCGCTTTAACTGCAAGTAATTAGAGTTAGTTGCTGCTGGCTTCGCAGTAATACCTTCAGGTTTCAAATACAACAATGCTAGTTTTAACCCAAAGCTTTCGAGAATCTCGTCATTATTTAAATTTACATATAATAATGCTCGCCGAATTTTGCCATCTCCATCTATGGGTATGTCATTCGACCCAACTTGCTGAAGTTGCTTTAATTCTGGAGACGAATCAACCGCCGAACTATCAATAGTATCAGAGACTTTTTGGACTCCAATTAAATTGGGAGTAGACTTAAACACCTTAAGTAAAGCTTGATGACCAGGATTGACGGGTAAATCACGATAAATATCTAAACCAATCGCTCTAGGTTGCTGCTGTTTGATTTTCTCTAACAAACTGGCAAGATTTCCATCAGACATAGGCCACTGACCCTGCTTGCGGATATCTGCTTCATTAATCTCAACTATGACGATGCGGGTATCAGCCGACTCTCGTGGACGGAGGAGAAAAAATTGATCCAGTGCTGCCAATTCCAACAATTGCAGTAATCCAGTCAAGCGTAGTCCAATCACCAGGGCTGTAATATTGGGAACAGCAAGTAAAACACCCCGCCATTGCCAGATTTGCGGTTTCAGCTTTGCCCACATAATATTTAGTGCTGAGTGGGGAGTAGGGAGTAAAGAGAGACGCGATTAATCGCGTCTGTACAAGAGTTAGGAATTTTCCTAATGCCCTTGTTCAATTTCGTGGTGAATTCTTAGATGTGCAACAATCGATCAGTGCTTCAGAAGCGATCGCACTCAAACCTACTGACTTGAAAAATTGTCTCCAATCCAGCCTCGCTTTTAAATTATTCGGCTCAGTCCGGCGTAGCTGCACCAAACTAGTCAGCGCTTCATGCCAAATCCCGGCTTCTGCATAGATGCTGGGCAACTTGTACAAATTTGCCTTTGCTAAAGCCTCCGACAAGGGTGATCCTGGTTGAGTGCGTTCCACCCAACCATCTACAGTAGGATTTTCACTGGAGTCTTGAGCATTACAAACAATTGTTAGATACCAATGATAAGTTTTACCTACAGTGAGTGCAGGGGCACTATCAGGAAGTTTGAAGCTAAAAATTCCTGGTTTATTCGGAAGTTTAAAAGATGTTTCATAAAATACATTTTGGTCTTCAGCTAGAAGCACAAACTTGGTTGTTTTGACTTGAGATGGAGGTACATACCAGAAAAATGTTGGACGTTGAGCAAATGTCAACCCTAATTTATCTGGAGGTATTAAAGGAGTTATTAGTTTTTTCCCTGTTAGGCAAGAGCTACCACGGGTAGAACCACCAGCACTTGCGGGAGGTTTTCCTCGCTGTGGCGGCTTAAATGTCTGACTAATTTGCCAAGTTTTATTGGGATGGTATGACTGAGCCTGTACCTGTGCTGTGAAAGTAGAAACCAAACACAAAGGTAAGGAAAAGGTTACAGAATATAGGAATGGTTTAATCCATTTCATATTGATAATGCCTGGGTTCTAGATTAGTCAGGTGAATAAATCAAGTATTCCCAAAAGCAAGATCAAATTTTCTACTCAACTACGATCTCTTGGACATTGGGCATGGGGAATGGGTCAATAATAAATTGTTCTTCTTCCCCTGCTCCCCTGCCCCTTTTGGTCACAATATGGCAATATATAAAGTTGTAGCTGACCGCCTACGTAGAGGTTTAACGTGGATACCATTGCAATTCCTGCTCTAAATCGGCCAGTGGATGCCACGGTAGAAATTCCCGGTTCTAAAAGTCTTACCAATCGGGCGTTACTTGTCGCTGCTTTGGCAGAAGGTGACTCCATTTTAGAAAATGCCTTATTTAGTGAAGACAGCGAGTATTTTGCCAAATGCGTAGAGCAATTAGGCATTCCCATTACACTAAATCCTCATCTGGCACAGATTGAAGTGGCGGGAAGAGGAGGTGACATTCCAGCTAAACAGGCAGATTTATTTGTGGGCTTATCGGGTACGACAGCACGATTTATCTCGGCGCTAGTGGCACTGGGGAACGGCGAATATCGCCTAGATGGTGTTCCCCGAATGCGAGAACGACCAATGGGTGACTTATTAACGGTGCTGCAAACGGGTGGAGCGACCGTTAATTTTGAGGGAAACTCTGGGTTTATGCCCTACACCATCTATAGCAAGGGATTCGTCGGCGGAAATTTTAGTTTGAAAGCGAATCAAACAAGTCAACAACTGTCGGCATTGCTGATGATTACGCCTTATGCTCAACAAGATACGAGCATTGAGGTTGAGGGAACATTAGTTTCTCAGTCTTACATCAAAATGACCTGTCGTTTGATGGCAGATTTTGGCGTTGAGGTGATTCAAATCGGCGATAATCAATTTCAGATCAAAGCGGGACAACGTTACCAAGCTCGACATTACACAGTAGAACCCGATGCGTCAAATGCTTCTTACTTTTTTGCCGCCGCCGCCGTCACGGGTGGACGGGTGCGCGTCAAACATTTGACCAAACAATCCTGTCAGGGTGATATTCTGTGGCTGAATGTCTTAGAACAGATGGGTTGCCAGATTAAGGATTCGGATGATTACACCGAAGTGACAGGGCCGAAGCAATTGCAAGGCATCGACATTGATATGAATGATATATCGGATTTGGTGCAAACATTAGCTGCGATCGCGCCCTTTGCCAGTTCACCGATTACTATTCGTAACGTGGAACATATTCGATATAAGGAAACCGATCGGATTCTAGCTGTGGTAACAGAGTTGCGCCGACTAGGAGTCAAGGTTGAAGAATCCGCAGATAGACTGAAAATTGAGCCTGGCCCCATTACCCCGGCAGCGATTGAAACCTATCACGATCATCGAATGGCGATGGCTTTTGCTGTTACTGGCTTGAAGGTTCCAGGAATTGTAATTAAAGATCCTGGCTGTACAGCGAAAACTTTTCCAGATTACTTTACCCGATTCTTCCAAATGTTAGAACAATAAAAGATTGACCAGTATTTTTGTAGGGTGTGTTATGCCGCAGGCTAACGCACGAACTGTTTTTATTAGTGTTGTATATTTGCAGGATGATTTTGTAGGACGGGCATTTTGCCCGTCCCTTGTATTTCCAGACGTCCAATGAGCTAGCTGTACGCCGCTACAGCAAATTGCTGTAAACCTTTAGAAGGTGAAAGTTGTTCTCAGCGTACCGATAATTGCATCGTCGTTAGCACTGTTTTGCCCAGGGGAGGTCAACCAGATCACACCAGGAGTGATTGAGATGTTATCTGACAGGCGATATTTGTAGAACCCTTCAAAGTGATAAGGGATATCATTACCAGCAAAACCTGCTCGGTTAAAGGCATAAGGTTCTGCACCAGCAAAAATACCTAAAACATTACCCTTTTGACCGAAGTCAGGCAAGGCTACCCCAAGACCGTAGCTCCAAGCTTCATAATCATCACCAGCACCAAAGCCTGTGACATCGTGGTAAGAAACGAAGCCACTAACTGACAGTTTGTCGCTGGGTCTGAAGGCTGCCGATATTCCATAAGAATTACTGGAAGAGGCATTTAGGGCAGTTAGGGTGTTAGCTTGACCAGTACCTACAACGCGGTTAGCACTACCCAAACCACCACCTAGATCGAATAAATTCCCACCTCCAGCACCATGATAACCGTGAACATAGGTAGCAGCGATCGCCAAGCGATCGCCAACACTAAAGTTCAACTGTCCAAGAGCTGCATAGTTACCCTCTAACAAACCTTGATTTGGTCCAGGATTATTAGCATTAGACGCCAAGTAACCAACAGTCAGTGAACTTGGTTTGAAAAAGCTACCACCGCTACCAAAGGGTAAAGTTAATGCTGCACCTGCACCACCACCAATGCGATAGATAGGACTTTCAGAAGCAAAGGTAGACAAAGCACCATTACCGCCATCAAAGTCTTCAAAGTAAGGGTTGTTAGTGGCAACATAATCGCTATGAATACCTCCGGTGGCCGCAAAGTAAGCTTGGGCTGGACCTATGGGTACGTAATACGCTAGCCAGTCTATAATGACACCGTTGTTACCAGTGCTGCCGAGTTGAAAAGTTTGTGTGCCTTCAGCAGTATCGATAGGAAGACCACCATTATCCACTTGACTAAAGGCTAGGGCATTACCGGCTGCAAGACGGGTGTGTAAAACGTCTTTACCCGTGAAGCTGGTTTGCAAGTCTAAACGTACCCTATCTTGGAAGACAGTATTGTTAACATCGCCAGTGTTATTGCCAAAAATATCAGTCACAGCAAAAATAGCTTCACCCACCAATTTTGTGGTAGTAGAAAACTGATTTGCTTCTAGTTCAGCAGTCCGTGCTTCTACAGCATCTACTCGACCACGCAGAGTTGCTAGTTCTGCCGAGAATTCCTCTTGCAAACGCTGGAGAGTTGCTAAATCCTGCTTTGTCACTAAGTCAGCAGTTGCAGTGGCAATCAGTTCATTAACCCGATCCAAACAAGCATTCAAACCTGCGGCAAATTCATAACGAGTCAGTGCCCGATTGCCACGGTAAGTGGAATTTGGGTATCCAGCAATACAACCGTAGCGTTCAACCAAAGATTGCAAAGCTTGGAATGCCCAGTCAGTTGGCTGTACATCAGAAAATTGAGAAACTGATGTGACTTGAGACAATGAATTCTGGTTCTTGCCTTCGCTGCTGTAGCGATTAACCTCTTCCAAAACCTGATTACCATCAGTCTTTTGGGCAAGCAACTGCTGATTAACTTTTGGTTGCTCTGTTTCAATAAATATTGAAGCAGCAGAAGCTATTGGCGCTTTTGTCTGAGTAACTTTTGCCTTTATATCTTTAGAAGAGCTTGCGACTTCAGTAGCCATAGCCCTAGCGGAAACCAACACCGTCACTCCCAAAACTACTGGACTTAATGCCAGAGTTTTCCACAATAGATGAGACATTTTTTTATTTTCCTTTCCCAAAAAAGACCCTAAATCACTGGCTTCAAGAAAAAGAGAACAAGCAGTTATTGTACTTGTTGGAAATCTTATCAGATTGCAGTGAACTAAGCTATGTCTAAGAAACTATTTATAAAGTCAGTTGATTCAAGCTCGTGTTGAGGTGATGCACCGCACGCAAACCAAGTTTGAGGTGGGAGCAATGCGATTTTGTGAGCAGGGGGAGCAGGGGGCAGGGGGAGGGAAAGTTGTTTTGAAAGATTGAAATTGGATAATTTATTTTTTGGAGTTCCCTTACATAGTCTTACCGCCTAAAGATTTACTTAATTAATGGTCTCTAATCCTCCTTTTTTCGGTTTTCAAACAAACAACAAACGTTCCCAAGCGGCACGGAGTCTAGTGCTGCTCCATTTTGATGGAGCAACATCACGGAGGGGATATGAATATAGATAATTCTGAAAATCAGCAGTATACAAAAATCACTCAATAGTGGTATTGACGAAGAAATGTTTCAACATACGGCACAATACTTTAGAAATATCTGCTCTACAGTCCCAACATCGCCCAATACAGTTCGGATAAGCTCTTGAGGTCGGGGAGTTAATGATAATCATTGTTATAAGAAGAATTGCTGATCAAAATAATTCGGAAGACACATATTTGACCCCTAAGCTTAAGCTACATTTAATCTATTGTTAACCTTTTGACTTGATTGTAGCTATTGGGTAATCCGGTAAATGGCTAAAAATATCAGTAATCGTGAAAAATTACATCTTTTGGCGAAAATATCTTCTAATTTAATCTCTACACAACAAAGCAACGAAGTCAATCAGAGTAAAAGTAAAGCGATGGCACAGTTAACGAAGTCACAGCCCTCAGCTTTGCAAATAGTTCATGTAACTACCGGGCGCGTGCGACTCCGTACTACTGACAGTAGTTTTAACTCGATACTAGACAGCATAGCCAAAGATTTACGCTCCTTAGAGGGAGTGAGGGAAGTTACTGTGAATGAGCAAACGGGCAGTTTGGTAGTTAATTTTGATGAAGATAAGCTGTCATTACCGCAAATTTTGGCGCTAAGACCCGATATTGATATCCAACAGCCGCAAGCTTCGTCTGATTCACCTACCAAGCCCGATCCCTTTGCAGCTTGGAAATCGGTTTCATTTTGGCAAGAGCAGGGTATTTCCTTAATTCCGATGATGACAGGCTTGGCGGTAACAGGAGGGTTGGGAATTCATGGCTGGGTATCGATTCCAGTTTACATGATTACAGCGGATGCAACTCGTGGTGTAATTGGTTATCTTGGCTCTCAAGTTCCGACATCAGAAAAAAACGAAGGTAATCATACTAGTTCTGCGATCAAAAGCTACATAAAATCCGAATCTGAATTATCAAAAATAGAGCGCAAGTCTACTATCCAACAAGAAAATTCAACAAATATTGATCGAGATAGTGAGGTGGTAGCACCTGCAAAGATTGACTACAGCGTAGTTCATAGACTTCCCGGACGTGTTCGGTTGAATGTGCCGAAAATTGCCCAAGATCGAGCTTATGGGCGGCGACTTGAGAGAATAGTAAAAACCGATGCTGAAGTTACAAGCGTACGTGTGAATTTTGATGCGGCATCGATCGCGATCGCTTATCAGTCTCGTGAGATTCCATTATCTCATTGGGTGAGTTTGATGGAGTTAGCGTTGGAGACAAACTCACCAATACAGCCGATAACAACGGCTAACCAACCTCTAGAAGAAGTTAGTCAGACTGCTGAAATTACAGACGCAACAACAACGCAGCCGATAACAACGGCTAACCAACCTCTAGAAAAAGTTAGTCAGACTGCTGAAATTACAGACGCAACAACAGCAAAGCAAACAACTCCAGAGTTATCGAGTCTGTGGACTAACCTAAAATCGCCTGCGATGTCTTTCTCCTTAGGGTTTATGGCGAACTTCCCTTTAGAAATGTAAGACATAGTTATTCTTGATATTGCGCCTTATTGCCCTTCGTCTGAAACCAACAGAATTTGACAAATAACCAAACTGTTCATAGCTAATCAATCTCACGGATTGGTGACTAATTTGCTCTCTTGACCTCAGCAAAGAGCCTGACTTTATATCGAAATTTAGCAATTTTGGATCAAAGAAAACTAATGGCAAAAGTAACACTGAAACTACCATCACCCCCAACTGAAATTTCTCAAATGACTGTGGTGGAGGGAAATGGTAAAGTTTCTTTAATTGATACTAATGGACACTCTCAAAAACAGTTTCCCAACGTTAGTTACAGCATTGTCCATACAACTTTGGGAAGGCTGCGGTTTCGCGTATCTCGCTTACGCTATGATGCAGATTATGCCAAGCGTCTCGAAGTGTTGTTAACAGCAGATGCGCTGGTAAAGAATGTCCGTATCAAACCTGCGGCAATGTCAGTTGCAGTTACTTATAAGTCTGATAAAGTTTCTGATGCGAAGATGCGATCGCACCTTCACGATTTGATTCAGGCTGCAAGTGAAGTAGTCGTTCTCAAAAACTCTACATCTATATCGGAAAGCGAGAAAGAGGCATCTTGGCCCGGTTTACAACTCTCCGCCGTTGCGACTACTTTAGCAGTGCTGGGGGGGCCGTTAGGATTACCGATCCCACCTTTGATAGTGGTGCTTCCCATCGCCATTGCTACACTACCCGTTATCCAACGAGCATGGTCAGGTATTAGGGTAGAGCGAAAATTTAATATTGACTTTTTGGATTTGATGGCGATCGCTATTACTACCTTCCAAGGTCAATTTCTTACACCATCGCTCATGCTCAGTTTAATTGAAGTGGGCGAAAATATCCGCGATCGCACGGCTCGTTCTTCTGCTCAACAAACTCTAGATTTACTTAGTTCTCTGGGACAATTTGTCTGGGTAGAACGCAATGGCGAAAAGCAACAGATTCCCATTCAAGATGTGCAGCGTGGGGATACAGTGATTGTTTATCCTGGCGAACAAGTGCCGATTGATGGTAGCATTTTGCGAGGTAAAGCCCTGTTAGATGAGCAGAAACTAACTGGCGAATCGATGCCAGTGCTGAAGAAAAAGGGACAACCAGTTTTTGCATCAACGCTGGTACGGGAAGGACGAATTTATATTCTTACAGAACGGGTAGGCAATGATACTCGCGCTGGACAGAGCATTAAGTTAATGCAAGAAGCGCCTGTCCACGATACCCGAATGGAGAATTATGCGACGAAATTTGCTCAAAAAGCTGTCGTGCCAACTTTGCTACTTGGTGGGGCAGTATTTGCCGCAACCCGTAATCCCTCACGGGCAGCCAGTGTTTTAACTCTAGACTTTGCTACAGGTATTCGAGTATCAGTCCCAACAACAGTTTTAGCAGCACTAACTTATGCTGCACGGCGGGGTATTCTCATCCGTAGCGGACGGGCGTTAGAACAGCTCGCAGAAGTTGATACCATAGTTTTTGATAAAACGGGGACACTGACTAAGGGAGAAGTTGATGTTGTCAGTGTGGAAAGTCTCAATCCAGCAACATCAAGATTGCGGGTATTGGAATTGGCAGCTGCCGCCGAACAGCGTTTAACTCATCCAGTCGCAGAGGCAATTGTTCGCTATGCCGAAGCAGAACAAGTGGCAATTTTGCCGCGTAGTAAGTGGGATTATCAATTAGGTTTGGGTGTACAAGCTCTGATTGATGGACAGACAGTTTACGTTGGAAGCGATCGCTTTTTGCGCTCCAGTGGCGTTGACATGGCAGTGCTAAATGGTCAGCAAAAATCTCCAAATTCAGCGATTTATGTAGCCAGCAACGGTCAACTTCAAGGTATCATTAAATATAGTGACCTTCTCCGTCCCGAAAGTCGGGAAGTCATTAGAGCACTTTCGACAGTCGAAGGTGTAGAAATTCACATGTTAACTGGCGATAATCAGCGAACTGCTACCGCTGTTGCTGCTGAACTTGGTATTTTGCCATCCGCAACTCACGCAGAAGCTTTTCCAGAAGAAAAGGCAACAGTTGTTCGCCAATTGCATGAACAAGGTAAGACGGTTGCGTTTGTAGGCGATGGTATAAACGATTCGCCAGCTTTAGCCTACGCTGATGTTTCCGTTTCCTTTGCCAACAGTTCTGAGATTGCCCGCGAGACAGCAGACTTAGTGTTGATGCAGAATGACTTGCATGGTTTATTAGAAGCGATCGCGATCGCTCGTCAAGCCAAGCAATTGATTCGGCAAAACACAGGACTTGTTGCTGTTCCTAACTTAGGGGCATTAATAATAGCCGTTCTCTTTGGCCTTAACCCCTTAGCTGCAACGGTAGTTAATAATGGCTCAACGGTGATTGCTGGAGTCAACGGGTTGCGTCCAATTCTCAAAAGTCGCCACCATAAAACTCTACCATCGGCAAGATGATACAACTATGCCGACAAGAGTAATTTTGAAGACTTGTCCAAATTTTTAATTAATAGGAGGAAATTGAATATGGCCCCTAAAATTAGTGATTTTATTGAAGATGCAGGCGCTCCCGGTATTATAGCCGGAATTGGTGCAGTACTTTTAGCACCAGTTTTGTTGCCGATTGTCGCTGGAGTTGGTAAACCCTTAATCAAGTCAGCAATCAAAGGTGGAATTGGTCTTTATGAAAGAAGCAAGGGAACCATTGCAGAAATGGGAGAAAGCTGGGAAGACATGGTAGCCGAAGCTAGAGCAGAACTTGCTGAGGAAAAACAAACCCCAGCGTTTGAAGCTAGTGCCAACCATGCAGATAATATCCCAGAAAATGGTGCATAATTTCATCTGCCCATCAGCAAATTAAATTATTCACCATCGGCGACTTCCAATTACAAAAATATCAAATTAGTAGGGTGCGTTCGGTGGAATACCGTAACGCATCCTACGGAAATAGTATAATTTTCGTTTTGGAAGCCCCAGCCCCAGATATTAGATAACAAGTCCTTTTCATATCAAGTTCGGCAAATCACTTACGATATGTCATTGCGAATGCAACGAAGTGGAATGAAGCAATCGCAAGGCTTTGGGATTGCCGCGTTTCTCTACGAGACGCTGCGCGAACGCTCGCAATGACATAAGTATTAAGTCGGACATGATATCACACAAGTAAAAAAGGCGGTTGTATGTTAACTAATGGTTATAGCACTTCCAATAAAATGCCAGAAATTATAGACAAAGCCACTTTAAAAATACAACCAAAATCGATATCTACAAAAGTTGTAAGTTCAACTCCCGGAAGATTGCGGTTAAGAGTGGCTCATTCCCATCGTCAACCAGAAAAGATGCAACGCATCGCCAGTGCTTTGTCAGCAAACTCTCACATTAATCGAGTTAAGACAAATGTCACTCATGGCAGTATTGTTATCAATCATGATGGTGATGATAGCAGTATGGAAAGTGTACTAGCAACACTTAAAGATTTAGGAATAATTTTTGTTGATGTTACCGAGGGTAACACCGAAGCATCGGCAGGAATATCATCTGCGGTTGTTGATTTAAACCAGCGTGTCAAACAGTCAACACATGGTGCTTTTGACCTGCGGATTCTTTTCCCTTTGGGATTAGCTAGTCTTTCGCTGCGGCAATTAGTTAATAAAGGCTTACAGTTAGAAATTATTCCTTGGTATGTTTTAGCATGGTATGCTTTTGATAGCTTTATTAAGTTGCATGGAACTAGCCAAAAACAATCAACAAACGAGTAACGAAAGCAGTAAAAAGCTTAATTAATCTGCCAAATTTTGATGGTTTTATCAGAACTAGCACTAGCAAGAAATTGACCATCGGGGCTAATAGTAATAGAGTTTATTCCCTCGGAGTGTTCTGTAATAGTTTGTAGTAACTCTCCCGTCCGCAAATGCCAAATTTTGATGGTTTTGTCTGCGCTACCACTAAAGAGAATTTCTCCATCAGGGCTAATAGCTAAGGATCTTACCTCTTCTGAATGTTCAGTTAAGTTGTGTAGCACCTTACCTGTAGCTAGATGCCAAATTTTGATGGTTTTGTCTGTGCTACCGCTAAAGAGAATTTCTCCATCAGGACTAATGATTACTGATTTCACCCCACCTGAATGTCCGTTGAGGGTGCGTAATGGATCGCCCGTGCGTGGGTTCCAGAGCCTAATTTTGTTGTCAGAACTACCACTAGCAAGGATTGTACCATCGGGGCTGATAGCAGCGGCATTAACTGCGGAGGAATGCCAAAGGGTACAAATGCGTTGGCATAGCCCGCCGCAGGCATCGCCTTTATGCAAGTTCCAAATTTTGATTTTATTACTGCCACTTGCAAGAATTTGCCCATCAGGACTGATTGTGAGGCAGTTAACCGGTTTTTGATGTCCTAAGAGAGTATGAAGTAATTTCCGAGAATTGAGGTTCCATACTTTCACATTACTTCTGGGGTGTTGGCAACTACCAACAGCGAGAAAATGTCCATCGGAACTAATAGCAACAGAGGAAATTTCGCCTAAATCTTCTGTGAGGGTACGGATAAGTTTGCCGGTTTTAAGATTCCATACTTTGATGGTTTTATCTGCACACCCGCTAACTAAACTCTCAGAATCAGGACTAATAACAACAGATGTCACTTTTTCTGAATGTCCAGTTAGGGTGTGGCTGAGAACAATATGTTGTAGTGTAACTTGGTGTTTGAGGTTGGCGACGCAATTCAAAATTTCCTCAACATCAGCAAGACTCTGACTATCACCCACCGCAACAAAATATTCTCTTAGTTTTTTTACATATTCCTCATCTTTGACGCTGACGGCTGATTGCATTGCCTGAAGCGGGTTAGTAGAATCCTGTAGTGATATTTGGCGTAGTTGTAACCATGTATTCACAGAATAATTTAGCTGTTCATTTGCCCAAGAGCGTAGTTTACCGCCGTAGGCATCGCTTAAATGGGATAAACTCTGGGCTAATTGCAAAGCCAATTCTGGAATCCAGTAACAACGCTCATTTTCCAGAGCTTGGTAAACTTGTTTGTAACCTGAGGCGATAACCTGTAGCGATTGTAAATCAAAAGTATCTTCTAGCAAACTCGGCAGCAACTCTGGTAATAGCGGAGGTACACCACAATTAACCAAGTGGTAAGCATCTGCTATCCAACCTGCAACCAAGCAGTGATAGGTAATCAAAACCTGGCAAAGTTTTTCAAAGTCCTGTCGGTTGACTTGATATTGTAAAGATAACTTACTAATATCAATTCCTTTTTCATTCCATTTTTCTACCTTTTCTAAAATTGCCAAATTAACAATATTCTCTTTTCCAATTTGATTAATTTCTTCTAAGTCTTCTCCCAATGCCAGCAGTTCATCTCTAATTTGTTTCCATTCTAACGCCCGCCTCTTAGCAGACTCTTGCAGAATTTCTCGATAAGGTAAACGAGCAATTGTTTTATAATAATAATTACCTTGCCCCAAACCCCAGTAGGCAATCCGAAAATTTAAATAATCGCCATCATTTTCTGACTCTAAAATCAAAATTGGCTCTGTTTTCAACATTCCAAATAGAGCCTTCATACTTGATTCACTGTGAAAACGCTTACTATCCCAAGCTCCTGCTAACAACTCTGTTGGTCTAACTTGACTGTGTAGAGAGTAATGCTTGTTAAGAAAATCTCGTAATCCTTCAGCCAACATTAACTCAATTTGGGAAATTCTTTCATCTCTTTTATCATCAAATTGGTCAAAATGCACTTGAGGAGGAGCGATAAAAATTTTCAGTGGAGTGCGTCCATAATTGGCGTGGTCTAAAATTTGTGAAGGGTATAATCTTAAAGGCCAGCTATCAATAATTTTATTGACTTCTGGCAACTGGAGCGCTGTTTCTCGCTCTTGGGCGGCTATTCTTAATCGCGTTTGGTAATTGTCGGCTACTAATTGCTGTTGGAAAATTCTTTCTTGTTCAAAGTCTTCAATAGAATTGCTTTTTTTATTTGAAGGATTTAGAGCTTTGATTAATTCAGGAATTGCTTCAATTGGTTCATATTTATTCAGAGCCAAACTGTCTTGACTTCTCTTTTGTACTAGCTCTGCAACAACAGGTGCAAACTCTAGTACCAGTTGAATTAGTAACCTTAACCCTTCCTGCATAAACACATACCTAGAAACTAAATAAAATAAATAAGCAAGGCTTGCATGAAATCAGGGTAATACTCCCATCGAGTAAATTCATACATCCTCTTAATCTTACTACTTGAGAATATAGTAACTCAACCGCTAGACATTAAAAGCCTTATATGTCAATAAGTCTCTGTAGTGAAATACCTGTAAATAAAAATGATAATCATCTAAGAAGAGAGGGGAGAGAGCATTTATTAGTAAGGCAGAGGGCAAGAGGAAGCAGGGGTTTAAGCAAAAAGCCAAATCTTGGATTTAGTGGCTTTAATTTAATTAAGTACGATGCTGAATTCCCAAATATATTGCTAAATGCCCTTTGCCTTCAGCCTTATTCAAAGTGTCTCATCTTGATTATTCCATTATTATTAGCAAAGCACAGTGTTAAAGAAACTTAATCAAGCTGATAGCAGCGACAGCTAGATTCACTACTGAGATAGATGTTTTAATTCAGAAAAATAGGTATGACTAAAGTAATGCTATGCAGTTCAATAAAACGCTCTCCTAGAATATCAATTGATAATTTTATAAGCATGGTTCCATTTTTTGTTTTTTGAAATTAAAAATTAGTATGATGACTTCTAGAAAACGGTCTAACTCTGACAAAAGTGCTAGTCTTAATCTGCGTTTACCACCAAAAAAGGCAGCTAAAAACGTAGCTAAGAAAACAGCACCATCCCAAAAGATATTCTATGGCATTGTCCATACAATTCCTGGACGCATTCGTTTTCGTATTCCTCTGCTAGCCAGAGATACTGAGTATACTGATAAACTCAAATTAGCGATAGAATCCGATCCTAGAGTTACAAATGTCCGTGCTAACCCAAAAGCTGCATCTATCGTCATCAATTATAAAGTAGGTGTAATTTCAGATAATCAAATGCGCCAGCATCTGGTCAACCTTATTCAAACTGCCCAAGATGTAGTTGTGCCAAAAGAGGTAATGGCAAAATCAATCGTGGGGACTATTTTTGATGCTCTAATCAACTTAATTGATAGTACACGCAAGATCAACCAAGCACGTAATGTTATTGTATATCGAAGGGTTAGGATAGACGTTTGGGAACGCATACTTTCTACCTCAAGAAGCATAGTTAAGAGACTAAAATCTGCCACTATGTTTATTTTGCCTAACAAGCGATGGCGATTGCACAGCAATGCCGAGTCAAACTCCCAGCCTTTGAAACTGAAATCTGCCAGCGAACCCGATCTTGTGTAGTTGCTAATACAGTAACCATTAAAATTATTCCTGCTTAAGAGTAAGTAGCCCTTAAACAACTGGGATTTTCCATAACTCCTAAAAATCTTTTTCTCTAGTCTTCAGTCCAAGCATTTTATTTTTAATAAAAAATGAGTAATCCTCACTTTCATCAAGTTTTTAATGAAAATCATTGGGTTCAAGCAATACATACTGCTGTTAAAGGAAGAGCTAGATATAAGGTAAATGGGCTTTATCATTCAGAAGCTCTCAAAAGATATCTTGAATCGAGATTATTAGAGGAGGAAATAATCTTACAAGCTTGTGCTAATAGTTACACAGGGAATGTTCTTGTTATTTTCCATCCAGATAAGAGTTTAAAGGCGAACGCCGTTCGCGAAGTGTGTCCGACAGGACAAGGCGGGTCTTCTCTTCGAGACGCTACGCGAACGACCATCGCCCTCCTCATTCAAGAAATTGTCTTAGATTATCGGAAAAAAAGCAGTAAATCAGTTGCTTCTGCCGCAGTCATTGGAGACAGTAACTTGCATTCCTTTGGCACTAAAGAAAATATTGCTTTTGTTGGGGGTAATAATCGAAACGTATTTGATTCAGCCGTACTGTCTCAAATATCTATGCAGCGACAATTAAACCAAACAGGTAGTCAACTTATTCCGGTATTGGGGGCTGTTGGCGCTCTTGTATGTGGCACCGGAGTATTGTACGCATATAATCTTGACGAAGCCATTTTGCTCTTGATCCAGAAGTTGCATACACCACTGCTCGATCGCCTCATGCTTGGTATCACTTTTATGGGCGATCCAGTAGTAATGCTGATATCTTCTTTAGGGCTGGCGATTAGTCCGTTATATTGTAATCGTCGCTGGCAAGCAAGTATTTTGGGAATCGCTGGAGTTGGGGCAATCTTGCTAAATTGTTTGATGAAACTATTATTTGGTAGAGCGCGTCCAGCACTGTGGAAGCATATTATTAATGTGGGTCAACACAGTTTTCCCAGCGGTCATGCAATGGTTTCAATAGTGATTTACGGTTTTACAGGCCATATTCTAGCAAAGCAGTTTCCTGAATGGCGCTTTTGGATTTATGGCTTGACTATTGTCTTAATTGCTGCCATTGGTTTCAGTCGGCTTTATCTTGGAGTACATTGGCTAACTGATGTGACAGCTGGCTATGCCGCTGGTTTAGTGTGGTTGATTGTCTGTATTCTTAGCTTAGAATCGCAGCAAAAATATCGCTCCTCACTGGAAGCAGGCTGATCTGTAGGTTCTTCCCTGGCGTTGCATAATGGCGGATAATTATAAGTAGCTAAACCAGAGACTCCGGTTTTGAAAACTCCCGCATAGTCCTTTTTGGGATCGGCTGTGCTGGTGGTACTGGGACGGCTGTTAAAATAGCGATCGCTACTAGAAGGCATTGTAAATCAGCGCCGAGGCGATCGCAGATTGGACACTTTTGAATGCCATAATATTAAGTTATTGCCAAAGTCGCGGTTATACGGGAATTTCGCTAGATTTGGCACCATTTCTAGACTTTACCTTCTTATT
This sequence comes from Nostoc sp. ChiQUE02, assembly GCF_034531305.2. Lineage (NCBI taxonomy): Bacteria > Bacillati > Cyanobacteriota > Cyanophyceae > Nostocales > Nostocaceae > Nostoc > Nostoc sp. ChiQUE02. The sequence continues at coordinate 60,584 of NZ_JAVRBN020000011.1, forward strand.
TTTAACCCTGATTTGTGGTCATAATTGAGAAGCATGGAATAAAGCGATCGCTTTATGCATAGCGGGAAACTCACCTATTTAGGGCTGTAGTCAGAGCAATTGAGTGCTTGTTTCGTTAGAGCAGTGGTAGGATGTACTGCACACTTTAGAAAATAGTTATTGTTAAAAAATCGGCAGTTTTTACAGGAATGTTGCTGTAAATGTTTGATACTTACTATTTCGTCTTTATCTTGTGCCGCATTTTCTGGGGGATCTTCTAGCGCCTTGCAGACATAGGAAACGAGAAAAACGACAATTGCCCAAACAAGCATGAAGGAAATATGAGCCAAAAACACTGCTACAAAGGGAATGTCTCCTTCCTGTGGTTTTGTGTCATTATGTGTTGCTTTAGCCAGGTTAGCTTCAATCAGGGTGGACTGATGAACACTTTTTTGGACGGATACATAAAGTCGGAAAAACTCCGAAGTATGCATATTAATAACCTTTAGTTAGTCGAACTCAGATTTAGTAAAGTTAAGGAGGCAGGAGGCAAAAATATATTTTCTTCCTCATGTTGCCAGTTCGAACTGTTTTCTACTTTTCTTCAGTAAATATTCATCTGTCTAATAATATGTGGAATTGAAAGTACTTGATAGGTCTGAGTAATCTGAATTAACAGATTTACTGTCTGTTGGTCGAGCTTCCAATAAGCAACTATTGAGAGAATAGTAAACAGAATGGATTTTTTTAAGAGTCACTTTGAGAGCGGGAACCATCATGGGATGGGTTGCTATTGCTAAAATGTAATCTCCGGCGAAAATACTAGGATTATCTGTTGCTGAAATGACTTGAGTTTCTCTTAAAACTCCTAGAAAAACGCATTGATTCGGTAACTTAATATCATTTAAATGAATGCCACAGTAAACGCTATTATCTTCGATAAAAACACCAAACAGGCTTGGTTCTAAAGCTTTTTTATTTTTCAACACAAAATGCTTTTTAACTCTAATAGTATTGTCCAATACTTTACCAGGAAAATCTGCTGTTGCAGAGATATATTTTGAAGATATATAAAATGTATTAAGTAAATAGAGTATGTATTTATTAATTAGCTAAACAGGTATATGTTTAGAGATATAGATTTTATATCAAGTCCGCTTAATCACTTACGATATGTCATTGCGAGTGGAACAGAGTGGAACGTTCGCGGAGCGTCTCGTAGAGAAGCAATCACTTCGGATGCGATTACTTCACTCCGCTATCGCTGCGTTCGTAATGACAAGTATTTAGCCAGACATGATATTATATATACCTACTAAAAATCAGATTCTCGACTTATTAAATAAGCCGAGAATCAAACATTTAGATTTTAAGTAATCATTAAGGATTACTATAGATAACTATTCCGAATAGGAGGCATAGCAAGAATCAGCAGCACTCTCTCAAGCCTTTATCCCTTAATCTTATCCAGAGCTAAATTCAGCTTTAACACATTAACTCCAGGTTCGCCAAAGATGCCGAGAAAGCGGCCGTCGGTGTTTTGGGAAATTAAAGTTTCGAGTTGGTTCGGTTGAACTCCTCGCGCCTTGGCTACTCGTGCAATTTGCGCGATCGCAGCTTCCGGGGTAATATGCGGGTCAAGGCTGGAACCAGAGGTGTAAACTAAATCGCCAGTCGGCTGCACACCTGCTTTTTTCAAACGATTGAAGTCACCTTCAACTTTTTTGCTGGGATCTGGATCATCTTTACCCTTAATGCGTTCCATTAATGCGGGATTACTGGGAGCCAAGTTACTAGCGCCGGAAACTCCGGTTTGCAAAACTCCCGCATCGTCTTTTTTGGGATCGGCTGTGCTGTAGCTGGTGGTACTGGGACGGCTGTTAAAATAGCGATCGCTACTAAAAGGTTGACCAATCAAAGCAGAACCGACAACTTGATCTGTAGCATTTTTCAGGAGACTACCATTTGCTTGAAAAGGAAACACAATCTGCCCAATGGCAATCATCGCAAAAGGATAAATAATCGCTCCAATAACCCAGAGTACTAAGGTAGAACGAACGGCTCTACTAGCTTCGCGTGCAAAACTCATTAGAATTTCTCCGGTACAAACATTACAAAAAATAGATAGATGGAAAGTCCCAGTGTCACTAGTCCTAACAGTCCCAATCCCCAAGATTGACTGCGGGAAAGTTGTTCATTAGTAGCTGCATAGACTACAGGTGCAACCACTAGGTTGAAACACATCGCCAAGAACAAATACAGTGGCAGCTTTTGCCTACGCCATTGACACCAGATTTCAGTTATTTCTTCTAATACTTGGGATGTAGCAATAGTGCGTCGGATATGAACAGGTTTCATAGTAAATTAAGACAAAGGTAGGATAATATCTATCAGTTTGATGGCAATGAAGGGAGCAACGATACCGCCAAGACCAAAGATAAAGATGTTACGACGTAGCAATTGATCTGCTGTTAAAGGTAAGAACTTCACCCCTCTGAGTGCTAGCGGAATTAATGCCGGAATAATCAAGGCATTGTAAATCAGCGCCGAGACGATCGCAGATTGGGCACTCTTTAATCCCATAATATTAAGTGCGCCGATTCCAGCGGCGGCAAAGATAGTGGGAATGATCGCAAAATACTTGGCAATATCGTTAGCGATGGAGAATGTTGTCAACGCCCCACGAGTAATTAGCAACTGTTTACCTATGGTTACTAAGTCAATTAACTTCGTGGGATCTGAGTCTAAGTCCACCATGTTAGCAGCTTCTTTGGCAGCTTGCGTCCCAGAATTCATCGCCACGCCCACATTTGCTTGAGCCAAAGCAGGTGCATCGTTCGTACCATCCCCAGTCATTGCCACCAGTTTACCCTGAGATTGTTCCGAGCGAATCACCTCAATTTTGTCTTCTGGAGTCGCTTCGGCAATGAAATCATCCACCCCAGCTTCCTCGGCAATTACCGAAGCGGTAATTCGGTTGTCACCTGTGAGCATGATGGTGCGAACACCCATGCGGCGGAGTTGGTCAAATCGCTCCCGCAAACCAGGTTTGACAATATCTTTGAGGTAGATGACACCATAAATCTTGTCATCTTGGCAGACAGCTAAGGGTGTACCGCCTAACCGGGAAACTCGCTCATAAGCTGCATCTATATCATCAGGAACGTAGCCGCCACGGGAACGGACAAATCCCTTAATGGCATCTACCGCACCTTTGCGAATTTGTTTACCATCGGGTAAATTCGTGCCACTCATCCGGGTTTTGGCGGAAAATTCTACACCTTCGGCTTTATCAATATTAAAGTCTACCCCAGCCTGGGATTTTTCTGCTAAAACTACGATTGACTTGCCTTCTGGCGTTTCGTCAAACAAGCTAGCAGCTAGGGAGACTCGCGCCACATCTATTATTGAGTGATTATCCAAGGGAATAAACTCGTCAGCCATCCGATTTCCCAAGGTGATCGTGCCTGTCTTATCCAGCACCAAGGTGTTGATGTCGCCGCAAGCTTCTACTGCTCGACCAGAGGTCGCAATGACATTAAATTGAGCAACCCGATCCATCCCTGCAATACCGATCGCACTGAGTAAACCACCGATAGTTGTGGGAATTAATGCTACCAAGAGCGAGATGAGAATAGCAACGCTAGCACCCGCCCGCAAACTGTTTCCTGCCTCAACACCAAAGGCTGTGCTGATAAAACTGGCGATGTAGCCCACGAAGGGAGGCATAGTTGCCACCACAATCAGAAATACTTGCGTTAACACAGCCAACAATACCGTCAAAGCAATCTCATTAGGAGTTTTGCTGCGTTCTGCTCCTTCTACCAAGGCAATCATGCGATCGATAAAGCCTTGACCAGGATCGGCACTAATGCGAATTGTCAACTCATCGGAGAGTAGGCGTGTACCGCCTGTCACCGAACTGGCAATATCTGTACCTGGTTGCTTCAGCACCGGGGCAGATTCCCCAGTAATTGCAGACTCATCCACCGAGCCGATGCCTTTAATTACATCTCCATCGGCGGGAATCATGTTATTTGCAAGCACTTTTACCAAATCGCCCCGTCGCAGTTCCGTAGAATTGACTTGTTGTATCGAACCATCAGGGAGGATTTTGTTAGCGATCGTATCAGATCGCGTCGATCTTAATGAATCAGCTTGTGCTTTACCGCGTCCTTCGGCTACAGCTTCGGCAAAGTTGGCAAAAACGAGGGTGAAAAAGAGAATAAAGGTAATCAACCCGTTTAAAACGCGTTGTTGGTTAACATCTGCCTGGATGGTGCCAAACAGATTTGGGTTTAGGGTAACAAGCAAAGTGACAATTGTCCCTACCCAAACAACAAACATAACTGGGTTTTTGACAGTAATTCGCGGATCGAGCTTAATAAATGACTCACGAATTGCTCTCTGGTAAAGTCCCCGCATATCTGTTTTGGGAGTGTGTTTGCGCGAGTCACGAGTTCCAGATGGAATACGAGGGGAGGGAGAATCAGTAGTAATTGGCATACATTAAATTTTGAGCATGAGTCTTTGAAGTCGATAAATGGAGTTCTGAAGTCGATGAACGGAGTTCCGAGATCGATAAACGGAGTTCCGAGATCGATAAACGGAGTTCCGAGATCGATAAACGGAGTTCCGAGATCGATGAACGGAGTTCCGAGATCGATAAACAAAGTTCCGAGATCGATAAACAAAGTTCCGAGATCGATGAACGGAGTTCTGAGGTGGATGAACCAGTTTTTAATTCTCCTTGTCCCCCTTGTCCCCAATCCCTAGCCGATACCTTTAGCGATAAAGAAAGCTTCACCGATGGGGCCTAATGCTAAGACTGGGAAGAATGTAAGTGCGCCCAGAATTAAAATTACGCCTGCGGTAACGCCTGTAAATAGTCCGGTATCGGTTCGCAATGTACCAGTTGTGTAAGGAACCGCTTGCTTACGAGACATACTATCTGCCAAAAACAGCAAACCGATGATTGGAATATAGCGTCCAGCAATTAAACTGAAGCAGGTACTCAAGTTCCACCACAAAGCGGTTACATTTGGTGCTGTACCTGTAGACATTGCAAAAGGAGACGGTTGTGAATCTCCCAAACCTTCAAACCCAGAACCGTTGTTAGCAGCAGCTGAGGCGTATTCATAGATAACTTGAGCAAAGCCGTGGAAGCCTGGATTACTAATTCCTGCTAGTTGATCGGGAAACGCCAAGGCGATACCTGCGGGAATCATAATTGCAATCGGGTGAACCAGCAGAATCAGAAAACTAGCAAGTACAACCTCGCGCTTCTCAATCTTGCGTCCGAGAAATTCTGGGGTGCGTCCCACCATCAACCCTGTGGCGAACACAGCCAGAATTAGGTAAGCGAACAAATAAGCAGTTCCCGTACCCTGTCCACCCCAAATAATTTGCAGGAACATATTTGAAAGGGTAATAAAACCGCCGTTGGGCATGAAGGAGTCGTGTAAACTGTTGACTGCACCGCACATAGTACCAGTTGTACTGGTTGCAAATAGTGCAGATTGTGCCCAACCAAACCGGACTTCTTTTCCCTCTAAATTCGGTTGCTGACTACCCAGTAGTCCATTCACAGCTGGATTGCCGTTGTATTCACCAATGGCAGTAACGATGATAAATACTAGATAGAGGATGCCTACCATACTGTAGACTAACCAAGCTTGCTTAGTATTATTCGCAAACAACCCATAAGTGTAGATTAGGGATGTAGGAATCGAAAGCATGGCGACAATCTGAATCAAGTTTGAAAATCCGTTGGGATTTTCAAAGGGGTGTGCCGAGTTGATGGCGAAAAAGCCGCCACCGTTTTCTCCTAATTGTTTGATAATTTCAAAATGGGCAACAGGGCCACGAGCGATCGCTTGACTAATATTCGCATCTTCCAAGGTGGGGAATACAACCGCACCCCCCAGTGTTTCGGGAACGCCAGCTGCCATGAGAGTGATCGCGCCCACAATACAAATAGGCAGCAAAATTCGGGTAATCGAGCGAATCAGGTCTACATAAAAGTTGCCTAACGATCTACCAGTCAATCCCCGAATAAAGGCAATCCCCACCGCTAACCCAGTCGCAGCAGAGGTAAACATGTGATAACCAAGTCCCCACATTTGGCTGCCATAGCTCATGTAGGTTTCGCCAGAATAATGCTGCTGGTTGGTGTTAGTAATAAAGGAAATAGTCGTATGCAGCACTGTATCCCAGGTTGGGGCGTCTATCTTGGTTGGGTTTAATGGCAGCCATCCTTGATTCATAATAATCAAGAAAATCAGCAACCCCATTGCTAGGTTACTGTATAAGATTGCCCGCCCATACTGCCAGCCAGTCATATTTTCTTTGGTTTTAACACCAATCAAAGAATAAAGCACTCGCTCAACCGGATTCAAAATCGGGTCGATAAAAGTAGTTTGCTCTAGGTAGACACGCGCCATATAGCGCCCAAAAAAGGGAGTGATTGCTACTACAATTAGTAGCGTTAATCCAATTTGAATCCATCCTTCTAGCATGAGTTAATCAAACTCCAATATGAGTAAAAATGAGATGAATCACAGATATTATCTTGCTATTAATCGGAAAATTCTATGAAGTATATAGGACTCATATTTGATTTTTGAAATATACGTAGGGTGCGTTATGCCTCTGGCTAACGCACCGTCCGAAGGCTTTGGTGCCGTACTCTCGCCGATAACACACTCTACAGATACTTAGATTTTTTCAGAAATCAAATCGGATTCCTATATCGGCATAATTATTAACTAATTAACCTAGAGTAATGGGCTTTCTCAATCAATCATGGAGCTTTTTGTTAAAAAACACAAGGTATAATTTGATATTTAAACTAGCCTATCTAAGAAATATATTGTTCTATATATATAATTCTTCAGAGCGTTTATCTTGATATATATCTGCAAATATAGAAGGACAGCCAAATACTAAACGAATAGCTATATAAGTCTAAAAACAACTGAGATTTCAGGATTAATTCCAGCGATTTTTAGCTTTGTTGACTATGGAGAGAATGAGCAGAAAACTTAAAAATGTGGTTATAAATTGCAACCACAAAAACAAAACCACGAGTTACGCACAATTCGTCAAAAAGGTTAATTTATCGAATCACTTTCTCTACTAGACGCTACGCATAGCTTGTTTATTTGCAGGTTTATTGCTTGTTTTATAAAATATCAAATTGACCTAAGCTCGACTTGATCCAAAATCAGAAAATAAGATTGGCTGGTGCTACTTTAATATAATGAACCAGGCTTCTAAATCTGCGTAGTTTACCGCCGTAGGCATCGCCTGAAAATCTAACAAAGCTTCACCAAGATTTTCTAATTTTTCTAGAAAGAGGCTTTCAATGCGCGATCGCACCCAGCACTTTATGCACTTGCGGAAAATCTAGCAAGTTTCTGGGGCCTGTCATCACCAGCAACAAGCCCAAAGCAAGCCTAAGACTATTGCAACCAGGGCAGATATATCTACCATGTAAAAAGTTTCACTAGTGGCTAGCAACAAGCTTTGTAGTAATTCTTGTCCTTGCATTGATGCACCTCTCAAATCAGTTATCAAGGTTTTCTACTGATAATGGGCTTTGGGGATAGTCTGTTGGAGAGGCGATCGCCTCTTTACTTGCTCTTAAAGAACTAATATCAATTGCACTCATAGTTCCTCTCAACGGTTTCGGTTGGCTGCAAGATTCCCGACTTCTGATAAATACTCATAAAGTGGTTTCCCGTATATTAGAAGTCAGGGATCTGAACAAAATTAGAAGAATCCTCGTTGCGGCAATGGTGTACCGTTGATCTCGTAGTCCCCGATCGCACGAGCCTTAAAATGATTTGGATTGTGTGAGGATAAGGTACGGGCGTTGCGCCAATGACGATCAAAGTTGGAACTTTTCTTTGTTGTGGAAGCCCCACCAACTTCAAACAGCAAAGTGGCTGAACGTAGAGCCAAATCATCAACAATCAATTTGGCTTTGGATGCACTCAGAGAAGTTGCCAGTGCCGCAGCCGTCTCTGCCTCTTCACCCTGAGCTTGGGCAGCAGGAAGGCGATCAAGACCATCAGCTGCTGCTAAAACGATCGCTTCGGCAGCAAAGGCATTGGCGGCAATCTGCCCGACAGTCTGCTGCAAGATTGGGTCTTCTGAGGCTTGCTCGGATACAGCATGGTAGAAAGTCCGGGGTCGGGTACGGACGAGGGCTGTTGCATCGCGTAGAACGCTGCGAATAATTCCCGCGTTGATTGCTGTCAGGAATAATTGCGGGACGATGTTATAGGGCAGGTTGTCTTTGTCTGTGTCTGTCTCAAAAATTACTTCATCAGCCTCTACACGGACATTTTTAAATGTTGTCGTTCCAGTGCCTGTAAGCCTTTGACCAAACCCGTCCCAGTCATCCACAAGGTCAATCCCTTCGCGGTTTGTAGGAATGAGTATAAACGCTTTAGTGCCATCGGGTACTAGCACACGCACGAAAATCAAGTCTGCATAAAGGCTGCCAGTGCTATAATACTTCGTCCCATTTAGACGATAGCCATCGCCATCAGGTGTTAATTTTGTATTCACGACTTGACCACCACCAGCTCGCTTAACTTCCAGTTCGGTAGAAGCAAGTCCAATAATCGCGCCATCGACGACGGCTTTCAGCCATCGCTGATTCCTTTGGGTGCGCTCAGAACGCAAAATTCGCTCTGTTATAGAGAAATGATTCCGTACAATGTGAGCGACATTTGGATCGGCATCCCCCAGCCGAATCACGACCTCGAATAGTTCACGCGCTGTGCTACCACCACCACCTTCGGCAACGGGGATTCGCAATGCACCCAACCTGGAACGTCGGATTAATTCAACCACATTATAAGGAAGGATGCGATCGCGATCGCGCTCACTTGCTCCCAGTGCAATAAAATCAAAAAGCTGCTGGAGTTCCGGCGAGTTTGCTCTCACGGGAGCCGAAAATTTAATTGTCGTATCTGCAAGTTTCTCTGGACTCTTAATCATTAGTTTTTATCTCCGAATATCTTATGAAAAATCTATGTTGGTGAGTGGTAGGGCTATTGTTGCTTAAGGCTTGACATCTGTTGGAGTAAAAGCAGCATACTGTTCAGCAGAGAGAGTCGCATCCCTAACGTTGATTTTCTTTGTGATAAATTTCTGCTCATAGAACAAGTCAGCAATCGTCTGCTGTCCTGATAAAACGTCTTCACTAAGGGGTCTTAGAGTGTAACGCCGCCGCTTTGAAACTAATTCCAATGTGGGAACATCAATTTTTGCTTCGGGTGAAATTAGTTCGGCAACCTCTTTTGGGTTGGTTTCAGCCCATTTACCGATATTGTTAATCTCTTCCAAAATGGCTTTGACTAGCTCAGGGTTATCTTTAACAAACGTGCGCGAACCTAACCAGTAGCCTCCTTGGGTAGTAATATTTTTACCATCGCGGAGAATGCGAACGCTACCAGTCTTTTGAAATAAAGCCAAATGGGGATCGCCAATCACTGCCGCTTCAACACTCTTACGTTCAAATGCGGCACGAGTTTCTAATGGTGTAAGGTTTATGTGTTTAACATCACTAAGTTTTAGTCCGGCTTCTTCTAAAACCTTGACAACGAAGTATTGTTGTGCAGTGGCTCTTTGAAAAGCTAGTCCCTTACCTTTTAAATCAGCTACAGTCTTGATTGGAGAGTCTTTATCTACTACAACAGCAGTTGCTTCACCAGTACCAGGTTTAGTACTAGCAACATAGACGAAAGGAACACCAGAGGCTTGAGCAAAGATAGGTGGAGTTTCACCAACAGAACCGAAATCCACACTTCCTACATTCATGGCTTCTAGAAGTTGCGGCCCGGCGGCAAATTTCGACCACTCTACAGAAATACCCAGTGGCTTTAAACGCTTTTCTAGAACTCCTTTAACCTTGACTATATCTCCAGCTGACTGATAGCCCATCTTTAAAACTTTGGTCTTGGTATTGATGCTATTAGAGGCAACAGCAGTTTTCTCTGTAGTTTTTGAGCTACAACCAACAAGGCTTGTAGAGAGGGTAAATACTCCCGCCGTTAAAAACATAAGAAAGCTGCGTTTTTTAAATATTGCTACCATGATGTATTGCCAATTTTCTAGGTTTAAAATACACGATACGCGGTGGTCAGATCCCCGACTTCTTTAAGGAGTCGGGAATCTTGCAAACGAGATCGCTAGCGAAGCGATCGCACCTTACACCAAACTAGTCTGGAAGAAGCGATTAGCAGGGCGTGCCAGTCCGAGATTTTCACGCAGGGTTTTACCCTCATACTCTTGGCGGAAAATCCCACGCCGTTGGAGTTCTGGCACAACTTTGTCAACGAAATCATTCAGCCCTTCAGGAATAAAAGGGAACATGATGTTGAAACCGTCAGAGCCTTCCTCAAACAGCCATCGCTCCATTTCATCGGCGATGGTTTGGGGTGTGCCCACAAAAGCTAGTCCGCCGTAACTGCCGACGCGTTGAGCCAGTTGTCGAATAGTCAAGTTCTCACGTTGCGCTAAGGCTATTACTCTTTCTCGTGAAGAGTGACCAGCGTTAGTCAGTGGGATTTCTGGCAAGGGGCCATCGGGATCAAAACCCGAAACATCGTAGCCCAGCGCACTATTGAGGCTAGCAATTCCACTGTCATAATGTACTAGGCTATCCAAATGAAGACGCTTGACCTGTGCCTCAGCGACAGTTTCCCCCACGATCGCTAAGGCACCTGGAAGGATTTTTATACTGTCTGGGTCGCGTCCGATCGCCCGCGCCCGTCCCTTAATGTCTGCAAATAAAGCTTTACCAGCTTCCAGATTACTAGCAGGTGCAAACACAGCCTCGGCGGTTTCGGCAGCTAATTGCCGTCCGGCTTCGGATGCGCCTGCCTGAACGATTACCGGCCAGCCTTGGACAGGTCTGGCGATGTTCAATGGTCCTCGCACCGAGAGATATTTTCCCTGATGATTCAGAACGTGAAGCTTTGCAGGGTCGAAATAAATCCCTGCTTCCACGTCCCGAATAAACGCATCGTCAGCAAAGGAATCCCAAAGACCCGTGACAACATCATAAAATTCTCTAGCCCGCCGATAGCGTTCATCATGCTCTATCTCTTCTTCTAATCCAAAGTTGAGTGCTGCGTCTGGATTGGCTGTGGTGACGATGTTCCAGCCAGCGCGACCGCCACTAATATGGTCGAGAGACGCGAAGCGACGAGCGATGTGGTAAGGCTGGTCATAGGTCGTGGAAGCGGTGGCTACCAGCCCAATATGTTCGGTGACACTGGCGAGGGCAGAAAGTAGGGTGAAAGGTTCAAAGGATGTGACAGTATGGCTGCGCTTCAGTGCGTTGATTGGCATATTCAGCACCGCTAAGTGGTCAGCCATGAAGAATGCGTCAAACTTGCCTTGCTCTAATTTCTGGATAAATCGTTTCAGCGCTGGGAAGTTGAAATTAGCGTCAGGCAAAGCCCCAGGATAGCGCCAAGCGCCTGTATGTATGCTTACCGGGCGCATAAACGCACCCAGTTTTAATTGCTTCGATTTGCTCATTAGCCCTCCGTATCAAGTTTAAAATACAGGTGCAATCGTCCCTTTGAAGTAGTTATTGATATAGTCCTTCAATTTGAGATCGACAACCAATTGATTTAGTTTTTGGATATTAGGATCATTTGCTTTTGATTGTACAGTTGCTAAACCTACCGCATAATTTTTGTTAGCCATGCCAAAATGATGTAAAGGCTATTAAAAAGAAGCGAAAGTTAGGATGGCTGGTAAATTTCACGCGATCGCCTACTCTAATCAACAAAAACGTGAGCAACAATTCATATCTTAATTACGAACTACGAATTACAAACTACTACTTCTGCTCAGGAAACCAGTTGTAATTTTTATCTTTGACATCAATTTTTTTAGGAATAATTTTGAGTTCATAGAAGGTATCTGCCATACGTTGCAATCCACTCAGAACTTCATCTGTTACAGGTAATACCTGACGTTGACCACCACGTTCTTCTACAGTTTCCATTGTTTTTAAATCAATTTTGTACAGCTTAGAAAGGAGTTTGGCGGAATCCCGATAGTTGTCTCTAGACCAAGCACCAGCCTTTTCTAACTCTTGTAAAATTGTCTTGAGAATATCTGGATGATCGCGCACAAAATCTGGAGCAGCATAATAAAAGCTTGGGCTTTCTAGTGGAGCTTTGTCTCCAAATACAGTGCTATTATCTGCTAATAGACGAGTGCGAAGTTTACGTTCAGCTTCAGCAGTATAAGGATCCCAAATTAACCACGCATCAATATCACCACGTTCAAACGCTGGTAAAGCCTCGGCTGGTGTCAGGTAGAGAGGTTTAATATCGCTAAATTTCAAACCTACTTTCTCTAAAGCACGCACAATAATGTAGTGCTGACCAGAACCTTTTGCAAAAGCAACCTTCTTACCTTTCAAATCAGAAAGAGTCTTAATCGGTGAATTTTCTTGGACTAAAATAGCTGAACCTCTAGTGCTACCTGTACCGGCTGCAACTCTGACAAATGATTTATCTCCTGCTTGAGCAAAGACGCTTCCTGTACCGCCACCGCCACCAAAAACGATCGCACCTGCACCCATCCCATCCAATAGAGGTGCTGTAGAGGAAAATTCATTCCAGGTAATAGAAATACCCAAGGGTTGTAAGCGCTTTTCTAAACTTCCTTGCGCTTTCACAATATTCAGCAGTGCCATTCCTTTTTGATGTCCCATTTTCAGTACTGTTAGTTTGGGTGCTTGGGGTTGTTGTGCAGGTGCATTAGCTGAATTACTAGGAGTACAAGAAGCGATCGCTAAATTGAAAGCTATACTAATAACAAAGAATAGAATAAAAGTTTTAATATCGTGATGCTGAAATAAGCTTCTTTTCTTGATAGCAGCTAAAAACTGATTTATCAATCCAGTGAACATATTTTTACTTTGCCTATTAAGCATTTTTGTCTAAATTTGAAATCAAGGTTATATCTACAAAAAGCAAATTTATAGCTCAATTTTAATATCTAATTTTTTCAAAAAAGTTATTGTTTTTATATAAAATATGATAGATGCTAAATATTAAAAATATAGTGTTATTAACGACAAAAATACATAATTTTTTATTTTATATTGAATCAATAAATATTTAATAATGACTAACAAGCTTATATCAAATATTAGGAGGTTAATTTAGTAATGATAAATGTTACTAATCATCAAGAGATTAGTAACATTTAAAATCTTATAAAGTATAAAAAATCAATGTGTTAACATGGTAAACCGCAGAGGTTAATCGCTTCTTTTTTGGAGGCTTGTTTCAAATTAAAGCTCAAAGGGCAGTTTTTTATCATCAATCATTCACACTCACAAGTTTGGGTAGTCTAGATATAGGGATATCCAAAAAGTAAGAAAGAACCTCTCGCCGCCAAGCATTATAAAGTACTGGCAAATCATCAATTTCAATACCAATAGCTTTTTGACTCAACTGCCAATGATCCCGAAGGTAAGGATTGCGTCGGCGTTGACCTTCTTCATCTGCTTCTGTGACTTGTGCGATTAAATCCTCTTTCTCTACGGGTGAAGCTCGATCAAATTTACGTTGCCACCAATCTACAACTCCTAGGCGGTGGACTGCTTCATCTGGCAGGATTCTTTCTGCTGCAAACTTCGCTGAATCTGGGTCGTTGATTTTGCTGGTACGGCTATTGATGAATAACAAAGCCACAATATGAAGTTCGTAATGCAACTCAAATGCTAAAAAGCCTTGCCAATTACGAATGGGTAAATCACCCATATAATCCCAATGTTTCTGCACCTGCTTTTGGATATCCTCAATTGGGTCACGTCCCGATATAGCCTGCGCTCTTAAACGAGTATTTTGAGCGTGTGCGCCATCATCACCTATTTGTCTACTCAAAAATAGCTGTAATTCTGGGTCAGCAAAGGAGTCAATTATCTTAGCGCAGACTTGCACAATAAACAGGTCATGGGCTGCACCAGCCACACGGAAGCGGTAAAAATTCTCTCTTTCCTCATCAGTTTCCGGCGGTCTTGGTTCTTGCAATCGCTTTTTCGGAATGTGAGGGGCGTGTTTCTCAAGCAGTTTGTCAAAAATTTCCAGTTCTAAATCAGTAGTCCAAGCTGGATGAGTGAGTATTGCTGTCATAGAGTTTCCTTTGGGTAGTGGGGAGTGGAGAACAATTTAATCTAAAATCCAAAATCTAAAATTTTTAGCCTCTAGCCCCTATTTTCAAATTGGCAATCGCTTCACTATCTACTTTTAACGCTCGCACTCTTGGTATAATTTCCGCAGCAAAACGCTCCATTTCTATGGCAAAAGGCTGGAATTGCAGCATGAAAGTATCAATTCCTACTTTGGTAAATTCAGCAATCTGATGGGCTACAGTTTCATAGCTACCAACTAATCCTGCTGCTGTACCGCCATTGCTCCCCACACCAGGGTACTTAGCCATGTTTTTGAACATAACTACTTCAGAATCTACTCCTTTGAGTAATTCTGAGCGATCGTCTTGTGCTAGTACCATTGCTCTGAGGTTTTGATATTCCGCTTCCGCTTCTTCGTCTGTTGGTCGAGCAATGACAAAAGCTGACATAGCGAAGCCCAGAGTTTGAGAGCGAAACTTAGTTTTTTGAGCAACTTGAGCAATGGTTTCGCGGATGACTTCAATCGGACGACCATTGAGGAAAAATGTATGCGCTTCTTTTGCAGCTAATTCTTGAGCCTGTTCTGATTCTCCGCCTACATATACACGCGGATGTGGTTTGGCTATGGGTGGGGGATTGAGCTTCAAATCATTGATCTGAAAATATTCACCGTAGAAGTTGACTTTTTCTCCACTCCACAAAGCTTTTACGACCCTAATCCATTCATTTGAATAACGATAACGCTCATCGTGGGTAAGGAAATTTATCCCCGGTTTTTCCATTTCTGGCTTAAACCAGGCACTTACTAAGTTAATAGAAAAACGTCCATGACTTATAGCATCAATACCTAAAGCCATCTTTGCTAAGACGGCGGGATGAAACAGTAATGGCTTAACAGCTGCAATAATTTCGATAGAGTTTGTTGCTTCTGCCAAAGCTGCTGCTGCTGTCCAGGTTTCTAGCTGGTCAAGTTCTTGGTTCCTGGGATTGATGATATGTTGCGCTATTAAAGTTGTGGTAAACCCGCACCTTTCGGCCAACTGGATTAAATTCTTGGCTCGTGAGTAACTAGCATCACGAGGTTCAAGAGGATGGTTCATCACACCGCAGTTGCCGTAAACAGGAATCCAAATCCCATAGCGTGGTTCAGACATAGTTTTCTAGAACCTTTGTAGTAAGCACTAAAACTTTATTTTTGTACCTGATTTAAATTCTACTATAAATCAATCGTTTTACCGTAATATTCTATAGGCTTGCATAGATGAAGATAAAAAACAAGGGAGGTATCTGGATTCTGTGGTTGGGGACAGGGAACTTGAGGAAAGGAGAATAATTAATAAACTAATGAGACAAAAACATCTAGCCAAAAATAAAGATGGTCAATTACAGCAGATTGCAATTTGGTTCAGCAGCGCGGTGAAGCACTTGCTGTCTTGGCATTTTCCGTCGATAGCAAAATGCTGTTAGCGCAGCGTTAGCGACGCAGGCAGGAGCGTCACCCGTAGGGTGAGGTACAGATGATTGTGAGGAAACAACGTTGTTTTCCTATCTATGTGCTCCATTTGCTTACAATAAACTGTAGTATAAATTATTCATCCAATATTCCTTTACTGATATAAATTGGGTGCAATAAATTTTCAATTTTTGGTAACATATTGTAAAAAATAATTGAACCAAGAATACAAGACAAGCCTCCAAAAATTAAAGCATTTGTTGCATTAAATATACTTGCTAATCCACTTATAAATAAATTTCCAAATGGAATAATTCCCATAACTGACATATTATATATACCCATGAGCCGACCTCTTTTTTTATCATCTGATATTATTTGTAAAACAGAATTACTAGATGAATACGCTAAAATATAGCTACAACCTATTATTGGAACTATCATTAAAGAAAACCAAAAGCTTCTCGACAATGAAAAGGTAATTAATGCTGTACCAAATATAGCCGGAGCAAAGGCAATAATTTTACCAAGCCTAACTAAATTTGTTTGGGAACTTAAATAAATACCACCACAGAATGCTCCTAGCCCTGATGCTCCCGTTAAAAAACCCAGAGTCGTGGAATCTCCTTGAAGAACTTGGATAGCAAAAACAGGCATAATTCTTAAATACGGCATTCCCAAAAAACTGAGTAATGTTATTAATAATAAGATGGAGCGAATCGGGAAAAAGTCATAAGCGTATGTAAAGCCCTCTTTTAAATTATTCCAGATATTATTTTGATGTTCTTGAGGAAATATTATTGGCTGATTGAATTTAATTGTTAACAATGCCGAAATGATAGCAATGTAACTAATACCATCAATTAAAAAACAGTGGCCGGGAGAAAGATTAGTAATTACAATACCTGCGATCGCCGGAGCTATAATCCGCGAACCACTAAGTAAAGAAGAATGGAGAGCCGTCGCATTAGTAATATCTTCTTTTTTTTCAATTATGTCCATCATGAAGGCATAACGAGTAGGTGTCTCAATGCTACTGAGTAAACCTTGCAATACACTTGCACAAATTATCTGCCAAATACTGATTGTTCTTGTTAAAGCAATAATTGCTAAAGTTAACGAGAGAATCATCATAATAAATTGCGCGGTAATTAGAATATTACGTCGATTAAATCGCTCTATCCAAATACCAGCTAAAGGGCTAACTATTAGATTAGGAACCTGGCTTAGAAAACCAATTAAGCCCAGTAAAGCTACTGATTCTGTTTGAGAATAAACTAGCCATGCATAGGTAGTTTCTGTCATAAAACTACCAATCATAGATAAACTTTGACCACCAAAAAATAGACGGTAGTTTCTAGACTTGAAAGATTGCAAACTCTGGTTCACACTCATGTTGAGTAGATACCTCTAATATACCGAAGGTCATCTTTGCTAAGGCAGGGGATGAAATAGTAATGGCTCAACAACTGTAATAATCTCGATAAAGTTTGTGGCTTCTGCCATCTATGTTTTGTACCTAGAATAAATATACTGTAAATCGATAGATTTATAGTAGTATATTATGAGATTTGCATAGGTGAGGATAAAAAACAAGGTATATCTCCCCGGTCCCATTTAATTTGGAGGTAAAAATGTCAAAACCACGCTATGGTATTTGGGTTCCTGTTGGGGGTAACTTTGGCCCTCTCAATACACCAGATGAACCGATTGATGCTAGTTATGAACGCACGCGATCGCTAGTATTAGAAGCAGAACGTTTAGGATATGTCACAACCTTAGTTGCACAGCACCTTGCCAATCCTCGTAGTCTGGATTTAGAACAGTTGGAAACTTGGACAGCTTGTGCGGCATTGGCTGAAGCTACGGAAAGTATAGAAATTATCGCCGCGATTAAACCTTTATTATTTCATCCAGCCGTTCTAGCAAAGATGGCCTTGGGTATTGATGCAATCAGTGGTGGACGTTTTGCCATAAACCTAATTAGTGCTTGGTTTCGCCCAGAAATGGAGCGTACTAATATCCCCTTCCCTCCCCATGATGAACGTTATCGCTATTCTGGTGAATGGTTGCAGGTTGTTAGAGCTTTGTGGAGCGGTGAGAGGGTGAACTTCGAGGGTGAATATTTCAAAATCCAAGATTTGAGCCTTCGACCCTTTTCTGTTGCTCAACCCTATCCTCGTATCTACCTGGGAGGAGCATCAGACCCAGCACAAATTTTAGCAGCCCAACAAGCCGATGTTTACTTCATCAACGGTCAGCCAATTGAAGATGTCCGCAAAGTAATTAAACAAGTTTTGGACCGACCACGTTTCCTACCCCAAGCAGTTCGCTTTGGTCTGCCAGCCTTTGTAATTTCTCGTCCTACAGACGAAGAAGCGCAAGCAGAACTAGAACGACTCATGGCACTGCAAAAGTTGGAAGAACAATATAAGTTAAGTGTTGCTAAAGGAGTTGACCCAGAAGCTGCCATGTTTAAACTCTTCGCTAAAAATCCGGCTGTTGGCGGCAATGGTGGCACAGCCGCAGGATTGGTTGGCAGCTATGATACAGTTGCAACTCGCGTTGCAGCTTTCGTTGATGCAGGTATCGACACTTTCATGCTGCAATTTAATCCCTTTCTAGGGGAGATGACACGTTTTGCCCAAGAAGTTATGCCTCGCGTGCAACACTTGCAAAAAGTTGCTTAGTTGTTGATTGAAAGGAGGCAGTGTTTCGACTACGCTCAACAACCAGGTAGGAGGTAGGAGGAAAGAATTTATTTTCTCTCTTCCATTCGGTCTAATGTTTTTGACTCCGTACCCAACCAACCACCTGCGATCGCTCGTAAGGAGGACTGTCAAACTTGTTTCATGTGTGAAGCATATTGTCCTGCGGAGGCTTTGTTGCATGAAAGAAAAAAAGACAAACCAATCCGCGATTGGAATTGAAATTAACCTTCCACTTTATAGCAATATTCAGTGTAAGATGAAATTGATTTAATCTATGAAGACTGCTGACTATAAATCAAAGTAAATCAGGCAGTTGATACATAGAGTAAAAAACACGCGCTCCACATTCTTCGAGTTGAGTAAATTCACTTTGACTGCTGTAACCTAAAACTTTCATGCCAGCAGCAATACCTGCACGTACACCCAAGATACTATCTTCTACAACAGTACAAAATGGAGCATTAACTCCCAAATTTTTAGCTGCATATAAAAATAAATCAGGTGCAGGTTTCCAACTACCAATTTCATAGGAGCTAAAAATACGCCCTTCAAATCGTGGCAACAAATTAGTCACACGCAGTGCTAACTTAATTTTTTCAATTGGGCCACTGGAAGCAACACAAATAGGTAAATTAATTTTGTCTAAAGCCGCCTCTATTCCTTGTACAGGAAGCAGTTCACGCTCGAATGCTGTGGCAGTACGGGCACGAAGTTGAGTCACAAAATCTTGTGGCATCTTTCTCCCCAGTTTTTGCTCAATGACAGCAAGACAATCAGCCATTTTGCAACCTTTAAATAACAAAATGGCTTCTTCAAGTTTCAATATCAGGCCAAACTCGGCGACAAATTCAACAAGAATACGATTACCCAATGTCTCGCTGTCTACCAACACTCCATCACAGTCGAAAATAACCAGTTCTGTTTGCACTTAATATTTATTTTTCTTAATTAACTAAGGTTTGATAAGGTTAATGTGCATCTTGCTGTCAGACTGCCACCTTTTTAGCAATAGCCATAATGTGAGCGCTCACACCTAGTGTAGAAGGTTCAGTCTCTAGCCAGCGAATAGCTTGTAGGAGTCTTTGACGGCGACTTTGTTCACTCCAATGTTCCTCAAAATTTTGTAGTAATTTGCCTGGGCCTTCTATGGCTAACAGCTTTTCACAAGATAACCCTGCTTCTTCTACCTCTGCTTTTAGTTCATCAGGATGATGAAAGAAGGCTGTTGTAAAGTAAGCAGGATGGTTACTTGGATTACGATGCTGCCCTTCAAGCAAGTCCCGATGAACAATTTCCACAAACTCTGGATCGTCTAGCCATCCCCGAAATAAACCGTCTAAGAGCGAAGCAAAGCGAGAACAAGCAACGGCAAAGACAAGACCTCCACTTTTTAAAACACGATTGGCCTCGTGTAACGCTGCGAGGCGATCGCTACGTTCGATCAAGTGATACAGTGGCCCAAATAAAAGAACAGCATCAACACTGTTGTTTGCTTGATTTAACTGACGAGCATCTCCAACCTCTGCACTTGCAAGTGGATAATCTGGCTGAACCTGAGAAGCAGAACGGGCTTGCTCTACGTGCAAGGGAACTGGATCAATAAGATGAACTTCATACCCTAGCTGGGCCAGCCAACAAGCATAGATGCCTGAGCCGCCGCCAACATCGAAAATCACTGCGGGAGGAGGAGGTAAGTAGCGGCTAAGAAGCTCTTGGGTGCGAACTAGTTCAATCGGATTTGTACGCTTTGATAAGCGTTCAGCCTCCAAACCACGCTCATAATGAGCTAGTACTTCATCTAAAAGCAGGTTTTGTAAATTAGACTTGTCTGACATAAAATTTCCTCTTTTTAAGATTTAATCTATGAAAACCTCTATGACTAAATAGCAAATAGTTTTCCTCTCGGACGAAGTGCAGATTCAATAGAAGCACGCCTTGCTAAACTCCATATTGTGGCTTGATTTGCTGTAACTACAGGAATCTTTAAATCTGCTTCTAATTCCTCAATCACCTCAAATGTTCTCCATGCTGTACAGGGCAACACAATAGCATCTGCACCTTTGTGAGATACCTCTTTGATAAAAGTTGCGGCTTCATTGGGTAACTGATGCCAAAGGTAATTCTTTTTTGCTACTTCTGTTGAGCGTTCATCACCTTTAAACCCCACTATTTCAAAAGGCACTTCACTCAAAAATGTTTTTAGCGTTTGGTTGTTCCATTCTGGATAAGGAGTGACTACAGAAATTTTCTTAATCTTTAGATATGCCAAGGCTTCTAATAGAGCCAGAGCAGGCACAACAACAGGTACTCCTAGCGCCTGCGTCAAACGTTGCTCTAATTGTTCGGCAAAAACTCGCCCTCGGTAAAATGTTGCTGTGGTGAAGCCGTATGCCCCAAAATGTACCCCGGCTCTAGCTAATTTTTCTACTTCCTTAACAGCTTCTTCATTGATGTCATCCATTGATTCATAGCTCTCATAGGCGTGTGAGCGTTGAGCAATCACGCGATGGCTATGAATACTGACTTGTCTGGAAAAAGCTGAGTGAAAGTCAGGCTCAAACGTGGTATTACCTGCGGGTACTAGCAAGCCGAGACGGATCTGCCTATTAGAGTCAGCTTTCGAGTACATATAATACCTCTTTTTGATCAGCCTGATTACGTCTAGATATTTATTTAGTTACACTAATAATTAGGTATACATATTCTCATAAAGACTGTACAATATTTAAAGTACGCTAAGTCGACCGATAAACTGTAATATATCATTTAACTGACGTAGATACCTACCAGTCAATTATTTAACTGCACTAATCAACACATCTCTGTCTTATTGCTTTAGTTGGAGTTGTGCAATCTCAAATAGTCTGCATCCACGATGATTACAAGGAAAAGATTTCATGAGCAACATACAACTGTACTTCGCCAAAGCCTCTACCTTCTCTCAACGGACTCGTGTAGTTTTACTGGAAAAAGGCATTGACTTTACCCCAATAGAAATTGACTTACAAAACAAACCAGATGGGTACACACAGATTTCCCACTATGGCAAAGTCCCAGCTATCAAACATGGGGATGTTGAAATTTACGAGTCCGCTATTATCAATGAATATCTAGATGAAGTCTTCCCGGAGCCACCTTTGTTACCCCGCGATCCCGCAAATAAAGCGATCGCTCGGATTTGGATAGACTACGCCAATACTCGGTTTGTCCCAGCTTTTAACAAATTTCTGCGCGGTAAAGATAGCCAAGAACAGGAACAAGGACGAAAAGAGTTCATAGAAGCACTTCTATATATCGAACAAGAAGGATTAGGCAAAGGTGATTACTTATTAGGAGATCAGTTTAGCCTTGTTGATATCAGCTTCTATCCCTGGTTTGAACGTTTACCACTCTTAGAACACTTCCGCAAATTCACACTACCAGCAGAAACACCTCGTTTGCAGACATGGTGGAATCTGGTACGCGATCGCTCCTCAATTCAAGCGGTAGAAAATCCTGTGGACTTCTATTTGCAAAGATTCGCCAAAGTTCTCGGTGAACCTGTTCCCGTTGGTGCAGCACAAAAATAGGACACAGGGGCGTGGTGATGGGAGTGAATCCTTAACTGTTGAGTATTGACCAAAAATTAACCAAAATTCAAAATGGGATGACCTATGAGCTTAAATAACCAAGTTCTAGACAGACCGATTTCCCAGGATCTGCCATCCGTAGAAGCTAACCTCAGTTACCTGATTCCAATGGCAGAAAAACCTGTTAACTATACTTATGAACCACCACCAGGGATTCCCCGCACGAACGCAACTTATCAGACGCACAAACTGCCAATTTACAATGCTCGTTTTATCTCAGAGAACATCTCGTTAGATAGAGAAGGATTCGCTTTTACTGAACATAATACTAATGTCCGCAACTTTTACGATGAAGACGAAGTACACCGCGTCTACTATCCAGAAGCCGAGCAATTGTTAAAAGAGGTGACAGGTGCAACGAAGGTAGTGATATTCGATCACACCCTTCGTAACGCTGGTAACTCCAAGCCAGGTGAGAATAATATTAAAGAACCTGCCAAGCGTGTACACAACGACTTCACCGCCAAATCAGGCTATACTCGCGCCCATTTGGAACTAGCAGCGCGGGGGATAGATGACATTGATGCACTACTAAAACAACGATTTGCCATCATCAATGTTTGGCGAGCGATCGCACAACCAATTCAAGAGTCACCATTAGCAGTGTGTGACGCGCAAAGCATTGCAATAACAGACCTTGTCGCTGGTGATTTAGTGTACCGCGATCGGGTCGGTGAAACATACGGGGTCACGTATAGCTCGAAACATAAATGGTTCTACTTCCCGCAAATGCACAGAGACGAAGCATTATTTATCAAGTGTTTCGACTCCGCAGAAGACGGACACGCCCGTTTTGCCGCCCATACAGCCTTTGAAGACCCCACCAGCCCAGCCAACGCTCCCCCACGAGAAAGCATCGAACTCCGAACATTAGTCTTTTACCCCGCATAGATAGCAAAAACTTGTCTCGAACTCCTACTCTCTGCGTGAAATAAATTAATTAACTCTTGGAGACACAAATATTATGACTTCCCAACACTTTGACATCAAACCAATCGCCGGACGTATCGGTGCAAAAATCATTGGTGTTGACTTGAGCAGTAACCTCAGCAATGAAATCATCAGCGATATCCGTAAAGCTTTAGTTAAACACAAAGTCATCTTCTTCCGAGATCAGAACCTTGACGCTCAAGGACAAGTAGCCTTCGCCCGGCGCTTTGGAGAAGTCACCACAGCTCATCCCACCGTTCCTTCATTGCCAGAAAACCCAGAAGTTCTTGACCTGAATTACGGCAAGACTGTGAGCCGCGCCAATACCTGGCACACCGATGTCACATTTGTAGATCGTCCTCCCCTTGGTTCAATTTTACGGGCGCTTGTCATCCCACCATCAGGAGGTGATACGATTTGGGCAAACTCTGTGACTGCCTACGAAGATTTACCAACTCACCTACGTAATCTTGCTGACCAACTCTGGGCAGTACACAGCAATGCCTACGATTATGCAGCAGCTACAATTGACTTACCAAAAGAAGTCTTAGAGTATCGGGCTGTTTTCTCCTCGACTTTATACGAAACCCTGCATCCTGTTGTCCGCGTCCATCCTGAATCCGGTGAACGTGGGTTATTTATTGGTGGGTTCGTGCGCCGTCTGCGTGGTTTATCACAGAATGAATCGGATGAAATCGTGAAATTGTTCCAAGCTTATGTCACACGTCCTGAGAACACAGTCCGGTGGCGTTGGAAAGTAGGCGATGTGGCTTTCTGGGATAATCGCGCTACTCAACATTATGCGATCGCAGACTACGGTAATCAACCTCGCCACGTTCAGCGAGTCACACTTGTGGGTGATATTCCTGTTGGTATTGATGGTAAGCAGAGTGAGGCTATTAAGGGAGATTCTTCTGCATATAACCGACGTGAGGCAGTGACTGCGTAATAGAAACTCGCGTAAAAATAAAATACCAGGTAGACAATCTCTATGAAGTAGAAGATTCAAAATTTTCATTGGTAGTAAACTGCAAGTTCCATACTTGAGCAGGGAAGCTATACATGGGTGATACACGTGCCACTATTTTGGAAACAATAGTGGATACTTTAGTCAAGCGTAATGACAAGAGAATGAGTATCACAAAGATACAATTAAGACTGGGTGGTTAAATGGAGACTGCATTCATTATGCCGCTTGCTGAAATAGAGCCGAATCCAGTTATTGCTGCACTTCCCAAGGCAGACTTACACATCCATCAGGAGTGGTCGCAGCGCCTTGACCGGGTGTTGGCAAGGCGCGAGGGGCGGACATCTTAATAATTGGCGGCACTTGGCAGAGCGACTGATGGCTGAAACACCGCCTGGAATGCAGCGCCTCCGATACCTGGCTAGCATTTTCCCAGTAGCGCGAGATGTCGATGCCGAACCAGAAAACTTCATCGCACGGATTGAGGATTTGCTGGACGAAGCGGCAGCAGACGGAGCCATTTTGGTAGAAGTCCGTTTTGGTAACGAAGCGGTACTAAGACCAGACTTTATGGGATTGTTTCGAGAAGCCGAGCGTCGTGTTCAAACGAGATATCCGCAAATCTGCGCCGAAGCAATTTTCACTTTCCTACTAGGACGGTTTGATCGCGATCGCCTTGAGCTACTTTTACAAGCTTGTATTCAGGCAGCAGATGAGGGACTAGGCGGTATAGATTTTCTGTACGAACCGTATGACACCGAGGCGGATTGGACAACTGCCTATCATATCGCAGAGCGGGCTGCTGCGGTGGGGCTAGGTATTACCGCACACGCGGGCGAATTCTCCACGGCCAATATTGCAGCTGCTTTGCGCGTCCCTGGACTGACCCGGATCGGTCACGCAACACAGGCTGTTCGTGACCCGCAGTTGTTAGAACTGCTGGCAACGAGCGGCGTTACCGTTGAGTGTTCCCTTAGTTGTAACGTCGTTCTAGGAGCCGTCGCTTCTTATACAGAGCATCCGATTCGGCAACTTGTAGAGTCTGGTATTGCGATCGCCCTTTGCACAGATGATCCTGTCCAAATTTGTACTACCATTGGGCGAGAGTATACAGTAGCCCATGCCCTCGGTTTTTCTGCTGCTGAATTGCTTGGCATAACTCGTAATGCCATTAAGGTAGCATTTACATCACGGGAGCGACGAAACGAACTCCTAACCGAGTTGAGCCAATGGGGTAATGCTGATTCAGCTTGGACACAAACTCAAAGTAGCACTTTGTCAAGCTAGTAATGAAAAGTTTGTAGTAAGGACTTATTTATCCATCCATTTAAACTTGACAAACTAGTAAATTATACTGAAATATCTTTCAAATATTTTCTAATTTATTTACCAGATTTTTTCAAATGTTAAAACGATAAACATTTGAACCCAATATCTAATGACATCGCACTTTTTTATGAAGCTCTTCTATACACCTAACTCACCGTATGCACGCATTGCACGGGTAGCAACGCTAGAACTGAATCTTAGCGATCGCATCGAAATGCAAAAAGTCACTGTACGAGATCCGAACAGCGAGCTACTGAATTACAACCCTACAGGTAAAGTTCCAACACTAGCAACTGATGACGGATTTATTTTGAGTGAAACACGCATAATATGCGTTTATTTAAATCAATTAAATCCCGAAATCAAATTAGTTGCTGATATTTCTGATGGCTTTTTACAGCAACTTGAAGGTATAGCTAGTGGGTTTATAGATGGTATTGCTGTCTGGGTACGGGAGTTATGGCGTTCTTCAAGTGAGCAATCATCACGAATAATCGAGTTAGAGCGATTGCGTGCTTTAAGAATCTTGGACTACTTTGAGAAGATTTCTGATAAATTCGACCAAACTCCTAAGCTTGCTCATATCACCCTCGCATCAGCGCTGGGGCTAGAGAGCCGTCTGCCTGAACTGCAATGGCGACTAAGCTACCCCAAACTTGCACAATGGTATAATGAATTTTCTGGGCAACCTTCCTTGCAAGCGACAAAACCAGATTCCTAAAGATAATTAGTAATTTGTAGTTAAGATTTCAATTACGAGTTATTTGCTCTTGGAATAATAATTACGAATTACGAATTACCAATTATGTCTGCCTCCGCTATTCTGTTTGATTTAGATGGGACTTTGACAGATCCCAAACCTGGTATTACTCGCTGCATTCAGTTTGCTTTATCTGAACTCGGTTATAGACCACCCGATGCTGATGAATTACATTGGTGTATTGGCCCTCCAATCAAAGACAGTTTTTCGCTGCTACTGAAAACTTCAGATGACGCAGTTTTAGAACAAGCCATTTCACTTTATCGCAGTCGCTTTGCCACGATAGGATTATTTGAAAACTCCCTTTATCCGCAGATTTCAGAAACCTTAAACGCTATTCGTTTTGCTGGTTATAAAACTTTTGTTGCGACTTCTAAACCACATATTTATGCTACACAGCTCATTGAACATTTTGGCTTGTCGTCGCTTTTCAATGGGGTTTATGGGAGTGAACTGGACGGCACGCGGAGTCTAAAAGCTGACTTGATTTATCACATCTTAGTTACAGAAAAGCTTTCACCTTCTCATGTGGTTATGGTAGGCGATCGCTCGCACGACATAATCGGAGCCAAGCACAATCATCTTACTGCAATTGGTGTCACCTACGGCTACGGAACAGAGGAAGAGTTAAAGGCTCACGGTGCTGATTTAATTGCCCATACTCCAGATGAAATTCCCAAATTGCTTGCTCATGGTTAGTAAAGTGACTTAAATCTTAATTAGGAAAATCACTTCGAATTAGCAAAAACCCACTCCTTAAAGCTTCATTCCAAAAAGGTGATTTCTGGATTTCTGCCAGAGAAATAGGTGGATTTATAGATTGTGTGTTAATGTCGCCATCAGTCAAGAAAGATGACTCTGGTTGTAAAGATAATTGCCACAAACCTATATCATGCCACTGTCGAAATTTATACCCAACTCGACGCAAGACACCTATAGGTGAAAAACCAACAGACTTATGTACAGCCACGCTTGGTTGATTGGGTAAAGCGATCGCAGCAACAACGTTATAAAATCCTTGCAGTCGCAGCAATTTAAACAGAGAAGTATACAAGGCTTTAGCAATTCCTTTTCTGCGATAATTAGCACTGACGTACACAGATGATTCCACAGACCATTGATAAGCAGCACGGGTACGGTAAGGGCTAGCATAGGCATAGCCTACAACCTCTTGATTAATTTCGCAAACAAGCCAAGGCATCTGCTGTTGATAGCTCTTGATCCGCTGTTGAAACTCTGTTTCACTGGGTGGTTCTACTTCAAAGGAAATTGCAGTTTCCCACACAATTGGCGCATAAATTGCCAGCATTTGTAGAACATCGTTTTCATTGACTAGTCTAATTACTGCTTTCACTGCAATACTTGCTTTCTCCCAAACCAACTGAACAATAAAGCGGTTCCTACTCCCCAAGCACCATTGACTAGTAAACCTGTAATCATAATTGCTGGTTTCCAACCTCCGGCAATGGGTAAACCTTTCAATGGCGCAACAATAAACCAAGCAACCAATGTGGGTGCAACAGCGCCAAAAAGCAGCGATGCTAACCAATAATTTCTATTCACTTGCCAGCGCAGTGTCACAGTAGCCCAAATTAAACCCCAAATTCCTCCCCAGAACGCACCTGATAGAAATTGCGGTATACCAAAGGGCGGTGTGGGTGTAGTTTGATAGGCCGGACGGGGCGCAAAATTAATTGCATGAAGCAGCGCCAGCAAGCCTTGATGAAATACCAGTACTGCAATAAATCCAGCCACGAAAGCTAGGACAAATCGAGATAATTCTACTTTTTGAGTCATTAATATAGCTTGCTTCCAGGGAATGATGTATGGTAAGTTTCTACTTAGATTAATTCCGGCAATTTTATCAATTTAGCGTACTTTATCTCATAACTCAATCACTAAAATCAGCCTATTAGTCAAAAGCTGAATACAGTTAACAATCAAGATTTCCATATAAATCCAAACTGTTGGTATTTTAAGTCCTGGTAATATGGCAATACTTTTCGGTTAAGGGGAAATGGAAAGGGTTTGAATTTACCTTTACCGGCAAGCCCATTAACCTTTCCTCAGACCAAAAGAGAGATTGTTGGGTTTATCCGAAAAGTATTGGGTGACATGGCGCAGGCGATCACATCTGTTCTCAATCAACATGGATTGAAGACCATTGCCGACCTTGACGATAACTAATTAGCCAGACATGATATAACTTGCTTTTTGTCTTGATTTGTGGCAAATTACTCTATATAAATAGCATATTCCTATCGACTTACTGTAGTTGAAATGACTGATTCTATCACAACTAGGGTAACTAGATATAAATTTAGCTTTTGGTTTGCTAATCAAGCGATCGCCCACATAAACTCAAAATGAGCCAAATTGTAGAAGAAGTTCTGGCAGCTAATCTTAGTTACACTGATAAATTCGGTGATAAAGGTAATCTCACTATACCCCCATCTCGTCGGTTTGCAATTCTCACGTGCATGGATGCTCGGCTTGACCCAGCTAAATTTGCTGGACTAGCTGAAGGAGATGCCCATGTAATTCGTAATGCAGGTGGACGTGCTAGCGATGATGCGATTCGCTCTTTAGTGATTTCTTACAAATTACTTGGTACGCGTGAATGGTTTGTAATTCATCACACTAATTGTGGGATGGAAACCTTCACTAATGAAATCATCAGCAATTTACTTTCTAGTAGCCTCAAAACAGCCAAGCTAGATGAAATAGGTTGGTCAGATATTGGATCTGGGTCAGGATCAGGCGAAGGCAAGTTTATCAATTGGTTGACTATTGATGACCAAGCCAAAAGCGTCTATACAGATGTACAACGGATTCGTTTGCATCCATTGGTTCCGAATGAAATTCCTATCTATGGCTATATCTACGATGTCAAAACAGGGCAATTGATTGAAGTTCCTGAAGCTACTAAGCTTGGTCAAGCTGCGTAGTCTCGTCGTGTATTGTAAAAGTAGTATTTAATGAAGTAGCTATTTTTATAAAAACCTCCTTTGCTGGTGAAGCGTATTCGCTCATTGCAATCGGATTTCCAGTATCACTACCGCGACAAATGCGGGAATCAATGGGAATTTGTCCTAACAGAGGCGCTTGTAATTCTGCGGCCAATTGTTCGCCGCCACCACTACCAAAAATCGGTGTGCGTGAACCAGAATCACCGCAAATTAAATAACTCATATTTTCAATGATGCCAAGGACAGGAACACCCACTTGGCGAAACATATATATATTACGTCGTACATCTGCAACAGCCACTTGTTGAGGAGTTGTCACTAAAATGACTCCACAAATTGGGCTTTCTTGGATAATTGTAATTTGAGCATCACCTGTACCGGGAGGTAAATCTATCAATAAATAATCTAATTCACCCCATTCCACATCTTGCAAAAATTGCGTGATAATTTTGTGTAATACAGGCCCCCGCCATGCTAAAGGACGATTTGCTTCTGCAAGTAAACCCACTGACATTATTTTTATTCCCTGAGCTTCTAGAGGTAAAAACTTATCACCTGTGGGAGTATTAATTACTTGAATATCAGCTTTCCCTAAACCTAACATTTGAGGAATATTGGGGCCATAAACATCAGCATCTAATAATCCTACTTTTGCACCTTGTAATTTTAAAGCTGCGGCTATATTAACGGCTGTTGTGGATTTACCCACACCACCTTTACCACTAGAAATGCCTAGAGTTGTTTTAACACCGGGAATTGTACAAATTTGAATATAAGTTTTTTTACACCAAGATAGAGATGATAATTTAGATTCAATCTCTGGCTGTAATTGGTGCTGATGAGAACCAATATATAAACGCAAGTAAATATAGTCATCAACTATGCGTAAATTTCGTACCATTCCCAAACTAACGATGTCATTATTTAAGGTAGGTTCGATAACCTGTTTGAGTAATGGGACGACTTCTTGCTGATGGACTGTAGTCATATCTTCTGGATGTTAAAAGGGTATTTCTGTACCTCACGTTAGCGTAGCCTCTGTCTCCGACACGCTATGCGAAGTAGAGAAGTTGAAGTTTGCTGTATAACTTTTAATAATTTATGAATATGTCTTATGCAATCGTACATTACCCCAATATTAACACAGAGGATATCAATCAAATAAGGAAGAAATATGATCCACAAGTTTATTTAATAAAACCACATATTACACTTGTATTTCCCATAATTGAGTCTATTAATGAAAACAATTTCATTGTTCATATTGATAATATCTTGAGTAAGTAGAAAAGATTTCCTATTTGTCTCAAAGGATTGCAAAAATCATGGGATGAATATCTGTTTCTAATGGTTGAGGAAGGAAAGGTAGATATGATAAAATTACATAATCAATTATATACAGGGATATTAGCTAAATATTGCAGAGATAACTTACCATTTATTCCACATTTAACGTTAGGAAGATTTACAAAAAATATAGCTCAATTTTTGCAGGTTTTAGAAGAAGCACAGAAATTAGATTTAAATTATTGTTGTTTTGTCGATAAAGTCCACCTAATAAATATTGCTGATGAGCAGAGGTCAATAATTTGGAGTAAAGAATTTGTATTGCGAAATTAGCGAATCTTTGAACGGGTTAGCATTCCTGAGTTATCAAGAATGATCGCTCTGATTTAGAACCTCTGCAAAACTCCTCTCATCTAAGCTTCTTCTTAGGGCGATGCCTGCGGCTGGCTACGCCTACGCACTGTCTTTAAAGGTTGTGTTGATGCCAAAGTTCAGGCTGTTCCAAATACGGGTTTATTCCAGGAAATAGATTTTTCATTGCACTTTTCCTTAGTTATTTACTGCTCCCTTGAGACTATTCTATCTGTTTGAATCTTCTGAATTGCACGTTGCGCTTGGATGGACACTTCTTTGTCAGGATCGTCTAAGGCTTGTTGCAGTGGGTTAATAACATCAGGATGAGCTAAATTACCAAGTGCGATCGCAGCCTCTTTACGGACATCTGCATATTCATCTGTTAATGCTTGAATTAATCTCGGCATAACTTGAATATTTGGGATTTTTTGCAAAGCTTGTGCTGCTGATTTCCGTACTTGCCAATGTTCATCACCTAAAGCTATTTCTAATGCTGAAGTTGCTTGCTGATTTTCATGAATAGCTAGAGATTTGGCTGCATTACGGCGAACTTGCCAGTCACTATCATTTGTAAGTGCTTGAGCAAGTATTGTAATTACTTGTGTATCTTGTAAATGCCCTAAAGTTAAAGCAGTAGCACGACGGATAATTGGTTCTTGGTCAAAGATTAAATCCAAAGCTTGTGGACATTTTTCTATTTGATTTATATATCGAAGTGTAGTAATTGCTGCTTCTCTTAACTCAGAATTTTTTGATTCTAAAAAGGGTAAAATATACGGTAAAGATTGAATATCATGAATCTTTCGCAACAACACTAAAATATTTAGTTGTATATTGACATCATTAATTTTTAAGTTATCTAATAAAAGTAACAACTCATCTTGTGTCACCAATTCATTTAATGCTGATGCAGCTTCAGCGCGAATATCTGAATCTGCTGAAGTTAAGCATTCAATTAAAGCAGGAATTGCCACAGGATCGGCAATTTCCCAAAGGGCAGATATGGCTATTTTTTGTACAGCAATATTTTCATCTTTCAAAGCGATAATTAAAGCGTCTATTGTTTCTTCATCGCCTAAATGTTGTAAAGTTTTGACAGCTACTAAGCGGTCATTTACTTCAGGCGATCGCAGCATCTCTAGCCAATTTTTGAGGTCATCATTCATGATTTTTACCACAGAAGCACAGAGTTATAGAGAATCTTTAACGTAATAAAAAGGGAATTTGTACTGTAATTGCATTAGTAGGACATTCTTTTTCACAAGGTAGACAAAACCAACACTCATCATATTTCATGTAAGCTTTGCCTGTCTCTGGATTCTTCGCCAACACATCTAAAGGACAAACCTC
Organism: Nostoc sp. ChiQUE02; assembly: GCF_034531305.2. Taxonomy (NCBI): domain Bacteria; kingdom Bacillati; phylum Cyanobacteriota; class Cyanophyceae; order Nostocales; family Nostocaceae; genus Nostoc; species Nostoc sp. ChiQUE02. Next base: position 92,484 of record NZ_JAVRBN020000011.1, read on the forward strand.
AATACAAGCTGTACATTTTTCTAAACATTTAGATTCATCAACGATGACAGGAACATCTATTCTTTGTGTGATTAAAGCCATACATTTATTACTCCTTAATTCAATTAATCAACTTTAAATGAAAAATTCCAACCCTTCCCACGGAGATGCTTTAGCACTTTTTATTCTGGTGTTTAAATCAGAAGCAGTGAGAGATTTCTCTAAATTTCTGACAGATAAAGTAATGTGGTTAACTCCAGTAATCATTAATTTTTCATAATTTAATTTAAAATTACAGTTATTTAGCTCACCAGCGTTGCGCGGATAAAACGATAACCTAAATCAATCTCTGTCAAATCGTGAATATCACCATATTTTTTGCTCCATTTGTCACTATTTAAATCTACGGCAAGTAACTTTACTCCTTGTTCAATTAAATCTTGATTTGCTAACGCAAAAGATGATATTCCCGCACGTACTTCTGGTTGAAGATATAACTCTGGTCTTCTCCAGGCTGCTGCTGCGAATAAATCAGACACGTCATGTGGTAACAAAAGGGGTATGGCTTCAACACGCCTTTTAGTAGTACTCTGAATTAAATTAACCTGTTCGTGAAGAGGTAAAAATCGTAAAGCATCTTCCCACAAAAACGGGAAATAATCATAAAGCCATATTTTCTGAGCAAACCTAATATCAAAACTTAGCAAAACTATTGCTCCATCCCTAATAATTCGTTGCATTTCTTGAAACGCCTTTTCGAGATGAGTAAAGTGATGAATTGTTAAGATACTTAAAACGCCATCAACAGACTTATCTGGGAGAGGTAAGTTTTCTGCATAGCTAGCAAACCACTTAACTTGTGGATGTTTCACTGCTTGTTTTTGCATTACTAAAGAAGGTTCAATAGCATTAACAAGAAATCCTTTGTTAGCTAGGGCTAGGCTGTAACCACCAGTACCAGCACCAATATCAGCGATAATGCTACCTTTGGGTAAATTGAGTAAATCAATTAATTTATTAATAATGCGGATATCAGGAACGCGAGTTTTTGAGTATTGTTGACCGATTGAATTATAAACAGACATATTTAGTATAAAATAACTTAAATTAATTTAATATTTAACTTTAAATGTATAAACAAAAAATCTGTTAGTTAACCAATTCTACTAATTTTAAGAGTTCACTTATCATAAATTTTGGTTGCACTTCTTGTATTAAATTCTGGCTTTTTCGGTTGTAATAGCAAAAATCAATATTAACTTGCATTGCTCCCGCATAGTCATGAGTGAGAGAATCTCCTACGTAAAGGACTTCTGCTGGTGTTAAATCTAATTTCGATAACGCATGATGAAATATTTCAGGAGATGGTTTAGCAAAACCAATTGCTTCAGAAACTACAATTTCCTCAAAAAAATGCTCAATTCCCGCAGCTTGCATTCTCGGTAGTTGTGCTGATACAAAACCGTTGGTAATAACAGCCAAACGATAATTATGTGCGAGAATAGTTAATACTTTATTTACATCAGGTTCCATTACAGCAGAATGATTAAAAATATGCCAAAAACTTTGACTAAGATTGCTGATTTGATCTGTTTGTATATCTAAATGAGCAAGTGTACTTCGATAAGACATCTCGATTAATTCATTAGGAGAAAAAGTTTCTCGTTGTTTCCAATACTTGGAATTATAAGTTTCAAAGACTTGAAGAAAAATAGTCTCACTGACTCCATTTAAATCTAAAGATACTGCACAATCTTCCAACGCTCCCAGAATAGCTTGGCGTTCACATAGCTCAAAATTCAACAGTGTATTATCTAGATCGAAAATTATTGCTTTGTAGAGCATTTTATAAAGGTCATTTCACTTAACAGCAACACTGTATACATCCTTGACTGCATCAACTTCCACAATGTAAGGATCTACAGGACGTTTAAACAATACCATTTCCCCTAATTCATCTTTCTTTAAATTGACATGACAAAACCATTCTTCATCATTTTTCTCTGGATAATCTAAACGATAATGATAAAGCCCCCAACGAGTCTCTTGACGATATAATGATGCTCTGGCTGCCATTTCTGCACAGTCGCGAATAAAGTGAACTTCTAGACTACGCATCAATTCATGAGGGTCACGAGCGCCCATTAAATCTAATGTTTCTTGATATTGCACAAATTGTTTCAAACCAATCTCGATTTTATTACCTGATTTTGGTGGTTGTAGATAATCATTAACTAAGCGTCTTAATTTATATTCTACCTGGGTGTGAGGTACACCATTCGGACGAGTTAAAGGTGCATATATTCTAGCTTTTTCAGCTTCTAAAAAATTCGTATCTGGTTCTAAAAAATCTATATCTTGTATATATTCAATAGCATCAGTTCCGGCTATGCGACCGAAAACAAATGCCCCAATCATGTAATTATGGGGAACGCTAGCCATATCTCCGGCTGCATATAAACCTGGAATGGTTGTTTGAGCATTTTCATTTACCCATACACCAGAAGCACTATGACCACTACATAAGCCTATTTCTGAGATGTGCATCTCTACGCCGTGAGTGCGGTAATCTTCATTTCTACCTTGATGAAAGCGTTCTCTACTTGGTCGTTCATTTGCCCAAAGTATGGATTCAATTTCTGCAATTGTATCTTCATCAAGATGGGTCATTTTCAATTGGACTGGTCCTTTCCCAGAATTTAATTCTTTCCAGATTTCCAACATCATTTGACCACTCCAATAGTCACAACTAATGAAGCGATTTCCTTCGGCGTTGGCTGTATGTGCGCCAAAAGGCCCAGCAACATAAGCACAGGCGGGGCCGTTGTAATCTTTAATTAAAGGATTAATTTGAAAGCATTCAATATTGCTGAGTTCTGCACCTGCATGATAAGCCATTGAATAGCCATCTCCGGCATTGGTGGGATTTTCATAAGTGCCATAGAGATAGCCAGAAGCGGGTAATCCTAATCTGCCACAAGCACCTGTACAGAGGATGACGGCTTTAGCTTGAATGACAATATAATCACCGTTCCTGACATCAAATCCTACTGCACCAATAGCACGTCCTTCTTGGACTAAGATACGGGTTGCCATGACGCGATTTGTCACTTTGACTTTGTGGCGTTTGACTTGGCGGGTAAGAATGGTTTTGAGGTCTTTACCTTCTGGCATGGGTAAGACATATTTACCCACACGATGCACTTGTTTTAAGTCATAGTTGCCTTGGGCATCTTTTTGAAATTTCACACCCCAAGTTTCTAATTCTTGGATGACTTCGTAACCTAATTTGCCTGTTTGATATACGGCTTTTTGGTTGAGAATACCGTCGTTAGCTAAGGTGATTTCGCGGACGTATTGTTCTGGGGTGGAATGACCAGGAATAACTGCGGTATTCACTCCATCCATACCCATTGCGATCGCACCACTCCGTCGGATGTTAGCTTTTTCTAAAATCAGTACCTCTGCATTGGGATTCGCTTGTTTGGCTTTAATTCCAGCCATTGTCCCGGCTGTACCGCCACCAATGACAAGTACATCAGTTTTTATTTGTTGGGTGTTGATGTCCATAAGCTTTTCGGAGTAGGGAGGAACTTCTAAGATTTATTACCGTTCCAAACGATATCTTTGACTTGGATTTGCTTGGGAACTAATTCTGAAGAAAGCTACTGACAATCTTCATCAGTCGATTTGGTAAATACTTCGTGAATATACGTAGATTTAAACTACAAACAATATAATACTACGAAAAATCTGGCAGTTTATCGTACTTTATTGATAGATATTCACATAGATAAGCCGCAAATGCAAGAACCGAAAAACTATTTCTACGGGTAAAACACTTAACCTGACACAAAATATGATAATAAAGCTCACAAGGCTTAACTGGACTTAGATAAAAATTAAGCCCAAACTTCCACATTGGCAAGCGATCGCAGTTGCTCTAATTTAATGGGTAGGCGACGAGCGATCGAGACTTTAGCTTGAAGCATAGTTTTGGAATGATTTTTAGATAAAGGGACGCTTCTTGCATCAGCTTCTCCTTAAAATATCATGGCGTAGTAATGTTTTCAAAGCTTACATATCCATCTTTATAAATGCTGCGGCGTATCTTTTTGATTAAATAAGTATCTAAATGCCATTTATTAATTAAATTTGGCAGTGCAGGTAATCTTGCTTGTCAGCATTGAAATCTTGTTTTATTTCCAGTGCAAGCATCAATTCACTGATTGTAGTTATCAACGATGTAGTATGTAGCATACTATCAGCAGGTTTAATTTCCGCAGGATAATACAAGCTTCTTATTTTGCTTGTTCTGGGAATTGTTGAATATTGGAGCCTAGATATCCATAAAATCCAGATAAAAAATCTTTGTTAAAAGTCCCAAACCCGCATTATTCATACTACCTCTGGGATGGCGATTGTGTAGATGCTCTTCAAAATATGCAAAATATTAACAATTAGAAATTATTCTTTAATAATTGTTTTAAATGTTTTAACCTATCTGCTTAACTGTCTTAACTGTCTTAACTGTCTTCTAATTCTTCAATTTTTGATTTAATTATCTGCTTAACTGTCTTAACTGTCTTAACTGTCCTCTAATTCTTCAATTAATTATTCGATTGCTTACCTAACTGCTTTAGTCTAAGTATTGCTTTTTAGCTACAACTATGAAAAATTATGAGAGCAATATCATAAAATCACTAAAAATTCATCTGCCAACATCGGAAATAAGTAATGACTTCAACAGCTTTTTCAAATGCCTGCTCTTTCGATATGGGAAACTTCAAATAAAACGTACATAGGTCGTTATTTAAATTAGGAGCATCTTGTATTATCGCCTTGAAACAAGCCACCATGAGCAAACCAGATGTGGGGATCTAGCTGGGTGGTGATACTTGTGAACTGCAACGATGTTCAGATCAGCCACGAAACAAAGATAGCAAGAAGACCCCAGAGGAGGTTTAGCGCAGATCATGCAACCCTTTGAACTGCCAGAATTTTACATGCCTTGGCCCGCGCGGCTCAACCCAAACCTAGAAGCGGCGCGATCGCATTCCAAAGCCTGGGCTTACCAGATGGGGATACTTGGCTCAGAAGAGGAAGCGGAAAGCTCGGTTATCTGGGACGAGCGCACATTTGATGCTCACGACTACGCCTTGCTTTGCTCGTATACCCATCCAGATGCACCAGGAACGGAGCTTGACCTAGTGACCGACTGGTATGTTTGGGTGTTCTTCTTCGACGATCACTTCCTTGAAATCTATAAGCGTACCCAAGACATGGCTGGGGCGAAGGAGTATCTCGGCAGACTACCAATGTTCATGCCAATTTACCCCACCGAAACCCCCCCAGTACCTACCAACCCAGTAGAGCGCGGCTTGGCTGACCTGTGGTCTCGTACCGCCTTTACTAAATCTGTGGACTGGCGACTTCGATTCTTCGAGAGTACCAAGAACCTCCTGGAAGAGTCTCTGTGGGAACTCGCCAATATCAACCAGGATCGAGTCGCTAACCCCATCGAATACATTGAGATGCGCCGCAAGGTTGGTGGCGCTCCGTGGTCAGCGGATCTCGTCGAACACGCCGTGTTTATAGAGATTCCGGCTGACATTGCCTCGACTCGGCCAATGCGTGTACTCAAAGACACATTTGCCGATGGAGTGCATCTTCGCAACGACCTATTTTCCTACCAGAGAGAGGTGGAGGATGAAGGCGAAAACGCCAACTGCGTATTGGTCTTGGAGCGCTTCTTGAATGTGAGTACTCAGGAGGCGGCTAACCTCACTAACGAACTGCTGACCTCGCGGTTATACCAGTTTGATAACACTGCCGTCACCGAGTTGCCCCCTCTCTTTGAGGAGTATGGATTAGACCCAGTGGCTCGTGTGAACGTTCTCCTTTACATCAAAGGACTTCAGGACTGGCAGTCGGGCGGTCACGAGTGGCACATGCGATCGAGCCGCTACATGAACAAGGGAGGAGACAATTCTTCCACATCCACACTTCTAGGGGGAGCAACAGGGCTAGGCACATCGGCTGCACGGATTGGATCGTTATACAGCACCTTGGGTTTGGGAAGGTTTAAGAGCTTCACTCATGTTCCATACCAGCCTGTGGGACCAGTGAAACTGCCGAAGTTTTACATGCCGTTCACTACAAGTTTGAATCCCCATCTCAATGCCGCGCGGAAGCATTCCAAGGAATGGGCGCGTCAGATGGGGATGCTGGAATCACTACCTGGGATTCCTGATGCCGTCATCTGGGATGACCACAAGTTTGATGTTGCCGACGTAGCCCTCTGTGGTGCGTTGATCCATCCGAATGGGTCTGGTCACGAGCTGAATCTGACAGCGTGCTGGCTTGTTTGGGGAACCTATGCCGACGATTACTTCCCAGCGCTCTACGGAAATAACCGCAACATGGCTGGTGCGAAAGTATTCAACGCCCGACTGTCGGCGTTCATGCCTCTGGATGACTCCACCCCCAGCGAGGTTCCGACCAATCCGGTGGAAGCGGGCTTGGCAGATATTTGGTCTCGCACAGCTGGCCCCATGTCTGCCAATGCGCGGACTCAGTTCCGCCGCGCAATCCAGGATATGACTGACAGCTGGGTGTGGGAACTCGCCAACCAGATTCAAAATCGGATTCCCGACCCGATAGATTATGTTGAGATGCGCCGTAAGACCTTTGGCTCGGATCTGACCATGAGCCTGTCGCGGCTAGCTCAGGGGAGCGAGATCCCGCAGGAGATTTACCGCACCCGAACGATGCGATCGCTGGATAACTCGGCCGCCGACTTCGCCTGTTTAACCAACGATATCTTTTCCTATCAGAAAGAAATCGAATTCGAGGGCGAAATCCATAATTGTGTGCTGGTCGTTCAGAATTTCCTCAACTGCGATTTGCCGCAGGCCGTTGAAGTTGTCAACAATCTGATGACCTCTAGGGCGCTCCAGTTTCAACTCATCGTCGCCACCGAACTGCCAGTTCTTTTCGATGATTTCAACCTGGATGCAAGTACCCGCGAGAAACTGCTCGGATACGTCAAGAAACTAGAGCAGTGGATGTGCGGCGTCCTCAAGTGGCATATAACGGTAGACCGCTATAAGGAATTTGAATTGCGTAATTCGTTAACAGGGCGGCTACTTAGCGGTCCCAGAGGGCTGGGTACTTCAGCTAGGCGTATTGGCTCGTTGATCGGTGAGCGGAGTCTAAGGTCATTACTCGGTCAATGAAGTTAGGTTTTTTGTCGGTGAGTTAATTCAAGGTCAGTATGCGATCGCGTGAGATCGGTTTTTTTAGTAACTAAAAAGTGGAGGATTAAGTTGTGACGTATTCTAACGACCCCAATTTGAATGTAGAAGATCAGCAGCCCCATTTAACCTTGAGTACAGCAGCGGCGCGGAATTTGGCGACAACGGCCAAATCTGCACCGCAAACCCAGGAAATTACATCGCGGTGGTTATTGAAACTGTTGCCGTGGGTGCAGACGAAAGGTGGCGCCTATCGAGTCAACCGTCGGTTGAGTTATTCCGTGGGTGATGGGCGGGTGACTTTCACCAACACTGGAGCTGCGGTGCAGGTGATTCCTCTGGAACTTACTGAGTTGCCCTTGCTGCGAGGGTTTAACAACGTTGACGTATTGATCGGGTTAGCAAACCAGTTTGTTCAGCAGGAGTATGCTCCAGATGATGTAATCGTCGAACTTGGCCAGCCTGCCGATCGCGTGATTCTGATTGCTCGTGGCAAGGTGAACAAGATTGGTGTTGGCAAGTATGGCGAGCAGATCGTGTTCGATGTGCTAGCTGACGGCGACCATTTCGGCGATGAAACTGTGGTGCAGTCCGAGGATACTTGGCAGTACACCCTGAAGGCCATTACCAGAACCATCGTTTTGTCACTTCCCCAAGCGGCGTTTGAAAGGGCGATCAATCAGTCTGAAGAGTTGCGAACTCATGTTGAACAGTTCCGCGTTCGCCTGAGCCAGCCACAGACTCCCCAAGGTGAAGCCGCTATTGAGCTGGCGGCTAATCATCCCCAAGAGGCTGAGTTGCCGGGAACCTTCGCCGATTACGAACTCAAACCCAGGGAATATGAGTTGAGCATTGCTCAAACGGTGTTGCGAGTAAGTACCCGAGTAGCCGATCTGTACAACGAACCGTACAACCAGACTGAAGAACAACTGCGGCTGACTATCGAGGCATTGCGGGAACGTCAAGAACACGAGTTGCTCAACAACCGCGAATTCGGGTTGCTGCACAACGCCGACCTCAAACAGCGTATCTACAGCAGTAGCGGCGCACCTACCCCCGACGATCTTGACGAGCTGTTGGCGACAGTATGGAAGGAGCCGGGATTCTTCCTGGCTCACCCCCGCACGATCGCTGCCTTTGGTCGTGAGGCCAACCGCCTGGGTCTCTATCCACAAAGCGTAGATGTGAACGGCGTTCAGGTCACATCTTGGCGCGGCGTACCCATCTTTCCTTCCAACAAGATCCCCATCAGCAATAACCGCACCAGTTCTATCCTTTTGCTCCGCACTGGTGTAGAAAAACAAGGGGTAATCGGCTTACATCAAACTGGTATCCCCGATGAATACCAACCTAGCTTGTCTGTTCGATTCATGGGCATCAGCGAAAAGGCGATCATCTCCTACCTTGTCACCGCCTACTACTCCGCAGCCGTCCTCACTCCTGACGCACTTGGCATCCTTGAAGATGTTGAGATCGGGCGCTAAATATCAGGAGTGCTGAGTGCTGAGTGTTGAGTGAGTAAAAATTAGGGCTGACTGTTGATACCCTGCAAGAAAGTGGGCGGTCTTTTAACTCAGCACTCAGCACTGAATGGCACTTTTATTAGTAACTAGAGGATGAGGTGATGACGGATTTTATTGAATCAAATTTCAATGTTGAGAGCGGACAACCTCAACTGAGTTTGAGTAAAGATGCTGCGCGTAATTTGTCCACGACCACCAAATCTGCACCGCAGACACAGGAAATTACCTCGCGGTGGTTGTTGAAGATGTTGCCGTGGGTGCAGACGAAGGGTGGCACTTATCGACTGAATCGTCGGTTGACCTATACCGTGGGTGATGGGCGGTTGAGTTTCTCCAACACCGGAGCTGAGGTGCAGGTGATTCCCCAGGAACTTGGTGAGTTGCCCTTGCTGCGAGGGTTTGACGACACCGAGGTGCTAAGGGCGTTGGCAAGTCGGTTTGTTCAGCAGGAGTTTGCACCTGGTGATATCATAGTCCAGTCAGGTCAGCCAGCCAATCAGCTTTTCTTGATCGCACATGGCAAGGTAAACAAGATTGGTATTGGCAAGTATGACGAGCAGCCTCTATTGGATATGCTAGCTGACGGTGATTATTTTGGCGATCGCGTGTTGGTGGATTCAGAAAGTAATTGGAAGTTCACGGTCAAGGCTGTGACCCGATGCACGGTATTGGCGCTACCACAACAGGCATTTCGGGAACTGCTCAACCAGTCACAAGCGTTGCAGGCTCAGGTTGAGCAGTTTCGGACTCGCGCCGAACTTCCACAAAACAAGTATGGGGAAGCTTTGATCGCGTTGTCAACCAGTCATAGCACAGAGACGACGTTACCGGGGACATTTGTTGACTACGAACTCTCACCCCGCGAATATCAGTTAAGCATTGCTCAGACTATGTTGCGAGTGAATACTCGTGTTGCGGATCTGTACAATCAACCGTACAACCAGACGGAAGAACAATTGCGGCTGACAATTGAGGCATTGCGGGAACGTCAAGAATACGAGTTGATCAACAACCGCGAATTTGGATTGTTGCACAACGCCGACCTCAAACAGCGCATCTACACCCGCAGCGGTCCCCCCACTCCCGATGACCTGGATGAACTGGTCACCCGTCGGCGGAAGTCGAGGTTCTTCCTGGCTCATCCTCGCACTATTGCAGCCTTCGGTCGCCAGTGCAACCGTCTGGGCATCTATCCAGACACCATCGACATGGATGGGAGCAAGATAATCACGTGGCGCAATGTACCGATTCTGCCCTGTAACAAGATCCCGATTACCAAAAACCAGACCAGTTCTATCCTTATACTCCGCACTGGTGAAAAAGATCAGGGCGTCATTGGCTTACATCAAACTGGTATCCCCGACGAATACCAACCCAGTTTGTCCGTCCGATTCATGGGCATCAGCGAAAAGGCCATTATCTCCTACCTCGTCACCGCCTACTACTCCGCAGCTGTCCTCGTCCCTGACGCACTTGGCATCCTCGAAGATGTCGAAATTGGGCGCTGAGGGAAGGGTTAGCGCATCTAGACACTAAGGAGATAACCAAGTATCTGTAGCGATTTGCAAACATTGGGGTATGGCGTAAATACATTACTTTTTCAGTGCCAGAGTTAAGCCATCTGCGATCGCTACTACACTAAGATTAACTCGCTGGTCTTGATGCAGCTTTTGATTAAAGGCACGAATTCTTTTAGTTCTGTTATCTTGCGCTTGCGGGTCGGCAACTCTGCCTGACCAGAGGACATTATCGATCGCAATCAGTCCCCCCGGTCGCACTAATTGCAGCGATCGCTCATAATAGCCATCATAGTTGCTCTTATCTGCATCGATGAAGGCAAAATCAAAAGTTTCCGCTTCTCCAATTGTGAGTAGCCGATCCAAAGTCTCCAAAGCTGGGGCAATGTGCAGCTGAATTTTATCCGCAATTCCTGCTTGCTGCCAATAACGCCGAGCGATCGTTGTAAATTCGTCACTAATATCACAGGCTACCACTTGACCGTCACTCGGTAACGCCAATGCCACCACCAGGGAACTATAACCTGTAAATACCCCAATTTCCAAAGTTTTCTTAGCTCCCAACAACTGCACCAGCAACGCGAGAAGCTGCCCCTGTTCGGGAGCAATCTGCATTCTACCTATTGGATACTGGGCTGTTTCCTGTCTCAGTTGGGTCAAAATTTCCGGTTCTCGGAGAGAGACTGACAGTAAATATTCATATAAATTTTGTTCGAGTCCTAGTGTTTGAGTTGTCATGATATTCGGCATTGGGGATGAGCTTTTGATGCTTGCTGACGAGTCTTTGAACTTTCCTTCTCCTTAAAATAAGTAATATCTTTGAAATCGAACTCGCTATGATGAGCAAAGCGATCGCTCAGAATATTTTACGTAGGTGGACATAATTAAATATAAAATTCCAGCAAGTGAAATCCACCCAAAAACTGGCTTTTGCTTTCTGCCTCCTACTTAGATCATGCCAAACCTCAAAGAAGATGATAACGCCCTGCGCGAGGTGTTGACCCAAGCCAAAACCATTGCTGTTGTTGGTCACTCTGATAAACGCGATCGCACCAGTTATCAAATCGCCCAATTTTTGCGGCAGTCAGGCTATACAGTCTATGCCGTCAACCCCCTAATTAAAGAAATTGACGGTCAACCTAGCTATGCTGCACTCCAAGAAATACCCGAACCCGTGGACATTGTTAACGTGTTTCGCCGTTCTGAGTATTTATCAGAAATTATAGATGAAGCAATTTCCATCAACGCCAAAACTGTGTGGGCGCAATTAGGTGTCTGGCATCAAGCATCAGCACAAAAAGCTGTAGATGCAGGACTGAAAGTGGTGATGGATGCCTGTATCAAAATAGAGTATCTGCGTTTGCAGGTAGATTCAACAGGGAATGTCTAATTTTCCATCTATCATTATGCGTACAGATTACTCTAACAGCCATCTAGATTGTAATGATTATGCAAGAAACCATCGCCCAAACATGTAGAGATATTGCATACCAAGCCTTTACTTGAGTTACTTGCTTAAACCCTTCTAGAATAAAAACTATTGTTGGGAATTTTATTACTAAACTTGTTTTTATTCTGGGAGGTATGATGAGCCGTCCAATAATTCTTGGTATTGTAGGTGACAGCGCTGCTGGAAAAACAACACTAACGCGAGGAATCGCTCAGGTACTCGGCCCAGAGAATGTTACGCTTATTTGTACAGATGATTATCACCGTTACGATCGCCAACAACGTGCAGAAATTGGGATCACTGCCCTTCACCCCGACTGCAATCACTTAGATATTATGCAGCAACATTTGTCGCTGCTACGCACAGGACAGCCAATTCTTAAGCCAGTTTACAGTCATAAAACCGGCACATTCGAGCCACCGCAGTATATCAAGCCTAATAAATTCGTGATTATTGAGGGATTACTCGGTTATTCAACCCGTGCGGCTCGCGATTCCTATGATGTTAAAGTTTATCTTGCTCCTCCAGAAACACTACGCTCTAAGTGGAAAGTGAAACGAGACACGCAAAAGCGGGGCTACACTGCTGAACAGGTGCTGGCGGAATTAGAAAAACGCGAACCAGATTCAGCAGACTTTATCCGTCCGCAGCGGCAATGGTCTGATATAGTAATCAGTTTCTACCCACCCACCGGGGAAGATGATGAAACCAATGGACATCTCAATGTCCGTCTGGTATTACGTCCGACAATTCCCCATCCAGATTTTACCCAGATTGTCAACTCTGGCTATGGTAATTCTGACTCAGCGATTCGCTTGGGGCTAGACAGAGATATGAGTAAGCCTGTAGATGTCTTAGAAGTTGATGGCCATGCAAACTTAGACCAGGTGAATAAGCTAGAGCATATTATTTGTTCTGATATGCCCCATTTACGAAATATTTGCGATCGCGAAAGTAATCCAGAACTGGGTAAAATTGCTGGTACAACTGGAGAAACACTGCAAAGTTATCCTCTGGCTCTGACTCAGTTGATCATTACCTACCACATGCTGAAAGCAACGCAAATTTATCAGTAATCAGCGAAGATGGAGGGGTTTAACGGGTTTGCGATCGCATGTAGTGTTGGGCTGCTGAATTATACGATGCCTATGGCGGTAAACTACGCACTTTGCTTACTCAAGCTTTGAGATATTACTCATGATTCCGACTTGACGGGGGCTTGCAGCAATTCAATATCTTTAATTTGAAGAATACCACTACTCTCAAATTGCACAATGATTTGGATTTTGGCAGCATCTGCTTCTTTTTTAAAATAGGCACGCACTTTGTAAGGCTGAAAATTTTCCTCTGGTGAAACTCCTCTACCCCATGAAGTTGTTCTCAGTCCGCCCGATTCTCGTGGTCTACCTACACCCAAACTCACTGCAATTGATTTTTCTGTGTTTAGCGCTTTCGCATTAAAGTGACAAGCAAGAACACACTCTTGAACATCGGGTTCTGCAATTTCAAACAAGATGACTTTTCGCAAAGGATCTGTACTATTAGTTAGAAAGCGCTGACTATTATCGTCATAAGCTTCAATTTGCCAACTTTCTCCGACAATTGCAATGCCTCCCTTCGTGACTATGGAATCGGCAGGTGTGAATCGGCGAATCAGCACAAATGGCTCTGCGGGTTCGGGAATAGCGAGGGGTTTTTCTAGCTCCTTAAGGGCTTCCTTAGCTTTAGAGAGAATAAAATTTGTCAGATTGTTGAATAGCTCGTCAAACATAGCGTAGTTTACTGCCGTAGGCATCGCCCTAAATTATATTATTTTTAGTATTCCCTTTGAAATAGTAGCCTTTTGTCATATTTGGGCGTTCTTGTTCATCCGCTCAAACATCCTTTATTACGTCTGATTTACGACTTTACGATTTTTGTCTGTGACAATATAAAGCGATGCCTACGGCGGTAAACTACGCACTTTGCTAATTACTCAAATTTCAGGTATTGCTCATGATTGTTAATTTACAGGCGCTTGCAGCAATTCAATATCTTTAATTTGAAGAATGCCACTACTCTCAAATTGCACACTGATTTGAACTGTGGCAGCATCTGCTTCTTTTTTTAAATAGGCACGCGCTTCATAAGGCTGAAAATCTTCCGTTAGTAAAACTTCTGTTGGCCAGAATTCCCTCATTGTGCCCCACTGTCCCGTTCTCCGAAAACCTAAGCTAACTTTAATTGGTTTTTCTGTGTTTAGCGCTTTCGCGTTAAATTGACAAGCAAAAACACACTCTTGGATATCGGGTTCTGCAACTTCAAACAAGATGACATTTCGCAAAGGATCTGCACTATTTGTAAAAAAGCTCTGATTATTATCGTCATAAGCTTCAATTTGCCAGCTTTCTCCGACAATTGCAATACATCCCCTTGTCACCGTGGAATCGGCAGGTGTGAATCGACGAATCAGCACAAATGGCTCTGCGGGTTCGGGAACGCCGAAACGTTTTTGCAGATCGTTACCGACTTCTTGAATTTTAGAGTCAATAAAACCTTTGAGATTGTTGAATAAATCATCGAACATGGCGATCGCCCTAAATCATCTTTTTTTAGTCTTCCCTTTAAAAGTTGCAAATGAAATTACCTATACAAACTTATCAAGGTTAAAGATTTTCTCAAATAAAGATGATTTTGAGAGCAAACAAGGGATAACTAAGGATAGTTCTATGTGTGGTGCTATTTTCTTAGTTTAATATGACCTATTGCCTCAGAATTGCTGACCTACCTACAAATGAGCGTCCGCGTGAGCGATTAATGACGCATGGTGCAAAAATTTTAGCCACAGCGGAGTTAATTGCAATTCTTCTAGGCACTGGTCAAGGGCCAGGAAAACTATCTGCTGTGGGTTTGGGACAATATATCTTGAGCGAATTAGGCAAACACCAACGCGATCCTTTGGTAGTTCTGCGGGAAGTTAGCCCTGCTGAGTTGATGCAAATTTCTGGTGTTGGCCCGGCGAAGGCGACAAGTATTTTAGCAGCAATTGAATTGGGTAAACGCGCCTTTCAATCACGTCCCAATGATGGCACATTAATTGATAGCCCACTTGCTGCTGCTGCTACCCTCAGCCAAGATTTGATGTGGCAGATACAAGAACGTTTTGCAGTGGTGCTGTTAGATGTCAAGAATCGTTTGCTGGGTACGCAAGTAATTACCATTGGCACAGCAACCGAAACCTTAGCTTCTCCCCGTGATATTTTTCGAGAAGTTATTCGTCAAGGCGCAACGCGGGTAATAGTTGCCCACAACCATCCTTCTGGGAACCTTGAACCCAGCCAAGAAGATATAGAATTAACGCGCCAGTTGTTAGCAGGGGCGCAGCTTTTGGGCATTCCAGTACTAGATCATCTGATTTTGGGCAATGGCAATCATCAGAGTTTACGGGAACTGACAACCTTGTGGGATGAACATCCGCAAGGGGATTAGTGAAAAAGCAGGGGGGCAGGGGAGCAGAGGGGCAGGGGGCAGGGGGGACAAGAGGTGAGAACTTGCAACAACTTTTTCCCATTGTCCCCAATTCTCCTTGTCCCTGCCTTAATTATTTACGCCGACCTACTTATTACTTACTTTCCTGCATATTTCTAACTAGTTTTGTTACTAGTTTTCTGGGAGTAAATCTTACAGATTCAGCCAGGAGTTTATTTTTAATTCCAGGAACAACAACAGTTTTGTTTTCCAATAGACCACGATAGCCGATCTGGGCTACCGTTTCCGCAGTCATAATTTTTTGACCGCTTACCAACTTTGAATCTTCCATTGCAGCTCTTTGTTGAAAACCAGATTCGGTAGGACCTGGACAAAGCGCCGTTACAGACACACCTGTATCTTCTAATTCATTAGCGATCGCTTCTGTGAACGACAAGACATAGGCTTTGCTAGCGTAGTATACTGCCATCAGCGGCCCTGGTTGAAAAGAAGCAGTCGAAGCCACGTTTAATATTTTTCCAGACCCTCGTTTAACCATACCCTTGAGGAATAACTTGGTTAAATGTGTGAGACATAAAACATTAACCTGTAGCATTTGCAGTTCAGCATTGACGTCAATTTCGTGAAACAATCCATAGGTAGCAAATCCAGCATTGTTCACCAGCACATCAACTCTGATAGATGCTTGTTCTAGCTCAGTGAAAATTTCTTCTGGGGCTGATGGGTTGGATAAATCCTTGGAAATAACTTTGACGCCAATACCAAATTTATTTTTAAATTCATTGGCGATTTTATTCAGCTTTTCCACGCTTCTAGCTACCAACACCAGATTGTAACCATCCTGAGCAAATAACTTTGCGAATTCATAACCGATGCCGCCAGATGCACCAGTAATAAGAGCTGTTTCTTTGCGATTACTCTGCATAATTTTTCCTTTCTTAACAACCTGAAAACAAATGAATCATTAGTAACCTAACGCTCTTTAACCTTGATTATTCTCTCGGCAGAATAATTAAAAAGTGCTAACCATAACTAATCACTTACTACAGAATAACAAGCAGTATTTTGCTAAACAAATATTAAAATTTACATCACTTTTTGTATGGTAATAGCTCAAAGAAACCACCCATAGGAATGTAGTCCTTTCCCCAAGATATTAACCCCCAAATAGCAAATCCAAACCACAACCAAGCCGATTGCCGCTAAAATGGCAGGACGACGCCCTTGCCAACTACGAGTGATCCGGGCGTGGAGGTAGGCAGCAAAAACTAGCCAAGTGATTAGCGCCCAAGTTTCCTTTGGATCCCAACTCCAGTAAGAA
This sequence comes from Nostoc sp. ChiQUE02, assembly GCF_034531305.2. Classification (NCBI taxonomy): domain Bacteria; kingdom Bacillati; phylum Cyanobacteriota; class Cyanophyceae; order Nostocales; family Nostocaceae; genus Nostoc; species Nostoc sp. ChiQUE02. The sequence continues at coordinate 108,998 of NZ_JAVRBN020000011.1, forward strand.
CCCCAAGCTTCGTTTGCCCATACTCCACCAGCAATAATGCCAATGGTCAGGAGCGGAAAACCCAGACCAATAACGCGGTAGCTGATATTGTCAAGAGTTTCTGCAAGGCTAAGACGCTGCGGTGAAAGAGGTTGAGAATTGACGATTGGGGATGTTTTGACTTTATCTAAAACAACGGTTGTACTGCTGCTGGCTGCAAAAACAGCTACTTCTGATTGAACAACTAGCGTGGGAGATTTATGCAAGCGATACCCTCCAGTGCCTACGGAACTACCTTGTAGTTGGATATTTTGACCGCGAGTCACAATTAAAAAGGCGATCGCTAGCAGTGAACCAACCATCAACGCTGCATAACTGAGCATCATCACGCTCACATGCATCATTAGCCAATTGGATTTGAGCGCAGGTACTAGAGGTTCTGCCTTCTGCATTGAAGAGGGCAAAGTTAAAGTTGCAAAAGCAGCAATGCTCATTGCTACAGGTGCTGTAACTACTCCCACAAGATGACTAGCACTTCTGTTTTCGGCAATTAAATGGATGGTTGTAATCCCCCAAGTTAAGAAAAAGAGAGATTCATAAAGATTGCTCAAAGGAAAGTAGCCTGCTTCTAGCCATCGCGCCCCAAGTAGAGTTGCAATAGACAAATTAGCGATCGCCATCCCAGCTGTTCCTAAAGTCCATAGATAAGGTATGTCCTTAAAAGCTGCTCCCACCCAGTACAGCAGCATGGTAACAAATAGCACGGCAAACGCCCCATTATCCAACCAGTTTTCTAATCTGACTAAATCCATTGAATTTCTACCTCATTTGCAGCAACTTAGTAGTCCACCAAAGCAACTTAGGTATCGAAAAATTTAACAAAACGAAATAAGCTTTCCCTACTCCCTATTCCCCACTCTCACCCCTCAAAGTTGGCTTGACTGACTACTACTTAACAATCATATTTATTGCCATCGCGAAATTTCCAAGCGAACTGCTGCATTTGTTCCTAAGACTTTTTGCCCACGTTCAGGTAGTGGAACATTTGCAATATATGCATTTGAACTGGATTCCTGATTGGGATTTAACTTCGTTAGTGGCTCTTTTTCATCGGAATTCCAACTGTACTGTGCCTCGTATCTACTATTTGATTCGGCAACATCAGTAATTAGATAGTCAGACCACACGGGTACTTGGTCAAGATGACTGTCACGTAACCAATTCGTCTCTTGTTTTGTGAAAGAATGCAGTGCTAAACGCAGCGCATATCTACAGACATTATTGTCACTAGATGAGTTTCTTGGGATTAAAAAGGCTGTAAATAGGGGAATGGGTTTATCTGTTCTGGTTAACTCTTGTGTGATTGGGCAATAATGAGCGATCGCTTGCTCATATATGGGAATAGGAAGACCACGCAAAGCAACCCTAGTTTCCAGTTGATAAAAATTCTTGTCCAGGTCTTTTAACTCAACATTGCTCAGAGAGAGTTTCACCTGAATATCACCAAACAAAAAGCGTTGCAGGTTTTGATAACCTTCTTCCGAGTTCAATATGCCATAACGCCCACCATGAGAGCGGTGAACATAAGCACGATGAGATCCCGTGATGTAGGCTTTATCGAGCTGAACTAGACCATCACTTTTCACCCCGACTGTCTTCCGTGAAATACCAAAAGCCTCCTCATAATCATGTGCATTCGTGCCGATCAGAGAAAAAACGCGGTTTGGCGGAAATGCATTCTCTAGGCTTTGTAATTTTTCTAGCTGAAAGCCCTTAGGTAACTCAGTGGTTGGCTTGACACCAGGTGTTAAATACTGGTACATCCGTTGGGGACCAAAGTCATCAGAATTATTCAATTGGAACCGGTCTCTCAGGTCTTCAAGTAAGCCACTCCCGACTTCAAAATAAATGCCACCATGAGGTGTAGCGTAGGTAAAGAACTTGTCAATATGATCGGTAGCTTGTTGGCGTTGTTCTGGATAAATCTTTTGAATCAAGCTGCGACAAACAAGACCTCCCATTGAGTGGGCGACAAGATAAACTTTGGCAGCACCCGTCGTTTGCTTGACATTATTGATCAGGTCTCTTAAACCCTTCGCTATCTCCTCCATTTCCTGTCTGACTTCGGTCTGAGAACCAAAACTGCGTGTAGTTATATCATAAAATCGGTAAACCCAAATAGTTTTATGAAGTTGCCCAGACAATCTTTTAATCTGATTGCTTACATTCTGATTGTCAACAATCGGTTGATAACCATGATCGGTCATTAGCCGCAGCAATGGACTCTCGAAAAAAAACTTCTGAGGATTTTCTTTCTCATCTACTCGAATATGGGTTGAACCGCTATTGAATCCATAAAACGGATCATTGACCGTTTGCTCAACGTCTTTTTGTGTACCTGCATATCCACGAACGAAGATGATTGGTAAATACTGCATATATATCCTCACTATTTAATAAATATTTTTGCTCGTTCCCAGATTTAATCTGGGAACGAGTACAGAGCATCCAGACAAATTGTCTTAGAACCAAATAAATACGCTTAGATTAAGGCTTCATTCTCCCTAACCCTCTTTAAAAAGGAGGGAATTAAGCCCCCCTTTTGAAGGGGAGCCAGCGCGGTCTTCTCTACGAGACGCTTCGCGATGGGGTCTCCCCAAGTGGAGCGACTGGCGTGGGTTGGAGGGATCTTCCAGGGCTAATTATCATGAACCCAAGCATATTGGTCTTAGAACGTTTTCACAAACTCAATTAGGGCTTTCTTATCTTCATCTGGCAGATTTGAGCCAAAATAATGACCCTCATCTTCAACAAAGTCAGGAGATTTGTTAGCTCTTAAAAGCACGCGTGCCAACTTACCCTTAATTCCATCCTTGGGTTTCAAGTCTTGAAAAAGGTTGCCGATATTGAGAGATGTAATCGCTTCTCTAATATTGATGCTTGCCAGCAAATTCACAGGTGTACCTTTAGGAATAGGAATCCTAAATCTCGGATTCGGATCTCCTGGGGGAAGCTCTAACTTAGTATCTCGATCTGTCCTGCTGATAATTCCCTCACGTTTTTCAGGCCACAACAACTTTTCTATAGCATCCGTATAGGCTTCTACACGTCCTTTCACTGAAGGATCTTCGTTGTAAAGTCCTAGTGTGTTGTTGTGAAGAAGTGGTGCTGTTGCCCAAATACTCACTAGCGAAGGAGTACGGTAATATCCCAAACCGCCATCCGGTATCTTAAATTCGATGGGTTTTTTCTCATCGAAGGGGTTGTACAGCGTCAAAGTACCTGGTGACGGTAGTTCTTTGTAGGTCTTCGATGAGAACTGATCCCAAATATGCCCTTTGGCGGCATTTGTCCCTAACGATCGCGCCGCATTAGTACCAATTAGTGTGACTGGATAACGCTGGTCATCAGACAAGAAGTTGTGGTCGAGAAAATTACTACTGAGTACAGACTCTTCATACCATTTCTGAGCCTGTTCGGGGTCAGCAGCGATCGCAGCAGGTGGCTTTTTGCTGGAATGGCAACCAGCACAAGTGCTGGCAAAAACAAGCTTGCCACGTTTGAGAACTTCCTCGTCTTTAGTTAAGAACTCTTCACCACCTGGTGCATCTTTCAGGTGCATCGGCTTGATGGTTTTCAGGAATGCTTCTGCATCAGCCATGCGTGCTTCTGTCTGTCTCCAGCCTTCGCACTCCTTCCGTGCCTTTTCGATATCAAAAGGTTTTTGGGGAGTTCTGCCTAATAAAGGCTCATGAAGACTTGTCCAGTAATCGCCACACATCCCAATATTGACGTAGACGCGTAGTGAGGCATTTGCTACTCCTGTGGAGTCCGCGCCATCCTTGAGAATATGATTAACATCCTTGGTTGAACCATCGTTCATCACCTCTGGATATCTGGGGCGATCGCCTAAATTAAAAATGGCATTAATCGCATTCGGATTATTGATGTGATCGGTCGCAATCCGCGAAGTATCAGAAGTCCCCGGTTTCTGAGAGTCAAGTACTTGCTTAATAAAACTATTGTCCGCAACGCTGGTTCCAAAGAATTTGTTTTCCTTGATGTACTGATTACCCAATGCTGGTACAAGGTTTTCCCATCTTGGGTGTTCCTTGTCTTTGGGTGGGTTGAGGGGATCTAACGCTACGTGACAGATGGCACACGATTGCCCGATCAAGTAGGGAGGCTCGACTTGTGAGGTTTTGAAATACTCGTCGGGGTTCCATTTTGTCGAGTCAAAGTTGGGGTTTGGGAACTTACGCAACCCAATAACCCCAGTTGAGAGCGGGTCTTTACACTTATCTAGCAGCAATCCGTATTCATCTTTTTCTGTCGATTTTTCACATCCAGGATCGTTAATTGCGCCATAGAGTTTGAATCGCTCGTCATGCTTATCCGAGTTAATCAGCTTTAGCAGGTCAGCACCGCCACGCGTTCGCTTCGCTAAATCACGATAGTACTTGGCGTTACCGCCAGTCCATAAGTACCAGGTGCAACGACCCCGTTTCTCGGCATCTGTCAAATTCTCCTTTGTGTACTCTGGGAGATAACCGATACCTTCACAGTTATCAGGGTATTCGGTTACACCCGTATCAGAATACCCAATACTTATGGGCGCAGGTGTTTCACTATACTCATTAGCTAGAGCTGTAGGCGTTCCATAAAAGCCGCAGACTATAAACATAGCCACGAACAGGAGGAGCAGACAGCCCTTCAAAATTAGACTTGTCTTTTTCATAAAACTCTCTGGTTGTAACACCTAAACCTTCTCCACTGCACCTCACGTTTTCAGAGGTACACTAATGCTCCATCACTAATTTCCCATTTTCCGGATTTAGTCTTGGGATATTTTTGATGTTTAAAATGTACCTTACTGAGGTTCGTTATATATGAACTTACTACACAAGTTTGCAAAACGTCATTAATAAACTTTTATACATTTCTAAATCAAAATTTTAAAAAATTGTAAATTTACAACGGTGTTCAATAACGCATTTGCTATGGTTATATCGATTAACTAGGCACTTGGTTAAGTTTGTAACAAATTTTTAGGAGCTTCTTTTAAGGTTCTCTTAACCTTTTAAGAGAAATCAAAGACGAAGATTTTCATTTTTTGTAAAGGTTGTTGGTTGGTACTGTAGCTTTACAAAGTGCAAAAGTCTTTATATAACTGTGAAAACCAACAATATCGATAAACATCCATGCTGAAACCTAAGTAACAAAAACTTAACACTTAGCGATCGCATCCGAAAAGCTGCACTGTGGATTTGTAGACATAAAAAAATTGCCCTCCCAGAGACGTTGAAAATAACAGTTCTCTGGCGAGGCTATTAGTGCTACGAAGAATTCTAAAGCCGAATCCTATTGCTGAAACAACACAACAGAGGAACACATGGAAAACGATATTATCTTTGAACCATTGAGATTCCGGAATCTCACAGTCAAAAACCGGGTATTTCGCTCTAGTATTTCCGGAAGGTGGGATAACTATGATGGTTCAGGTACTCAAGCCCGGATCAACTGGGAAGAAAAGTTTGCTCGTGGTGGTGTAGGGGCTATTATTTCTTCCTTTGTCCCAGTCGCCATCCGAGGAAGAATTATGCCCAATTACGCCACTATTCATAGCGATGAGACTGTTCCCTTTTGGCGAAAAGTAGGAGAAAAAGTTCACGAATATGACTGTAAATTTATCTTGCAATTAAGTCATTCTGGGCGACAGCAGGATATCGGTGGTGTAGAAAACTTAGGGAAAAAAGCGTTAAGTTCTACCAGCAAAACTGAGCCATTCCACGGATTTCTGTGTCAAGCAATGACACTAGCAGAAATTAAAGAAACAATCCAATACTTTGCTGATGGTGCTAGACGTGTCCGTGAAGCAGGTTTGGATGGAATAGAATTGCACAGTGCTAATGGATATCTTTTTAACCAATTTCTCAGTTCTGGAATTAACGACCGTCAAGATGAATATGGTGGTTCATTAGAGAATCGAGCACGGTTTTTGCTAGATGTAATTAGAGCAATTCGCAAAGAAGTAGGCAACGACTTTCACCTGCAATTCAAAATTAGTGCTGTTGACTATAACAACGCCGTCACTTTTTGGGAAAAACCAGGTAATACTATAGAAGATTCCATCCAAGTTTGTAAATGGGCAGAAGAAGCTGGGGCTGATGGCGTTCATGTATCAACTGGTAGTTTATTTCCTCACCCACTCAATCCCATTGGTGATTTTAATTTCGATGTAATTAGTAAAACTTATGACACCATGTTGTCGAGTGGCGTAGAGACCACACGCAACTACATTTTATTTCGCAAATCATTTTTGCATCCCGTTTTTAATCTTTTATGGAATCGAGTCAAAAAGCAATTGCCTCCTCAAGCATTTAGTGGTGATGATGTAAAAGACCCCAAAATCAAGCAATTACTAGAAGAGAACCAAGGCAGAAATTTGCTGGATTCCAGAGAAATTAAAAAGCACGTTAATATTCCCGTATTATGTACTGGTGGTTTACAGCAAGCTTCTTATATTCGTCAGGCAATTAATGATCAGTATTGCGATGGCGTCACAATGGCTCGTACCCTAATTGCTAACAATGATCTAGTTAAATCCTTTCAAGCAGGTAAAGACCTGGCAGATAAACCCTGTACCTATTGCAACAAATGCCTGCTAAATGTAACTGAAAATCCCTTAGGTTGTTACGAGCAGGATCGCTTTAATAGCTATGAAGAGATGATGGCAGAAGTAATGTCAGTCTTTCATCCAACTCAGTTTACAAATTCATCTAAATAAAAAAGCGATGGGTATCACATTGACAATTTCGCTTACAGATAATCTCGACAATATAGGGAGTGTTTCATGACTGAACAAACTAACCCTACCCTACTTTCCACACCACTAAAGGGACTAGGGGGAATCTTCAAGCGGATTTGGGTTGTGATTGTGGGTGTTGTAGCAGTAGCAGTCTTTTTGCTTTGGCCTGTTTTGTCTAACTCCCCAGTGGATTATGCTGGCATTGAAAACCACTTTAAATATGGTTCAATCGGCAGCGAACCCATTAATGGCATCCCTTACTGGATTTGGAAAGTCTTACCAGAACTATTCCCAGATAAATTACCTGGGAAAGGTTATACTTCTCTGGGATTTATCAAAGAACCCGATCAAGATTTGCCTGTAGGTTTTTCGCAACGGAGAGTTTTTATTGATCGCATTGGGTTGAATTGTGCTGTATGTCATACAGGAACGCTGCGAGATACCCCTAATAGCGAACATCAAGTGATTACAGCGATGCCTGCTAACGTACTTAATTTGCAGGGATATATCAAATTCTTATCAGCAGTTGGTGTGGATGAGCGCTTTACTGCTAACCGGATGTTGCCAGAAATTGAAAAAATCAGTGGTGGTCTCAACCCCATTGAAAAATTACTTTATCGCTTTATTGCAATTCCCCAAACTAGGGATGCACTAATTAATCAAGCATATCGACTTAATTTCGTTGAAAAACAACCAGATTGGGGTCCAGGAAGAGTAGATACTTTTAATCCTTATAAAGCAATTCAATTTCATTTTCCAATGGATAAATTGCGCCAGGATGAACTGATTGGTACTTCTGATTTTCCCTCAGTTTGGAATCAAAAACCCCGTGAAGGATTGCAGTTACATTGGGATGGTAATAACACTTCCGTTGATGAACGCAACAAGAGTGCGGCATTAGGGACTGGAGTCACACCCACAACGATTGATTTGCCTCGGATTGATCGAATTGCCGATTGGCTTTGGGAACTACCACCACCAAAATATCCCTACGAAGTTAACGAAACTTTAGCGACCACAGGAAAACCACTTTTTGAAAGTAATTGTGCTAGCTGTCATGCTTTTGGTGGTGCCTATACAGGCAAAGTTGTACCAATTCAAGAAATTGGTACAGATCGGCATCGCCTAGATTCATTTACTTATGAAACTATCTCTAACCAAAATACTCTGTATGCAGGTTATCCGTGGCGCTTTAAGAATTTCCGCAAGACTAATGGCTATGCAAATATGCCTCTTGATGGTGTTTGGTTACGCGGCCCTTATTTGCATAATGGTTCAGTTCCAACACTACGGGATTTACTAGAAAAACCAGAGAACAGACCACAAGAATTCTATCGGGGCTACGATGTTATCGATAGAGAAAAAGTTGGCTTTGTCTCTGATGTAGCTGAAGAAAATGGTAAAAAGTACTTCAAGTTCGATACAAAACTTGATGGTAACAGCAATAGCGGTCACTTGTACGGCGTTGATCTTTCCCCAGAAGAGAAAGATGCAATTGTTGAGTACATGAAGAAACTTTGAAGGACACTTTAGCAAGGAGAAACCTAAGTTTATGGCAATACTTAAGTCAAAATTAGGGAAAATAATCACCTCAATTGCTGTAGTTATTGTCCTTCTTTTTGGGGTTGTAGGTTACGCGGGATGGTACAACCTTTTCCGCGAAGTTCCTAGCGAAGTTTATGAGTTACCGGAAGATCATTTTAAATATGGTTCTATTGGTACAGAACAGGCGCAAGGTGTACCGTATTGGATTTGGTTAGTATTGCCGCGCATATTTCCCGATAAGCTACCAGGACCAGGCGGTTATACTTCTTTGGGAATTACCTGGGAAGAAGGTAAAGAGCTACCAGTCGGTTTTTCTAAAAAAACAATTGGGTTTCCGAGAGTTGGGATAACTTGTGCTGTTTGTCATAATGCTACTTATCGAGAAAACCTCAAAGATAAGCCAACAATCATTGCAGCTGGGCCAGCTAATAAATTTGATTCTCAAGGCTATATCCGGTTTCTCAGTAATGCTGCTAGCGACCCCAGATTTGAACCTGACTATATCCTTGACGAAATCAAATATAGCCATGAGTTTCCCTGGTGGGAAAACCTGCTTTATCGCTTTGTAATTATTCCCCAAACAAAGAAAGGACTGCTGCAACAAAAAGCAGACTTTGCTTGGACTGATTCTCGTCCCAATTGGGGCCCAGGTAGAATTGACCCGTTTAACCCTGTGAAGTTCACTACCTTAAGGTTGCCTAAAGATGACACCATTGGGAACTCAGATATGATGCCTCTGTGGAATCAAAAGCAACACCAAAATTTTGCCCTACATTGGGATGGTTTAGAAACTTCGCTGCGAGAAACGGTGCAGACTGGGGCTATTGGTGACGGTGCAACTAAAGAGTCTCTACCAGTAGAGGATCTGCAACGGGTAGAAGATTATATTTCGGAACTACCGCCTCCCAAGTATCCGTTTGCAGTTGATGAGCAACTAGCTACACAAGGAAAAGAGATTTTTAGCAGTACTTGTGCATCTTGTCATGCATTTGGCGGCGAAAGGACTGGTAAGGTTATTCCTGTTGAAGAAGTGGGAACTGACCGCCACCGTCTAGATATGTGGACCCAGCAAGCAGCAGATACTTACAACAAATTTGCTGATGGTTACTCTTGGGACTTCAATGAGTTGCGGAAGACTAATGGTTATGTATCTGTCTCCCTTGATGGTCTTTGGTTAAGAGCACCTTATCTCCATAACGGTTCGGTGCCATCCCTACAAGACTTGTTAGAAAAACCAGAAAATCGTCCCCAATCTTTCTATCGAGGATTTGATGTCTACGACCAGAAGAAAGTTGGTTTTATTTCCGAAGGAGAAGAAGCACAACGTGTAGGTTTTAAATACGATATTAGCGTTCCTGGCAATAGTAACCAAGGACATATCTATGGCACTGATTTACCTGCCAAAGATAAACAAGCATTAGTCGAATATCTCAAAACTTTGTAACTAAGTTATGAACAAATATGCTGTTTGGTTTCGCCGCATCGTCTGGCTAGGCGTTATCCAAGATTGGGCGATCGGCTTGCCGGCGATCTTTGCACCGAATTGGTTGCTGGAATTACTCCACCAAAGACCTAGCCAAGACCCGGTATGGACTTCATTTGCTGGCTTGCTAGTGGTTCTGCTGTCGCTGTTCTACATTCCTGGAGCAAATGACCCGTACCGCTACACTGCCAATGCTGTATTAGCGACCCTTTCCCGTCCGCCTGGAGTTCTCTTCTTTTTCTTTCTTTACCCCAATGTTTATCCTGCTTTCGGGATTATTGACTTAGTTTTGTGCTTATTCCAAATTCCATTGTTGATACTGACTATGCTCAACAAACCTCAACCTTCTACCCCGGACAACGATGTTTTCGAGTATGACGGGTCTACCTACAAAGAAGTAAAAGAAGTTGGTTTTAGTGAACCCTATGGTGAACCACTGCCTTACCAACAAGGTGTAGGACTGACAACTTTTGTCCAATTGTTTAATGACGCAGCGCGGAATTTGTTTGACAGGCGAGATATCCGCCCCCATTACGACAAGCTAATCCACGCTAATGGTGTTTGCTATACAGGTCTTTGGAAAATTACTGAGGATTCACCTTATACGGGCTATTTTAGCAAAGGTTCGGAAGGTTTAGTATTTGCTCGTCTTTCCGTTGCTGGTGCTGGAATTAAACGAGGCGATCGCCGTGCTTTAGGTTTGGCTGGTAAGGTTTATCCTACCCTCAATCCTAACGAAAAGGTAAAACCGGGTAATTTCGTGACTGTCGATTATCTCACAGGCATCAAGACGAAGCATATTACCGATACTGAGTTAACTAACTTTCCTGACGTTGGCCCAGATATTGGAGCCAAACTTGTTAACCGGGTAATTTTCCGGCTAGTAGACAAGAGACCAGGGTTTCGCCAGGTCTTTCCCATCTCCACCCTCGGTGTTGAGCCAGGAAGCAAGGTCGTTACCCCAGACCTGTTTATGCTCAGAGTCGCAGAAGGCACACCTAAAATCGATGCGGAAGACTTCCGAGATGAACTCCGGCTAGAAAAGTATCCTAATCACACTTTGGTTTACACCATCAACGTCAAAAACTTCGATGAAAAAGAGTGGACGAAGTTGGGCGTAATTGAATTGAATGACTATGCCATCTGTGAAGGTTGCGATAAACGGATACATTTTTGGATTCCCCGCGACATTCCAGTACCAAAAAGAGATAACCTTGCCCGCGCTTCAGACCCTGTAGTGATTAAGTAAAGTAAATCCTATGAGCCAGCAATTTGATGTCATCGTGATCGGTAGCGGCTTTGGTGGGTCAGTAGTTACCTGCCGTTTGGCTGAATCTGGAGCGCGGGTTTTGGTGTTGGAACGCGGTCGGCGTTGGACGAAAGACCAATACCCACGTCAAGCCAAAGATGCCTGGATTTATGAACACACCCAGCCGCAAAAACATAATGGCTGGCTCGATTTACGTTTCTTTAAGGGGATGGCTGTTGCTCAGGGGGCGGGGGTTGGTGGTGGTTCTCTGTGCTATTCCAGCGTGGTTTTGGAAGCAAATCCAACGCGATTTGAGCAGGGTTGGCCACAGGAAATTACTTATAAGGAATTGCTGCCTTATTACGATCGCGTGCGGAAAATGATGGGTGTGCATCCTATACCTCCAGGACAGCATACCCAACGGGCGAAATTGATGCAACAAGCGGCGCAAAAAGTGGGGTATGGCGATCGCTTCCAAAGTATGCCCCTAGCAATCTCCTTCGATCCAGACTGGAACTACCAACTGGAAGATCCATTGAATGAAAAGCACTCGCGGCAATTTGTCAATGCCCAAGGAAAAAAACAAGGCACTTGCATCCATCTGGGTAATTGTGATTTGGGATGTGATGTCCACGCCAAGAATACCCTCGATTTGAACTATATCCCCGCCGGAGAAAATAAAGGTGCAGAAGTGCGATCGCTCCACTTGGTACGATACATTCAACCAGAAGAAGGTGGCTATCGCGTCATATTTGACCGTATCGAAGACGGTCAATTAATTCGTGGTGAAGAGAGGGGCAAAATAGTTGTCATCGCTGCTGGTTCTCTCGGTTCTAGTGAGTTGCTATTAAATAGCCGCGATAAGTACCGCACTTTACCTAAAATTAGTCAGCAGCTCGGTAAAAATTGGAGTGCCAACGCCAACGTTCTTACCCCCGACTTCTACGGCAAAGATGTTGAGGTTAGGCAGTCCATTGGCCCAACTATTACCGCAGGTATGGACTTTACTGACGGTAGCTTTGAGGGAGAAAGTTTTATTATTGAAGATGATGGCTTTCCCAACATGTTGCTTAATGCCATTAGCAGCAAACTGAATTCTGGCAAATTCAGCTTATTCGCCCTAGCTTTACGCAACCACTTGCAGCGTGGTCTGGACGAAAAGAACCCCTTAAGCAACGTTATGGTTTGGCTAGGTGCCGGTGTTGATGCAGCCGATGGACAACTTTCTCTCGGTCGTAACTGGCTCAAACCTTGGGAAACAGACTTAAAACTTGACTGGAATATTCAGCGCTCAAAGGCTGCAATTGATGCCATCCTTAACCTGCAAAAGCAACTTTCCCAAGCCAACGGCGGTAAACTTTACATTCCCTTCTACTGGTCAGTTCTCCGCAGTTTGTTAACAGTGCATCCCCTTGGAGGATGCAAAATGGGGACAACAGCTGAAGATGGCGTTGTCGATCATAAAGGAGAAGTCTTCGGCTACAAAAATCTTTACGTCGCTGATGGAGCAATTTTACCTCAAGCTGTTGGGCGTAACCCTTCCATGACCATCGCTGCTTTAGCAGAACGAGTGGCTCACTTGATGGTGAGCAACTGATCGATAGAAGGTTTCAGCAATCGTGATTTTGGGTTTGAGCTTCATCTAAGGGGAATAAGAACGTAATTCTTCTTTCTGCTTCTGCTGGGTGTGAGAATATCATGTTCTTTGAGGCAGCTCTCAGCTGCCTCAAAGATTCATTTTTAATTTCCTGAAAGTCTTATCTGATTGCGGTCTTGGTGTATTCCACTTTTATTCAGGCTCGTCAATATTTAGATGCATTTCTCCTAATGGAGACCCTAGCTATCTAAAACGTCTTTGTTCATCTTTCTCTACTTTATGCTTCATCTACCCAATAAAGATAATATCGTTCACTATCCACCCAGCCTCTCTCAAAATCTTTAATCGGAACAATCTTCAAATCATTGCGGTTGACATTCAGTTTTTGATTTAAAATCAGCAAAATTTTCTTTTGCTCATCTTGATTTTTGAGTAGAGAATTAATTTGGCTTAATATCTCATCTTGTTCGACACCTTGACGACCTGTTTTAAATAGGGTAAAGCTTCCGATACTTTTAATCTCAGGATAGTAAAATTTTCGATTGAGATAACCTGCCAAAGGAGCCATATTTGCATCTCTACTGGCAACAATAAACTCATTATCTAACCCAGCTTTTTGAATATATTGAGCTGTTTCCCGGCTCGCAGAAAATGGTATGATCAAATCTTTTGAAAAACTATAAATACCTCCTAAAAAGTGTGTGTAAAGAATTAGCATAAAAGCGATGTGATGCCATTTCTGAATAAATTTAAATGAATTTGGACGAATATAAAGCTTGTTGAGTAAAGCTGGAGACTCTTGATAATAAGTTCCCAGCCATAGAGACGCTATCAGAACTAAATATAAATGTCCAAAATGCCGAGGCATACCTAAAAATTTTAAGTATGTAAAGGCAAATATTACACAGTTAGCTATAATGTATAAAAAGAGAGTAACTGGCTTTTTAGACAATTTAATCAAGGTTAAAATTACAACAAATAGAGCAATGACTGTACAAACAATTAAATCTATCCATCTTTTGTGTGCAGGAATAATTAAGAAATAGCTACCAAATATTCTACCTATGCTTCTCAACAAATGACGCATATCTAATTTCATTATCCAACCATTATTTAACCCACCATAAAGATAACTATCTATCGGAGGAGTAAGAATATAAATGGCTAAAATAAGAGAAGATATGATAATTAAAATACTTAAAAATAAGTCGAATTTTTGGCTTCGACTAAAATACTGCTGGCGATGTTCGCTATCAAAACAAAATTCAGCTAGCAAAGTCAATGATAAAGAAAATGATATTAATAAACCATAAGCACTACTATTTGCTAGTAAACCCAATAAAATTGCTAAATAAGCATAAGTTATTTTTCTGGATGAAAAAACTGTACAGAATGTAAAAATGAACAACATACTAAAGGCATAGTTTCGAGAAATTAAAAGATATTCAGAAAAAGGAAAGAAACCAAAGGAAAACAGAAATTTTTGTTTATAATTAAAAGGGCTATATAGGCAAAACACAGCAACCGAAGCAACTGTAATTGCTAAATGAAAAATTTGCATAATAATCGGGTTATCTACTATTTTCCTCAGAAGTGCCAGAGAAAAATACCATAGAACAGGATGACCTTCATAATGAATATTTCCAATTAAATCTCTCAATGATTCACTATCTCTGACAATCAGCCAGGGATTTAGTTCATCTCGCCACATCGAATGGTTGAGAATACCTATTAAACCAAGAACAGAAAAAATAATGATAATAAACCAAGGAGAATGAAAAGGTAATATTGAAGTATATTTAATAATTTTTTTGTTTACCATTGTTAGTTAATAATTAAAATTTATTTTGATCAAAGTTCTATATAAGGTTGGCTAACCTTGGTTATTTTTTAATGTAATTACATAATCTGCATTTTTCTGCGCGATTAACTTCAAAATTTATTTTTGAACTTTACCTGAGCTTATCTTATGTATTGATTACATCCAAAAAAAACATTCCCGGAATTTTTGGGATTTATTTGTGAAAATATTTGTGCAATTATATCGTGCGTTAGCGCAACATGCTGTCAGGTAAGGAACACGATTTGGCAACTTTAAAAATGTTGTTGTTTTTAACCACTCATACTTCGTACAGCCGTATGTCTCTATTGCCACCTAACCATTTGTTTACCATTAAATTAAATAAGTTTGTAATCACACTTAACCAATAGTTTCTCAAAGGATGATGTGCAATTTTTCTGACATCACCTCAGTAAAAGCTTTACGTCTATACTTGATGGTCAAGACCAAATGAATTTTAAGGTCACTGACTGACCGACCTTTGGATACAAAATCATTTTTTACAATTGCCAGCAGCATACACCAATTCCATCAGGAGAGGTGTAGGTAGTTCAGATGCGTTCTAACCAATATTTGACATGAGAATATGATAAAATTCGCTCTTTGAGCGGACTAGTGCGAAGTATTTCATCTATTTGTGCAGCAACAGCTAGATCAGCTATGGTTTGATGGTTTCCTACCAACCAATCTTGCTGGCTGAGGATGGTATCGAGGTTTCCTATATGGGTGAAAAACTTTTTTTCAACGCGGTTCTTGTCGATGCGACCAATTCCTTGAGCATTCAGTTGCCTTTCGTAGGTGTAGCGAGCTAGGGGAGCAAAGATTACTTGCTCAAACTTTGATCGTCCTTTACACAGTAAGCTGGTCGCTAGCTGGAGAGCATCTGGATAGCGAAACCGAAAATATACTTCAAACCAATATAATGATTCATCTGCCCAGTCTTCCCATAAATAGGCTTGTGCTAAATCTTTGCTGTCTGCGGGGTAAAGTGGATGTTCTGGGTGTCGGGCTTCCAGAAATTCTGCAATCTCTGAGCTGTCTTGAATCTTTTCACCATCGTATTCAATCACGGGAAGCTTTCCCGCAGATGACAATCTTGAGGCTGCTACTGCCAGCAAACCGTTATAGTTAACGACAGAATAGGCAAGATGCTTGTGCTTGAGAATCTTACGAACTTTGTTACAAAAGGGAGAAACTTCCCATTGATGCAGGACGATTTTTGGCATCGCGCTCACCGATATTTTTGAATGTCGATAGACTTGAAAAACATTAACGCGATCGTTGTTTGATGTTAACAGAGCAATAGTATTCTAGTAAACATACTGAGGGATAGCAAACGGTTAGAGCAATACTAAATCATTCGTGAAATTCTCAATGCTATCTTCACTCGTTTCCGTACTAGATATTGGTGGTAAATGATACCACATAATCTTCCGCCTTACCCAACCGTGTATTTCTATTTCCGACGATGGCAACGCATGGGAATATGGCAAAAGATAAACAACCACAACCAAGCGCTGCGATCGCAGGAGACAATTAATAAGTAAATATTATAAAATTTATAGTTTTTTATAAGTAATATACGCTTTATTTAAAAATTTTCAAGATACCTTGATGATACAATGTTAAAGATTCATGACATTAAGCAAGTTTCTATCGAACTTGTTAAGTTGGCATTAATGGGTGTATGTAAATCTTGTTCTTAAAATATTGAATGAATAATTTAGTAGATGCCTTGTCTACAATATTGACAAGTCGCGCTGTGTGCGTTGTTATCTTTAACGTATGAACGGTTTTAGATACTATTTTTGCTACTAACAAAATTGAGATAGCTGATATTTGTTTATTTCTATATTTAGAGATAGCTAAATCAGAATTTAGCAGCAATTTTTTTTCCAAGTTACTGCTTATTTATGGTTGTGGAGTTTATGAAAAGATATTTACCCAAAAGGCGAAATAATTATACCTATCTAAGATTGTTGAATTACAAAAACTTTCTCCTGAAATGGAAGAATTACTGGTTTAAGATCAGTGGAACCTGGCGGTCATGTCCTCTAACATGCCCTATAGAGAAACCTCACCATACACATATTTTTTGGAGTTGGCTTGGTAGTTTCCTCGCAATAGCAGCAACGGCTTACCTGTCTGTGAAAACCAATTCTCCTCTGCTTATGGCTCCGTTTGGTGCTACTAGTGTATTGATATTTGGTGTACCAGACAGTCCTTTGGCTCAACCCCGCAATGTGATTGGTGGTAATCTCGTAGCAGCCTTAGTCAGCCTAACTGTTCTACATCTTTTCGGGTCGTCACCTTTTACAATGGGAATGGCTGTGGCAACAGCCATTGGAATGATGCAGCTTACTAGAACTGTACACCCACCTTCAGGAGCAGTTGCGTTAGTCGTAATGATGACAAAAGCTCCCTGGCAATTTCTGTTAACACCTGCTTTACAAGGTTCTATTATTTTGGTGCTCTGTGCTGTGATTTTTAATAACCTGGCACAAGAGAGGACTTATCCCAAGCACTGGCTGTAGAATTTTAACGTTGCTTCTATCAAGCGATGTCTACGACGGGCTACGCCTAAGCTTCACTTGGCCATTCCTCAGGCTGTGACACTGGCAATCAGATATTACTTTGTTTGGCAAGGGAGTAATTGCTGTCGCAGTGGGCACGATACTAGCGGTAGCAATCGCCTTGACTTTGGGTTCCGAAACCCACACGTTAAAGTTGCTAATTTGGCATGAATGAGGAGAGAATCTATCAGTCAAGTCAAATTAGCTTTCCAAAACGTCATAGTGGATGTTACAGAATTAGTCAAAGTTTCAATTATTCTCTTGCTCCTTGCTACAGGTGTAGCTCTGCTGTCCCGGCGGTTGGGAATCCCTTATGTTACGGGTTTAGTATTAGCAGGTTTGCCCATTACTGAGTTATTGTCTCGTCGGATTGGTTTAAATCCAACCCTTGTTTTGAATCTTTTCTTGCCAATTCTGATCTTTGAGGCTGGCATTAATACAGATGTCAGCCGCCTACGCAGCACTTTTAAACCAATTGCCCTACTAGCTGGGCCTGGAGCTTTGCTTTCCAGTGCGATTATTGCCGTCCTGTTGAAATTTGGGCTGGGACTGAGTTGGATACCGGCCTTATTTGTAGGAGTAATTCTGGCAAACACTGATACTGTTTCCATGATTGCCGTCTTTAAGGATATACCAGTGCCCTCACGGCTTTCTACCATCGTTGAAGGAGAAACTCTATTCAATGATGCAGCTGCTTTAGTTTCCTTCAACCTGATTGTGCAAGTATATTCAACAGGCTCACTCACATTTATAGAGGGAATCCAACAACTGCTATTTATCTCTCTAGGGGGCTGCGTTGTGGGGTTAGTCTTGGGCTACTTAAGTATACCTGTATTTGCCCGTTTAGATGATGCTCTTAGCAGCCTTTTACTGACAGTTGCAGTTGCATTAGGAACTTTTCAGGTTGGGCAATTTCTCGGTGTATCAGGCCCTGTGGCTGTAGTCGTCGCTGGATTAATTTTCGGTAATTTAGGGCTTTCTAGCAATACTTCTGCTTCTAATCGCATCACCTTGTTAAGTTTCTGGGAATATGCGAGTTTTACGGTCAACACCTTTATTTTTCTGTTGATTGGTGTAGAAATAAACTTAGTAACACTCTGGAAAACTTTACCTGCAATTCTACTTGCAGTTTTGGCTTATCAAGTCGGGCGAGTTCTGACAGTCTATCCACTGCTAGCATTGGTTCGTTGGTTTGACCGCCCAATTTTGTTGCGTTGGCAACATTTACTGTTTTTAGGCAACATCAAAGGTTCACTCTCAATGGCTCTGGCGTTGAGCTTACCCACTACATTACCAGGGCGAGAAGTCTTGATAGCTATAGTCTTCGGCTGTGTGCTAGTGTCGTTGGTGGGACAGGGTTTAAGTTTGCCTTGGGTAGTAAAACGCTTACATTTATCTAAATTTTCAGAAGCTCAACAACAAGTTGAAGAATTGCAAGCCCAGTTGATGACGGGTAAGGCAGCACAAGATGAATTAGATAGCTTGTTGAAATCAGGGGTGTTACCAAAAGCCGTTTATGAAGAGATGCGTTCAGCTTATCAGGTACGAATTGCCAGTGCTGAAAAGACACTGCGGGAACTTTATAATCGTCGCCCTGACGAGTTGGAAGGCAAAAGTGGCAACACCAGTAAACTTGATGCCATTCGCCGACGTTTACTGCTGGCAGAAAAAGGAGCGCTCAATGAGGCAATGCGGAAGCGAATTCTCTCAGAAGAAATTGTGCGCGGACGGATACAAAATCTTGATGAACAATTGCTGAAACTAGAAGATGATTAAGTAGTTGTTGGGGATGGGTCAATACACTTGGGTTAAGCATTTTTCTCTCCCTCTGCTTCCCCTGCCTCAACAGATTATTTTCCTTAACTGAATTGTATTGAGATATAGCCACCCTAAATAATTTGTGAGAAACTACAAATGATAAATCAGATTTTTAAGATTCCTATTTTAAAGGCGATCGCTTATCGTTATTTTGATTTTTAATTACCCTACCAGGACTGATAAAAGAAATTCCTTGTTGAAAGTCAGTACCAATCATAACTGCCTCCACTATTGGTTCGGATATTTCTGTTTGGGCTACCCACTCGACAATAAAGTTTGCGCCTAAACCTCCGCTGGTGTCATTTCTATTTATAAAAAAATCTGTAGAAGCTAGGGCATCAAGTTGAATAGGGCGCTCCAAATACTGCTTAACTAATTTCCCTTCTGAGTTATAGTAGCGCACAGAAGTAATGACAATCGGATTGGTCAAATCTGTATTCCGAATACTGAGCGTAACTGCTAACTCGAAAATCTCCTGCCGATTGTGATGATAGATATGAGAGTAGACAGGAACATAAACAGTTTGACCGCTTGCTATCTTAAAATTCTTATCCAGCGTCACGATTTTTTGAGATGGGGTTGCTTGAGTAATATCGGGTTGTGACTTTGGTGGAATTTTGGGTGATTGACAAGATGCAAGAAAAATAACAGCGATCGCTAAATAAATATATAAATACGGTTTCATCAAAACTATTTATACCATTTTTTTATATGTGTAGCTAACCCCACCTAATAAAGAGTTTAGGTAGCAACTACACTCAACATCTTTGTTCAATAAAATCAATGACTTGATGTAAAGATCCTGGTTTAGTCACAATTAGCACAGTTGAATGAGGTTCCAGTATTGTACTGCCGTTAGGAATCATCAAATCTTCGTGGGGATGGGGTTGATAGCCAATAATTAATGAACCACCAGGGAATCGGGAATCTTGAGCAATTTCGGCCACGCTACGACCAGCAACATAGCAATTGTTTGGGATGGAAAGTTTCAGAACCTCAATCTGTCCCTGCTCAAAGTGCATCATTGATTCCACTTGCGGATACTCAATGGCATTCACCATTGTTGAAACTGATAGTTCAACAGTACTGACAATGTGGTTTGCTCCAGCTATACGCAGCGGTTCGGCAAAATCGGGGTGGCGCATCCGACTTAAAATATGAGTGACACCGTAGTGTTTAGCAAGAGTTACCATTGCCAAGTTTAAGGCATCACTTCTGAGGACAGCTGCCAAGGAGGTTGCTTTGCGAATCCCAGCTTCTAACAATACTTCTGTACTCACAGCACTGCCTTCAAAAGCCATTGCTCCCACTTGTTCACGGGCGTAGCGACAAGCAATAGGGTCAATGTCAATTACGGCAACGGTATGTCCTAGTTCTACCAGTTTTTGCGCCAAACTCAGCCCTACTAAGCCTGCTCCACCTATGAGTACGTACATGATTGTTCCTAATATTCTTAGAATTTTTACTTTACTTTACAGATTAACAAATGTTTTATCCCGATAAGCTTTGGCTGCTGGTGATATTTTTAGCTTTGGAATATTTACGCTACTTTATACATAGGGCTTGCTGAAAAAAGAAATTTATCAGTATTTTTTCGCTTCCGATTGACTGGAAGTTGCTAAATATTGCGATCGCAGCTTGCTTGGTAGCACTACAGTGTCAAAAACGCACCAAAACCCTCTTTTACCCACAGCTTCTCCAATTTCAATCCCTTCTGAGCAGATCAATTGTTGCCAATTGTTTCCCCCACCTTTGCTGCCAAGATTAGAATTAGAATTGACGTGACATTCTCCTAGTAGCCAAAGTGCCAGACTCTCTGCCATTAAGCGATCGCTATCTTGCCTTAATCGATGAAATTGTCGAAACCACCCTCAAGGGCAAAATTAGCTCTGTAGAACAGGTGTATCAAATGCTGCTGAAAGGAATCACTTCCGGTACAGGGGAAGTTTTTGAGCTAGCTTTGAGCGATCGCCTGAATTCCCTGCAAAGTCAAGTAGATAGCCAAAAAGACGAACTCAAAAAAGCTAAGGCTACTCGCAGTTTGAGAGCCATTAAGACCATTCAAAGTCAATGGCAACGCTGGCAAGAGCAAAACAAAGCCACAGAAGCGATCGCCTCCGCAGTTACAGAAATTACCACAGCCTCTGCTGACGAGCGTTTGGCGGCATTTATACGGGTTACTGACCCCAATCAGAAATATCCGCTAAATTTACAACAGCTACAGCAGTTGTCAAAATCATTACAGCAATTCGCTCAGGTAGATTCTGATTTAGAACAATTTTCTGAAGGGATTACCCGTGGTTTAGCTTCTTGGCAGCGATTACAAGACAACTTGCTCAGTTGGATGTACGAGCAAAAAGAATCTTTGGGATTTGGTGGTGTACCGGGAGAACGTGGTCCTTGGGCAAGTTGGGCGAAACAACTCAATAGTGAGTTACCCCAAGCACTGCTTCGCACTTTAGCTAGGGAAGAATCCGCAATTGAGTTTGCCGAGCGACAGCGTGGTATCACCCTCAGAGATTGGGTGGAAATGGCATTGATTTTACAATTCTTGCAACGGGGACTAATTAACTGGTTTGACCAACAAGCTTACGATGTTAAGGCTGGGCCAAAGTTGTCCATTTCCACTTTTTTGACCTTTGCAGTGATTTGGAGTCAGTTAGCAAGTGGTTTTAGCAGCATTGGGACAGTATACAGCGATGCCTGTTCTCAAATCATGCTCCAGATTTTGCGAACCTTTGCCCAGCGTCCATATTTTCCCTTTTACGGCGGGATTTTTGCCTCTTTTACTGGCACTTATTTGCGAGATGCCCTCGATTATTTGGATGAACCGCTGCGGCGAGGCGAGGGAACCCAGGAAAAAGCGCGAATTTTGACACTTTTAGGCTATTCTCAGCGTGCTTTAGGACAATATCAGCGCTCTATTGATTTTCATCAGCAGGCGTTAGAGATAGCCAGAAATGCAGGCGATCGCACCTGTGAAATTGCCAATCTCAACCACCTCAGCCGCACCTACGTACAACAGCAAAGTTATGGTGAGGCAATTAACTATAGTCAACGAGCATTAATACTGAGTCGGCAAGCAGGCGATCGCACAGGAGAAGCAAATGCGCTAGTGAATTTGGGTTATAGCGAAGTCATGCAAGCTCAGGAATTGGAAAATCTAGAGCCAGAAACCTATGAAGCCGCAATTAATTATTTGGAACAAGGTTTAAAATTATCAGAAAAATTAGGCGATATTCAAAGTAAAGCCTTGTGTGTCAGCAGCTTAGGAATTGCCTATTTAGTAATCGGAGAACACCAAACTGCAATTAAATATCTTGAAGATGGCTTTAAAACAGCGCAAGTTTCTGGTGATTTGTATCTCCAAGGGCGGAACTTAGCTTATTTGGCAGAAGCTTATTACCATCTACAAAATTCAGACAAAACTGTTTACACAGGCTGCTTGGGAATGTATCTTTTGGAGCAAATTGCTTCTAGTGAGTGGCGACAACCAGCAGGGTTACTGACAATTTTACAAGGACAGATCGGGGCAGAAGCTTTCCAAAAGTTTTTACAGCAACATCGCCCAAAAATTATTGCAGTTATCGGCGTAGATGGGTACGATCACATTCCGCAATTGTTAGAAGAATATAAACAAGATATGTAAGAAAGTAATTTGATTCAGGTAAGCGTATTGCTGTATATTCAGGAAGTTTTCTTCTTTTCTATTTGGTAAGCCTGTAATAGATATTCACCATTGAAATGAATCAGGTGAGTTGAATCTTCAGCAACCCAAACATCTGTTTCCCAAACAATCTCTGCCAGATATGCCACCATTGCCTTGCGGCTGAGAAATGTTGTTACCATCACCAGAGGTATTTGGACACCTCTAAATAAAATTTCAAGTTCCTTCTTCCGTTTAGGATTAATTGGGCCATGTGAGGTTACAGCTTCAATCAGCACCAACCAGTTATTTGTTGTAAAGTGAATGATCGCATCTGGCATTTTGCCGTGAGAATCGAT
The DNA here is from genome assembly GCF_034531305.2 of Nostoc sp. ChiQUE02. Lineage (NCBI taxonomy): Bacteria > Bacillati > Cyanobacteriota > Cyanophyceae > Nostocales > Nostocaceae > Nostoc > Nostoc sp. ChiQUE02. Next base: position 131,895 of record NZ_JAVRBN020000011.1, read on the forward strand.
GTTAACGCCTAAATCTGCCAATGCTGCTTCATCGAAGTGGGCGAACTTTTCATCTGTATCGCCAACATAGATGAGCTTTCCACTAGGAGTAAAACGAGGGGCAAAATCATTAATAATTTTTTCAATTAGAATATTCTGACCACCTGGTGATAAAGTTTTAATTTCTCCATTAATAACTATAGGAATACGAGACATTTCGCGTTCTTGAGCATATTGCTTTTTCAGAGTTTCAACTGAAGCAAGGTAAGTGCGGATGCTCTTTTCCCATTCGTCAGTACCGTAAGTTTTTAATAGTTCTAGCGCACTGTTTTCAATTTGATATACAGTTTTAGGACTGTTGATAGGGCGGCTTAAATTATCTGGATTAGCAACTATCAAACCTGCATCCAGAAATTGATGCACTGTCTGGCGGCGAACTGTTTCCCGTGTGTTGGGCTTATAGGCTTTGCCATAATGTTGAGCCATAAATTCCATCATGGGCGTAATTCCCATTAAAGGCGAAGTTGCCAATTGCCAAGATTCTGTCGGTTTTAAGTCAAGCAACGCCAGGAGAGCTAAAGCTGACCGTTCGTTAAGCTGTGCTCGTGGAAAGCCTAATTGTGTCAAGATTTGCAGCGCTTCATCAATTCGAGACTTAGTTGCAATTGGGTTATTCTCTGACAGATTCGACATACTCAATAGCTGATTTTCGATAAGTTCATCAATTTCCCGCAAAGAAGGAAACTGCTCTTTAATCCCTGTCCCTAAGGACAATAGCTGTTCCAAATTAGGGTACTTTAATTTTCGCAAATCTGTTGCATTAACCTGAGTATGCCCATTGAACAACCGAAAAAAAGCATCAACTAGGGTTGAATTCAGATAAACAGCAAGCCCACGAGCCAAGGTAAGGCTAAGTCCACGCCCATCTTTGTGAAAGTAATTCAAGTGATTTTCAAAGCCGACATAGGCATAATTAAATTGGTTGGCATCATAAACCACCGCAACAACACGCCTTTTCTCTTCTTTCGACGAAAATCTTTTGCATAAGACGTAATGCTCATTTGGTATTAGAAGATTCGCTGTTTCTTCTATATGCACTATCGCTTGAGGCTTTTTAGTTATTTTTGGGTGATCTACATATCCATCCGATAAATTCACCGGATAAATTAAAGGAACAGTATTGTTTTCTGGATTTGTCCTTAAGTAATCTTTTGCTCGAAAATCTACTACTCGTCCGGTTGAAACTGTTAGCCCCAAATCTTTCAACGTACAGGGGAAAAGTGCCATTCGCTGAACGATTTGTTGGCTAATCTTATCTGGAAGAATATGAATAAACTGCTCTATATCATCGGGGTGAACTAAGGCTGTATATGGTACAGAGTGTGACATGATAAAGTCATCATTAGTACCAGAACTAGTATTGATGATGACACTGCTAGACTTTTGCCTTTGTTTTGTAGCTTGAATAATGATAGTTTCTTGCAAAACATCATCGTCACTAAATGCTTCTTGCCGCGACTCAAAAAGATGTACTTGCTGTAAAGCCATTATCTCTAAAAACATCTTGCGGAAGTCACGGAAATATGGCCCATTACAAAAACTGCGTGGCGTAATCGCTACAAACTCCCCACTTGGTTTCAGAAGTTGCGCTGTCGCAGCCATAAAACCAGTATAAAGATTGCTAGTTTCCAAACCGATAGAACGCAGCAATTCGCGCACTTTGGAATGAGCATTGATTTTCAAATAAGGCGGGTTGAGAATAGCATGGGTAAATTCTGTTGCGTTTGCATTATTTAATAAACCAACCTGAAGCAGCCTAACTGCATCTTCGATAAAATCAGTCTCACGAATTTCGTAATTGAAGGAAATATCCACACGTTGACATTCCCTCTCACATAGTTCTAGAGTCTGATGCAAATATCCTATTAGAAAAGGGTCAATCTCGTATGCTACAACGCGCAAACTTGAGGTGTGTTTTCGATGCTGGCATACTTTTGCCACAAAAGCTGCTAGTAATGAACCAATTCCTGCTCCAGCATCAAGCAAGGATATTTCAGGCAAATCTAGCTGGTTAAACATCCCAGCCATCAATTGGGCTACTGAGGTGGGGGTCAGAAACTGACCCATCGACTCTTTTTTGGCTTGCCTTAGCTTTAAACTTACTACAGCCCGATGAAGATCCACTTCTGCAAGCAAGTTTCCACTTGATAGTTCTGCGAGGCTGGTAAACCCCAAACTCCTGTTATGGCTTGCTATTAACGCTTTACTCCTTGATGGGACGATCACGCTCTGTCTTCTTAATTGCTATCAAGTTTACAACAACTTTACGGCATCCTTGTGCTGAAGCAGTCCACGTTTGCGATCGCGTAGTGCAGAACCTTAGTAATTTTGAGACTCCTGACTCAAAGAAGTCCTGCTGACTCATATAGTCGTTTGAGCATTGCTGAAATCTTCGTACCATAATCCAAATCTGCTGACCACCGCCCTGATAGCTGATCAATTAATGGCGCAATTCCCCGCGTCACAAAGCGAAACCTTGGATCTACTACTTCTTCTACCAAAGGTTCTAAGCTGGCGTAAGCTTTCAAATGTTGGATATGCGCCCTGACTCCAATTCTGGCACTTGGAAAAGACGCAGCCTCTGAACCACCGCCGATCGCACCTAAACCTGCAAAGTTATTTTGCTCAGGTTTAATATCACCACCAAACCGTAAAAATCCAGTTTCTACACACATTTGGCAAAAGGCAATATCATAGCTCACTCCCTCTATACCTGCTTCTTCTCGATAAAGTTTTGGGATATCAGGAAACTTTACTAAAGCATTTTCATTATTATTTCTGAGAAATAATTGTAACTGTACTTCTGAAGTATTACCGTTCGACATCACCCGTTCAAATTGACCAGGGCAAACCACTAAATTCGATCGCAAGCTGACAGTCCGAGTTGCAGCATCCCAATTGACTGCAACATTAAAATCTCGCAGTTCAATCGCTTTGACATAAACTACTTTGCGATAGGTAATCCGATTGACATTAGCCGCTTTTGAAAGGTCAATCCGCAGACGGTCTACTAAATCAATGGGGATGTAAGCATTACCATTAACTAAAACTCCTTGCTCCGAGTAATTTTGCCCATTAATATTGATATTAATTCCCGGATAATTTGGTTCCGCCGGAGTTCCAGGACTGGGGTCAATCACACGGCTCCAAGTTACCAATCCATCGACAATCCCCAAGGCAAAATCGCGGCGACGAGTTTGCAGCAAAGCCCGATCTTCTGGATTGCTAAGAAACCCCACTTGCATCACCAAAGCTGGCAGCGTTGTCTGGCGACAGAATGCTAAACGACCCAATCCACTATCTGTATCTGGCTTGACTCCCCGATTCGGCAATTGGGGTACACGGCGCAACAACCCCACTAGCAATTGTTCAGCATTACTCTTGCGATCGCTATTATTAGCAATGTAGTAGACGCTAGCCCCACGCACAGAGGGGCTGTTAGCCGCATTAGATTCAATTTCTAGGGCAACATCACCCCGACGGCCGCGGGAATTGATCCAGGTGATAGTTTGGGTGGCGCTCAAGTCATCAGGAACCGCCAAAATTTCCAAATTCCGCGCCCTTAGTTCCGTGACAATCAAATCGCGCAGCAAAATCATTTCTTTCGCTTCAGTTGTACCACCTGCGATCGCTCCTGGATCGATTCCTCCAGCTTCTTTGCCTCCATGAGCGGCTGATATAAAAATACGTCCCATTCTCAGTATTTCCTCTGATAAAATTAAGTGTAAGCAATTATATAGATCATTCTTGGTCTAGCAACAAGAATATAATAGCTATCAGTTGGGAAACGCACCGCAGTGTTAACTACCAACCCATGAATTAATAAATAGACTAGAATGCAAATCCCCCGCTTGCACCCAGACACAATTGAGGAAGTTAAACTACGGGCTGATATTGTAGATGTCGTCTCGGAATACGTAGTTTTACGCAAACGAGGAAAGGATTTTGTTGGTTTGTGCCCCTTCCACGATGAGAAATCTCCCAGTTTCACTGTCAGTCAGACCAAGCAAATGTACTATTGCTTCGGCTGTCAAGCTGGGGGAAATGCCATTAAGTTTGTCATGGAGTTGGGAAAGCGTTCTTTTGCTGATGTAGTGCTGGATTTAGCACGGCGTTACCAAGTGCCTGTGCAAACTCTCGAACCTGAACAACGCCAAGAGTTACAGCGTCAGCTATCTTTGCGTGAGCAGTTATATGAAGTTCTGGCTTCTTCAGCACAGTTTTATCAACATGCCCTCAGACAATCACAAGGGCAAAAGGCACTTCAATATTTGCAATCTAACCGCCAACTCAAAGAAGAAACTATACAGCAATTTGGTTTAGGTTATGCCCCCGCAGGTTGGGAAACTCTCTATCGTTATTTAGTGGAAGATAAACATTACCCAGTGCAAATACTGGAAAAAGCGGGATTGATTAAGCCACGCCGGGAAGGAGGTGGATATTATGATGTATTTCGCGATCGCTTGATGATTCCCATTCGTGATGTCCAAGGTCGCGTCATTGCCTTTGGTGGTAGAACCCTGACTGATGAGCAACCTAAATATCTCAATTCACCAGAAACCGAACTTTTTAGTAAAGGTAAAACATTATTTGCCCTCGATCAAGCCAAAGATGGAATTTCCCAACTCGATCAAGCGGTGGTGGTAGAGGGATATTTTGATGCGATCGCTCTCCACGCCGCTGGTATTAATAACGCCATCGCCTCACTCGGTACAGCTTTAAGTTTAGAACAAGTGCGGCTAATATTACGCTACACCGAATCGAAACAATTAGTACTCAACTTTGATGCTGATCAAGCCGGAACCAATGCCGCTGAACGGGCGATCGGTGAAATTGCCGAACTGGCATACAAAGGCGAAGTTCAGCTAAAGATTCTCAATTTACCCGATGGTAAAGATGCTGATGAATACTTGCATAGCCACACCCCAGAAGATTATGGAGAACTACTAAAAAATGCGCCACTTTGGTTAGACTGGCAAATTCAGCAAATTATTCAAGACCGCGACTTAAGACAGGCTACTGATTTTCAGCAAGTAACTCAGCAAATAGTCAAATTACTTAAAAATATAGCTAACAGCGATACACGAAATTATTACGTTTCCTACTGTGCAGAAATACTCAGCTTGGGAGATACCAGACTTATACCTCTACGAGTCGAAAATCTGCTAACTCAAATTGCTCCGGCTGCGGCTACATACTCTAAACCTGTGTCAGCTAGAAAAGCATGGGGAGGTAGCAAATCCCCTAGTAGAGACGCGATTAATCGCGTCTCTGCACTCCCTACAGAACGTAGCCTTTTAGAACACGCAGAGGCGTTATTGCTACGAATTTACTTGCATTGTCCCGAACAGCGTCAAGCGATTATTGACGAACTAGAGGAGCGAGATTTGCAATTTAGCCTTTCCCACCACCGATTTTTATGGCAAAAAATTTTAGAAATTTCATCCGGTGATGGAGAAACGAAAAATTTTGCATCTCCACCAGATTTAATTTCCCGCCTGCAAGACCAGTTCTTAGAATTTGACAGCGAGATGGGGTTAATTTCCCATTTGTTTCATGTGGATGAAAAAAACCAGAAAGAAATACTTCGGACTCCGCAAGTAGTTCAAGCTGCGATCGCTTGTATGGATTTAGTAATGCTTGAAAAACGCTATCGTCACTTTTTGGAATTATGGCAACAAACCGATCCAGAAGCTGAACCAGAGCGTTATCAATCTTATTATCAAGCTTTCTATGCTGAAAAAATCAAGCTTCAGAAAATAGACAGACAACGCTTATTTTCCATCACAGAGTTATTGTAGCCTGGCACTTACGCCCAACCTAACTCTTGATTAAAAATCAATACAGTTCAGTTAGCACCAAAAACCTTAAACTGTGTAGGTTGGGGAGCCACTGCGCCCTTGCGGTTTCCCGACTTGTTCGCGTAGCGTCTCCCCTTGGGAGAAGCAAGTGGCGTTTGAGGAACGTAGACTCAAAGAGGCTTCCCGCAGGGTAACCCAACATTTCCGGGGCTTTGTTGGGTTGCGCTTTGCTTAACCCAACCTACAATTTTTCTTAACTGAACTGTATTGAGTCAAAATGAATTTTCACGTTATGTGGAAAAGAAGAGAGCGAAACCTAACCCCCTAATCCCATTCCCTTGTAAAAAATGGGGAAAATTAAAAGCCTCTCTCGTGTTAGGAGAAAGGCTTTTGATTTGAACAGCTAATGAAGATTAGCGATCGCGTTTAGCAGAACGGCGCGATGCCGACGAACGAGCACCAGGTTTATCGCCATCCGTGGCAGGTGGCGCTGCCTTACGTTTAGCCGATGTCTGTGGTGACGGTTTAGGAGTACGAGCCGGACGCTTGTCACGTTCGGGCTTGACTCTGTGTTGCCGTCCATTTGGGATTGCTTCGGGGTTGATATCGGGGTTGAGCGCAAAACCAGCCACCACTTCCCTTGGCAAGCGCTGCTGGATCAGTTTTTCAATATCTGTCAATAGAGGGTATTCATCGACGCACACCAGCGATACGGCTTCACCTAACGCGCCAGCGCGGCCAGTACGCCCAATGCGATGAACATAATCCTCCGGTACATTGGGTAAATCGAAGTTGACTACATGGGGTAGTTCGCTGATGTCAAGACCCCTAGCAGCAATGTCTGTTGCCACTAATACCTGTAAGCTGCCATTTTTGAACTTTGCCAGAGCATTAGTACGCACCGGCTGGCTCTTGTTACCGTGGATTGCCAGTGCTTGAATCCGGTCTTCACCCAACTGCTTAACTAATCGATCAGCGCCATACTTGGTGCGAGTAAACACTAGCACTTGATACCAATTATCCCGCCGAATCAGGTGAGCAAGTAATTGGCGTTTCTTGTCACGATCCACCTGGTACACTTTTTGTGCGATCGTCTCGGCGGTAACGTTGCGGCGTGCCACCTCAATCATCTTCGGGTTATTGAGCAGCCCGGCGGCTAGTGCCTTAATTTTGTCCGAGAAGGTAGCAAAGAATAGCAAATTTTGTCGCTGTTTGGGCAGCAGTGAAAGAATGCGACGGATATCATGAATAAAACCCATATCCAGCATCCGATCTGCTTCATCTAGCACCAAAACCTCAATATGCGATAGGTTAAGCGTCCCCTGCTGTACGTGGTCTAGCAGTCGCCCTGGAGTAGCGACCAAAATATCCACTCGACCCTTCAAACGCTGTTTTTGCAGATTAATACCGACTCCGCCAAACATCACCATCGAGTTTAGGTTCAAGTACTTGCCGTACTCGCGCACACTTTCTTCGACTTGTGCAGCGAGTTCGCGAGTCGGGGTGAGAATCAGCGCCCGAATCGGCGGGTATCCCTTATATGTACCTTTGATGCTCTTGTCAGACGACAACCGATGCAGAAGTGGTAGGGTAAAACTAGCGGTCTTTCCAGTACCAGTTTGGGCCCCAGCTAACAAATCGCTACCCGACAATACGGCAGGAATCGCCTGTATCTGAATTGGCGTGGGTTCAGTGTACCCGCGTTCGGTAACCGCACGGATAATTTCATTGGACAAGCCGAGAGTAGAAAAAGACATAAAACTCCAAAAATAACATCGGCCTGTCGCCAATGGCGGCGTCAGTCTTAGGCGGACGGATTAAAAAAGCGTTGAAAGGCTGATGGGCAATAGCGCAAAGACTGAAGAGCGAGTGCCGCAATTCCACATTCTAACAGATTGTAGTGCATTGTGTGGTTAAAGTTGCTCCGATTCAGTGTTGTGTTAAATTAGCATTACTTGGAATGTAAATTGTTGAACAATTAGGAGAAATTCGTTATCGCAATCCAAAAGCAACTGATTAATTCACAAATCAAGTCACCTAGCGTCTTCTTGATTGACCATGAGAATAACAATCGTGGTCTGATCGACACCAATGAGGCGCTACAGCTAGCCGAAAGCTTAGAGCTTGACTTAGTTGTAGTCTCCCAAGGCAAAGACGCTCCAATCGCTAAGATTCTCAACTATGGCAAGCTTCAGTATCAAAAGAAAAAACGTCAGAGCCAGAGTGCTAGACCCACGGTAAAGGAAGTTCGATTCGGTCTAAACGTGGGTGTCGCTGATTACAATTTACGCATCGAACAAGCAGGTGAGTGGTTGAGTAAAGGCGATTCAGTTAAGTTTGCCATTCGTTTACGAGGCCGAGAACATCAATATCGTGACAAAGCAGGAGAACTGCTAGACCGAATTGCAAATGATCTCAGTCAAGTAGGTAAAATCCAGTCACTGGATAAACGCGCACTAGTTGTTCAAGTAATTCCTGCCTAGTTATCTTGCGATCGCTGGAGGATGTATTTGTGGCAGCTTGTAAGGAACGAAAAAAGCCGGAGATAGTACACTAGCTTCTATGGAAAAAATAGTCAACTGTTAGTTACTCAAGGTGAATTTGACTTTCCGACCAAACAAGCGCCACGCGCCGGGATATAACCAATCAATCGGCGCATTTAGTGATCAGGTGTGTCAAGGCATCAATCAGGCGATCGCTTTCCATTGGTACAATGTCCTGTCCATGCATCACATTTTGAGTAATATGAAAATGCACCAATGCTCCTAAGAGAATTCTCGCTGTTGCCTCTGGGTCAGGTATCTTTAGTTCCGGAGCTGCCAAGTAGTGAGTGAGAGTTTCCGCTACTGGCTTAATCATCGCCCGAACACAAATTTGAGCTAACTCAGGAAAACGCCCAGATTCCCCGATTAGTACTCGCATAAATGCACTATGTTCTTGGTCGTTAATCATCTGCTCTAATGCTTTGGTTACTATTTGGCGCAGTATGGCGGCTGGTTCTCCTTCAATAGGTTCTGTGCCAAAAATGGAGCTGTTCTTTTTGCTTGTCAGTTGCTCTAACAGTACTTTAAAAAGTCCTTCTTTATCTTGAAAGTGGCTGTAGACTGTCGCTTTAGAAACACCTGCTGCTACCGCTACCCGATCCATGCTTGTACCAGCATAGCCATGTTGAAGGAATTCTTGCATTGCTCCTTGCAGAATTTGCTCCACTTTATCAACGGAATTGTCTCGATCCACTTCGCCAGTTTTGATGCGTACCATTTATTAATCATCCTTTCTTATAAACAATATTAATAGATGCTGCAAAATGCCCCAGTACAAAATGGCGAAAATAAATATACCCTTTCATAAAGCCCAAAAGCCTCTATTATCAGCTTTCCTCGCTTCTACTTTCTTGTAGTAGACAATCAATCCCAATAGGGAATAGCATTCCCCTGCATAATGCCTTTGCAAATTGATTGACAAGTTTAGTTGTATCATCTTGACTAAACTAGTCCGTTTAGTTTAGCATAAATTGAACTGAACAGTTTAGTACAAGCTGCTACTGGTGGTAAGGGGAAAAGAGTATGGAGCAAAACAGGAATTCAGAGGGTTTAAGGTCTTCTCAGAATCTTTTGCGATCGCCTTTTCTACTTGCAATAATTACATCTCTAGCAATAGGCGGAATCAGCGTTTATGCTGTGATGAAGCTTCAGGCTACAGCTAATGAGAAACAAAAAACACCAGTAGCAGTTCAGCCTGTGGTAAAAACAGTCACAGCATTAGGGCGGTTGGAACCAAAGGGAGAGGTAATAAAACTATCAGCGCCTTCTTCTAATGAAGGAAATCGGGTAGAGCAACTATTGGTGAAAGAAGGCGATGCCATCAAAGCTGGGCAGGTAATTGCGATTATGGACAACCGCGATCGCCTACAAGCTACTTTGGGTGAAGCACAAAAACAAGTTCAAGTTGCCAAATCCCGTCTTAACCAGGTAAAAGCTGGCGCCAAACAGGGAGAACTTGGAGCACGCCAAGCTACCGTGAATCGTCTGCAAGTAGAACTAGAAGGAAACATTAAAACTCAGCAAGCCACAATTAATCGTATAGAAGCAGAACTCCTTGGGCAACAACGGAGCTTGCAAGCAACAGTGGCTCGCGTCGCAGCCGAGAGACGTAATGCCCAAGCTGAGGTACAGCGCTACGAGACTTTATATAAAGCAGGAGCAATTTCTAGCCAGGAAGTTGATAGCAGACGTCTAAGTGCAGAAACTTCCACTCAAGCGTTAATTGAAAGCCAAGCCACTCAGACAAGAACTGTGGCTACCCTACAACAGCAACTTAACGAAGCAAAAGCTAACCAGAATCAAACCCTCGCCAGCTTGCAACAGCAGATTAACGAAGCAAAAGCTAACCTGAATCAAACTGCTGAAGTCCGTCCCACAGACATAGCAAATGCCCAGGCAGAGATAGATAGTGCTCAAGCCACTGTGGAGAAAATTAGAGCAGAACTGGCGCAGGCATACGTTGTGGCTCCTAAAGCCGGTCGAATTTTGGAGATTAATACACGAGCCGGAGAAACTGTTGGCGATGAAGGAATTGTGGCTCTAGGTCAAACCGACCAGATGTATGCAGTAGTAGAAGTCTACCAAAGTGATATCAAGAGAGTGCGTCCGGGACAGGATGTGCGGGTAAGTAGTGATTCCCTACGCAATGAATTAGAGGGAAGAGTGGATTGGATTGGTATGCAGGTAAAGCGGCAAAATCTGATCAATGCTGATCCCTCTAGCAATATTGATGCCAGAGTAGTGGAAGTGCATGTGCAACTGAATAAACTATCTAGCCAAAACGCTTCTAGCTTAACTAATTTGCAAGTCAAGGCGGTAATTGAACTGTGATTGGATTTATCCAGCAACTGCGGCGACGAACACCTTTAGGATGGCTGCAACTGAGTCATGAAAAAGGTCGTCTTTTGGTGGCATTGTCAGGCATTGCCTTTGCCGATGTTCTAATGTTCATGCAGCTAGGGTTTCAGACTGCCTTGTTTGAAAGTAACACAATCCTGCATCGCAGTATGCAGGCTGATATGTTTGTCATCAGCCCCCAAGCACGTAACCTAGCAAATATGTCTAACTTTACGCGGCGGCGGCTGTATCAAGCAATGGATGTACCAGGTGTAAAGTCGGCAGAAGGAATGTATGTCAACATTGTTGATTGGAAAAATCCCCAAACACAACAGAAGACGACAATATTAGTTATGGGGTTCAATCCCGATCGGCAAGTGTTTAACTTAGCGGATGTGAATCGCCAGGTAGATGCTGTTAAGCTACCAGATACCGTTCTCTTCGATCGCGCCTCTAGAGGAGATTACAACGAAGCGATCGCCAAAATTGACCAAGGTAAAACTGTCACAACCGAAATAGAACGGCGGACAATTACCATTAGCGGCTTATTTTCAGTCGGGGCTTCCTTCATAGCAGATGGTACTTTGATTACCAGCGACCAGAACTTTCTGCGACTATTTCCCAGACGAGAAGCCAGCAGTGTCAGTCTCGGTTTGGTGCAGCTGCAACCAGGCTACGATCCAAAAGAGATGAAAGCAGCTTTAGAAGCTCATTTAGATGATGATGTCAAAGTTTTAACTCAAGCAGAATTTATCGAATTTGAAATAAATTACTGGAAAACAAATACTGCCATCGGGTTTATCTTCAGCCTGGGTGTAGCAATGGGGTTTATGGTGGGCGTGATTATCGTCTATCAAGTTCTTTCTACAGATGTAAATTCCCATATTAAAGAATATGCCACTTTCAAAGCAATGGGATATAACAATCTCTACTTATTAGGTGTGGTGTTTGAAGAGGCGATAATTTTGGCAATCTTGGGCTTTATCCCAGGAGCGATCGCACCTTTAGGACTTTACCATTTAACTCGTAATGCTACCAATTTACCACTTTACATGACGGTAGCACGGGCTTTGACGGTATTAACCCTGACTATGATTATGTGTGTAATTTCTGGTGCGATCGCCACCCGTAAATTACAGTCTGCTGACCCCGCAGATATGTTCTAGAAAATGGAGATTGGGTATTGGGTAACGGAAAATCCCTAATCGCCAATCCAAAATCTAAAATCTAAAATTGGTATGCCTCCTGTCATCTCTGTTAAAAATCTTGACCACTACTTCGGTCATGGTCAACTTCGCAAGCAAGTTCTGTTTGATATCAATCTGGATATTAACGCCGGCGAAATTATTATTATGACTGGGCCTTCTGGTTCTGGTAAAACTACACTTCTCACCTTAGTAGGCGGCTTGCGTTCTGCCCAATCCGGCAGTTTGCAGGTTTTGGAACAAGAACTTTGTGGCGCTAACGCAGCACGACTCACCCAAGTGCGACGCAGTAATGGTTATATTTTCCAGGCGCACAATCTGCATGGTAGTCTGAGTGCGCTGCAAAACGTCAGAATGGGCTTGGAATTGCACAAAAATATTTCGCAACTAGAAATGAAAACCCGATCAGCTCAAATGTTGGAGGAGGTAGGATTAGGAGAGCGCCTCAATTATTATCCTGATGATTTATCTGGCGGACAAAAACAAAGAGTTGCGATCGCTCGTGCTCTGGTTGGTCGTCCTAAAATTGTTTTAGCGGATGAACCCACCGCCGCCCTTGACAGTAAATCGGGACGAGATGTGGTCAACCTCATGCAAAAACTAGCTAAAGAACAGGATTGTACTATTCTCTTGGTTACTCATGACAACCGCATTCTAGATATTGCCGATCGCATCGTCTACATGGAAGATGGCAAGTTAATAAATGATCGTGCTGCTGTCTCAGCAGTTTCAACTAACGGGGGATGATACAGTATAAGCGTTATCAAAAATTAATGGCTCATGAGTAACGAAATTACTGAAAAATTAAAACAGTCTTCTGCTGATTTGTTAATGATGAGTGAGTCAGACTACCCTTTTGAGGTTTTTTTATGGACTGCTCAAGCTAACAATCTAACAACTCAAGAACTACTACGGCTAACAGGTTATCCTCAAGATTCACCAGTTGAGGAAGTGACTCTAGATTATTTCTTTCGGAATTGTGCCTATGAACAAGAGTGGCACGACGAACAACAAAAACAGAATGTCAAAAAATTTCAAACACTTGTCCAGACTCTTAAAGAGAATTTAAATGAAATCAAAGTTTATCGCATAGGTACAATAGATATTAATGTTTATATCACTGGTAGAACTCCATCTGGAGATATAGCAGGGCTTTCCACTAAAGTTGTGGAAACCTAGCAGCTAATTCGTAACTCGTAATTAATTTACAGATTAACTCAATTTATTGATTGAAATAATCAATTTATTAATTACGAATTATCTTAAACTTGCGTGGTTTTGGTATAACTACAAATTATCAACTCTAGATTCAATCACAGATTGAACAGATGTTGACACATTAGATAATAAATTGAAGCCTGTTTGAGCTTCAATTGAGTCAACAGAGACTCTATATGTTCTCCAGTCATTGTTTCGTATACCTTGAGTGTTGGGCATATTAACGCTGATAACCCTCGTGCTAGTCGTAACCCCAGATGCTCCTGCACCAGGGTTATTTATTACAACAACCTTCCAAACTCTATTCGGAACTTGAACATTGCCATTAGCAATTGTATATTTTGTGCCATTTGAGCCAGTTCCACCCATACCATAAGTGCCAGAAATAATATATAGTTCTTTCCCCCCGCTTACTAAGCTTCTCAAGTAGTTTTCTAGTGAAGCCCATGGCCCCTGATTATTATCCGGTGACTGTGGCACCATATTCGTCATCAGAAAAGTTGCAGAGTTATCCGTTACTGTCTTTGTTCTATCAGCGGAAGGTGTCATGTGTCCTCTATCAAACCCGCTACCAGAATAGTCAGAGCCACCGACCTGATACCATCCTGTAGGGAGGGTGGTATCAGCGCGGAAGTTGTCTTGCCTTGGCGTTGAACCCAGCCACGACGAATTTAGCTGCCAAGATACCCAATTTGGAGTGCCTCTGTCGCGGCTGTAACTCAGCGCATACTGAGGTTTTAATAGTAAATAATTGTTTGGGTATGAAACACTTGTTGTTGCATTACTTGGATTGCCTAAGGTTAGATGCACACTTGATAGTTGTGCTTTAGTTGGGCGTAAATAACCGATCAAAGCTATAGGTATGGCTACAGCTACACAAGGCAGAAGAAATTTTAAAAGCCTAGTCTTTCTCACGTGTTTAGTATTTAAAGACACAATTAGTGTCTATGGCTTACGTCCCAAATATCAAGTATTCAGGGATACAAAAACTATAAAAGCTGCAAATTATTAGGTTAATTCGAGAGCGATGGACACAAATCCATAGTTTGTAGCAATAATGCCTATTCGCAGTCAATAACTCAAGATGCTCTTTTTCGGTATTTTATTGACCCACTTCTAAGAATTCCCCAGTAAAGCTTTACGATGATAAGTATTGTTATAAAAAGCCAGTCCACTAATATCTGTTGACAAACGTCTAGAGTTCACATAGAAGAATTTAATATTTTAACCATGCATATAATTTTAAATTTTCATGACCAAATAATTTAATTTAATAAAAAAAAATAACTATAAAAATTAGTAAAAATAATTAAATTTAACTATGTTATAGCGAAGTTAAGATATATGCAATTGCTATTTGTCTTATAGTCGCGTAGACTTAGCCCGTCGTAAACATTGCCAAAGTTGGGCATTAGTTTGAATGGCTTATAATGACACAAATATTTTTGTCTGCTTACTTAATTTACATCTGATTGTTGGCGCTGTTACAACCCGTATTTTTGAAACCGTTTACTATACCTGAGTACTTTCATAAACCCAAGGTAGGTTGCTAGGAAAATAAACCTCTCATTCAGTAGGTAATTCGTTGTTATCCTAGCCAGCTAAATCACCTTATCTGAGTAAAATCTCAACAATTTCCAAATTATTTTATGGAATTTTAAGTGATAAATCAACAATAACTGACTAAAGAACTAGGAATTAGCAAACAAGTACGGAGAAAAGCCTAATCTATTCTTTTTTCTGCGCCACTAGTTAAGAGGTAATCTATGGTGCGAAACTCAAAGCTAGGGTACAGAATGTTCCCTAAGTCTATTCTGCGTCCATCTGTTGCTATAAGTATAATTGCATCTTTATTGGTTGGTGGAATAACTTTTTATACAGTAAAACGCTGGCAAAATTCTGCAAATTCAGAGGCACAAGTGCCAGCAACACAATTGCCACAGTTAAAAACGGTAACAGCTTTAGGGCGGCTCGAACCGCAGGGAAAGGTAATTAAACTCTCTGCTGCGGTGTCTGCGGAAGGAAGTCGGGTAGAAAAGTTGTTAGTGAAGGAGGGAGATAGGGTAAAGGCAGGACAGGTGATTGCAATTTTGAACAGCCGCGATCGCTTGCAAGCAGCATTAAAAGAGGCGCAGGAACAAGTGAAAGTAGCCCAGGCAAACCTAAACCGCACCCAGGCAGGTGCTAAACGCGGTGAAATTGCCGCCCAAAAAGCTGCGATCGCCCGCCTAGAAGCAGAACGCCAAGGTGATATTAATGCCCAAGCAGCGACAATTGAGCGGTTCCAAGCCGAAGTGCGTAACGCCCAAGCAGAAAACGAGCGCTATCAGCAACTATATCAACAGGGCGCAATTTCCGCCTCCCAACGGGATAGTAAGCGTTTAAACTTGGAAACCGCCCAAAAAAGCTTGCAAGAAGCACAGGCGCAGTTAAATCGTACTCAATCAACTAGCCAACAACAGGTCAAAGAAGCCACAGCAACACTCGATGAAATCGCCGAAGTGCGCGGAGTTGATGTAGAAGCTGCCCAAGCGGAAATTAATCGTGCCGTAGCAGCCATGAATCTGGCAAAAATTAATCTCAATCAGGCTGAAGTGCGATCGCCCCAAAATGGACAGGTATTTGAGATCCACACTCATCCTGGAGAATTAGTATCAAATGATGGCATTGCAGATATCGGTCAAACCAGCCAGATGTATGTTATCGCCGAAGTCTACGAAAGCGATATCAGCAAAGTGCATTCAGGGCAGCAAGTGCGAGTATTTGGTGATTACCTCCCCATTGAATTGCAGGGAATCGTAGATCGTAAAGGCTTACAAGTGCGACGGCAGAATGTCATTAACACAGATCCCGTCAGTAATATCGACAACAGAGTAGTAGAAGTCCATATCCGACTAGATGAAGCTTCCAGTCGAAAAGCTGCCACCTTAACCAATATGCAAGTTAAGGCAGTAATTGAATTGTGAAAAGAGCATTGAGCATTGGGCAGAAGAGAGGAATTTTCCCCCTGTTCCCTGCTCCCTGCTCCCTGCTCCCCTGCTCCCCACTCCCCACTCCCCACTTCTTATGATGGGATTGATCAAACAACTGCAACGGCGAACCCCTCTAGGATGGCTGCAACTGAATCATGAAAAAAGCCGTCTTTTAGTGGCATTGTCAGGTATTGCCTTTGCGGATCTTCTGATGTTCATGCAGTTAGGCTTTCAAACTGCGCTGTATGATAGTAACACCAGACTGCATCGCAGTTTGCAAGCAGACATTGTTTTAACCAGTCCCCAAGCCCGTAACCTGCCAAGCTTGTCTACATTTTCTCGTCGGCGACTTTACCAAGCAATGGATATACCAGGGGTAAAGTCGGCAGAACCAATGTATTTCAACAATACAATCTGGAAAAATCCCCAAACACACCGTGAGACAGGGGTGTTAGTTATCGGTTTTAACCCAGACAAGCCAGCCTTTGACTTACCAGATGTTAACCAGCAATTGCAAGCGATCAAAATGCCGGATACCGTCTTGTTTGATCGTGGTGCAAGAGGAGATTATCAAAAAGCGATCGCTCAAATTGACCAAGGTAAAACCCTGACTGCCGAAATAGAACGGCGCACAATTAACATTAGTGGCTTATTCCAAGTCGGGGCTTCCTTTGGCTCTGATGGCAACCTAATTACCAGCGATCAAAACTTTTTGCGGCTATTTTCTGGGCGACAGTCCAGCAGTGTCAGTCTAGGTTTGATTGTTCTAAAACCAGGCTATGACCCGAAAAAAGTGGCAGCAACATTGAAAGCCTACCTGAGAGATGATGTCAGAGTATTAACCCATGCCGAATTTATTGAATTTGAGAACAACTTCTGGAGAACAAATTCCCCAATTGGGTTTATTTTCAGCCTGGGTGTATCGATGGGGTTTGTGGTAGGCGTGATTATCGTCTATCAAGTCCTTTCCACTGATGTTAATGCCCATGTTCGGGAATACGCCACCTTCAAAGCAATGGGATATCGTAATTACTACCTGCTAGGTGTGGTGCTTGAAGAATCGTTGATATTGGCAGCACTGGGCTTCTTCCCCGGATTGGGAGTGTCTTTAGCACTTTATCAACTGACTCGCAGTGTTACAAATTTGCCTATGTACATGACTGCGATTCGGGCATTGCAGGTATTGGTACTGACTATCATTATGTGTACAATTTCCGGTGCGATCGCCACCCGCAAACTCCAAGCCACCGACCCCGCTGAGATGTTTTAAAAATGGGGACTGGGAAATATTTCTAATCCCTAATCCCTAATCCCTAATCCCTAAATATGCTTCCCGTCATCTCCATCCAGAATCTCAACCACCATTTTGGTCACGGCTCACTTCGTAAGCAAGTTTTATGTAATATCAACTTGGAGATTAATGCTGGTGAAATTATTATCATGACTGGGCCCTCTGGTTCTGGAAAGACAACCTTGCTGACCTTAGTGGGTGGGTTGCGTTCTACTCAATCTGGTAGTTTGCGGGTGTTGGGACAAGAACTTTATGGTGCGAGTGCTGAACAATTAGTGCAGGCGCGACGGCGTAATGGTTATATTTTCCAAGCACATAACTTGCACAGTAGTTTGACGGCAATCCAAAACGTCCAAATGGCTTTGGAATTGCACAAACATCTTGGGTTGAAAAAGATGCGAGCGAGGTCAGCCCAGATGTTAGACCAAGTAGGATTAGGAAATCATTTGCATTACTATCCTGATAACCTGTCTGGGGGACAAAAACAAAGAGTAGCGATCGCTCGTGCCTTAGTCAGTCATCCTCAAATAATCCTAGCGGATGAACCCACTGCTGCCCTTGACAGTCAATCAGGACGAAATATAGTCAATCTCATGCAAAAACTGGCAAAAGAACAAAGCTGTACCATCTTGATGGTTACTCATGACAACCGCATCCTAGACATTGCCGATCGCATCATTCACATGGAAGATGGCAAACTCAAGTCAAAAGTAATACTATCAGCCTAAAGTTGATCAACGCATTCCATCATTTAGAGTTAATTTATAAATTAAATCTTAAGTTTGGCATGGCAAGGCTAAATTTGTGATTTATTTTTATGGGTTTTTGGTGCTAAAACGCTACTATAAGTAAATTTTAATATACTTGCATTATTTGATACGGTATTATTTATCGTAGCCGATTTACTTACCTGGTTTAAGTGATTTCCCTATACCGATTTCAACCTAACAGTGTGATATTAGTGTCCAGTTGAACAAGTGTCCAGTTGATTCCAAGATTTTCTTCAAGTATTATTATGTAATGACTGTAACCACAACGAGTTTCCTTTGTTGCTTAACAAGTGATACATATAGCAAGCGATGAGAGCGTTTTTGTCATCAATTTAGTTAAATTTTATGCTCATTGCCAATGTCATACACCTTGGTTATTAGAGTTAAAACCAATTCACTAAAATTATAGATAAAATCATTCGGCCTTGTAATTTTTATGTACCTGGAGGATTTCCTAACACTTATGGTTTTCAACGATATCGGCTTCAAACAGGAAACACTGGCGATCATAAGCTAGTCTATTTTCCAACACAAGCAAGAGATTTTTTGTAGTTCTATGATTATTGAGAATAGCGCTAGTAGTTCAAACAAAAAATTGCTCGGTTTTAATGTCAAAACTTTGACAGCCAATCACCGTGCAATAAATGTGTTAAAGGGAATATTTGCTGTTCTCCCAATCGCCTTGGCATTGCCTGTAGATGCTTTACAAGTAAAGGTGACTCCAACTAATCCTAAATTAGGGGATACACTCTCGGTGGAAATTAATCTAGATAATCCACAGAATGGTACAAATCCAACAGTAGCTAGTGGTAAGAATACATACCCAGCATTTGAAATTGCACCCAATCAGTATCGGGCTTTTGTTCCCACAACTCCACTAGAAAAAGCTGGAACTAGAACACTTCGAGTTGCAGGGGATAGTCAAGTGCAAAACTTGGCAGTAAATGTACTTAATCGTAAGTTCCCCGTACAACGCATTACTTTGCCACCTGGCAAAGCCGGAGTGGATGCCACAGAGTATGAACTTAAGCGCGTAGCAGCTTTTAAGGCGTTACAAACACCAGAAAAGTATTGGAATGGAGTATTCCTAAAGCCCAATGCAGGGCGAATGAGTACAAACTATGGTGTACGTCGCTACTATAATGGTACATTTGCAAAGGACTACTATCATCGTGGTCTTGACTACGCTGGTGCTGCCGGGTCACCGGTGATTGCCCCAGCCGCTGGGCGAGTTGCTTTGGTAGGTAGGGTATCCCAAGGGTTTCGGGTTCATGGTAACGTAGTTGGCATTGACCACGGTCAAGGAGTAACCAGTATTTTCATGCACCTGAGTCGTATTAACGTTAAAGAAGGTGATTTTGTGAAAGCTGGTCAACTAATTGGCGCAGTAGGTTCAACGGGTGCTGCCACGGGGCCACACTTGCACTGGGGTCTGTATGTTAACGGACAATCTATTGATCCAACACCTTGGCGAACTAAGGTCGTTAACTAGTAGAGGCGGAGTTGATCCCGTCTGTGCATAATTTTTGTGTTTTTTGCTGAGAATTAGGCAAAATAAATAGGATTGATACCGTCCCTACCTTGCTTGGCTAACATAAATGATGATAAGCGTTATGAGTATCGAAAAAATTGTAGAACAAGCTCTCCAGGATGGTTATTTGACACCAGCAATGGAAGCAGAAGTCGGTAGAATCTGTGACAACGCCTCCGAACTCTCAATTGAAGAGTATATGGCGCTGGATCGGCTGATGGGTGCACTATTGACTGGTGAGGTAGTGGCGGTACCTCGCAAACAATTCATTAACGTTATGGAAGAATTGGTACTGACGGAAGCGATCGCACGAGTTGCAGAAATTGAAGCCACCAGCGAAAGTTCTCTGGATGTCGGGGATATTGCTGCTTACGCTCTCAATCGGCTACCACCTTTGTATGCTACTACAGAAGAAGGTGCTAACTTCCAGCGCCAAACGGCTCAGGCACAACTGCAAGACTTAATTTCTCAGCAAGTGAGTGAGGCGATTAACCGTTACCTCGACCGACCCAATTTCTTCCCAGAACGGCAAGCCTTGGGCAAAAACACTGGCAATGAGGTTGTACGCCAAGTTAGTGCTTTACTTCAGACATACGCACCTAACTTTGAGCAAAAATTATAATTTTAAGAGTCATTAATCATTAGTCATTATTCACTTGTACTGAGCGTACCCCTGCGGGGAAGCAAGCTACGCGTAGCGTCTCGTAGAGAAGCCGTTGGCGCAGCCTCTCCAAGAGTTGTATTGGTCATTTGCAAAGAACAACCTGACAAAGGACTAATGACTCTTAATCAATTAATCACGCACTAACACTGTTGTCCCTAAACTCACTTGCTCATACAACAATCGGACATCAGGATTACGCATTCTTAAGCAACCGTGGGATACAGCCGTTCCTACCAGGTCAATATCCGGCGTGCCATGAAAGCCAATTTCATTGCGTCCATCTGACCAAAAACCAATCCATCTGTCTCCCAAGGGACTATCCGTACCAGCTTCAAATACTTTGCCCGTAATTGGGTGACGCCAAACTGGATAATGTCGCATGTGAATCACCTGGAAAGAACCTGTGGGTGTTTCCCAACCTTTCTTACCGACAGCGATTGGGTAGCTGGCTATCACTTCATCTCCTGCGTATACATAGGTGCGGCGATCGCTTAAATCAACCACTACTTGCGTCTTGGCATCTGCCAGCCTATTAGATGGTATTTGTTGAGCTTGGGCTGAAGCCTGAGACCATAGTCCTTTTGGCCAATTATCTGCAACTGGATTTTGTCTTTCTACTTGTGCCACCAGCTGCGTCTTTGTTGGCAAGGCGGTTGCTTTAGCTATATTTTTCTTAATGGTTTGGGGCTGAGTTTCAGGCTTAATAGTAGAACGCTTGAGTGTAGAAGCCTTCCGAGTAGAGGCTTTCGCTACATTCTTCTTAATTATTTTCGACTTAGTTTGAGACTTAACAGCAGAACGCTTGAGTGTAGAAGCCCTCCGAGTAGTTGCTTTCGCTACATTTTTCTTAATTATTTTCGACTTAATAGCAGAGGATTTTGGTGTAAACTCCCTCTGGGCAATTGAGCCTTGGGAAACTTCATCAGGTGGCACAGATGCACCCAGCGCAATTTCTCCTAAACTCACTTGGGAAAGATTCTTGTAGACTGCCTCTGGGCGGCTTCCCTTAGGGTTGGTTAGGGTAAAATCTCGCCGCATCGAAGTAGATGCAGTCTTCTCAAACTGCCGTTCTGCCGTAGTAATGCGCCAATGGACACCTAAAGATAAAAATGCTGTGCCAAAACAGAGCAATATTACCATCCGCCCTACAGATTCGTTTCTTACCATTGCCATCGCCTATTGTTTATCCCTGACATATCCAGCCGAGCAATTGGATGTGTTCATCATCCGATTATCAAAAATTTATCAATACTTATCATTTCCGCTATAAATCTGCCAACACCTCTGGGCAAACTAAGACTATGCGAATTGTCCCAGGGGCAAAACTCCAAGTGAGCAACCTGATTCCTCAAAAGTTCTGGGGGTTGTAAGCATTTACTCGGACTTTCTAATGGAACTCTTGAAATGTAGCAATCAACCATTAATGGTGTAGGTGGGAGTAAAACCATGTTTGAAAAACTATTGTTAGCAGTCACAATTACATTTTCCCTCAATTTGTTTTTTCAAGTTCGCGTACCAGAGCAACATAACTCTAGTGCTGCCTACAGTCCACAATCAGAACAATCAGCAACTATTCTGGTAACAAAATCAAAAAAATAAATCACCATCCTAGCAACCAAAGCAACCCAACTTCCAGAAATTATTACCTGAATTTTAAAGGTATCAAGAAGTTAGAATTACAAAATTTTTATCTTCATCCTTATAACCAGATTTAATTATTTTTATCAAGCGTATATACCCAGTTGCTAAAACTACCCAAATATGCATATTGCTGCGCCTTTGTTAGTTGATGGGTGCAAGGGCAACTATGCCAGCAGTATAAAGAAAAAGTGGCTCTCCTTATTGCTATAAATGTATCCAAAATTGTATGCTTCAGTGTTCCAGTCATAAATCCGTCACCTTAGCATGGAACTTCTGTCCCATTAGCAGGTCTAATAGATAGGGATGATTTAGAGCCAGTACGATCTATGAGTCAGTCGATTACTGTATCCTGGTCAACGGTTGATGCAAAGTATCCAGAAGCATCAGTGCAAGTTGACAAACTCCCTAACCACGATTTAATTTTGCGTTGTCAAGCGGGACTGCGACCAGATCGTGCTGCGTTTGCAGAACTATTACGCCGCTATCAAAGTCAAGTTGATAGAGTTCTATACCACCTGGCTCCAGATTGGGCTGACAGAGCCGATTTGGCTCAAGAAGTTTGGATTCGAGTGTATCGGAATATTAACCGATTACAAGAGCCTGCTAAATTTCGGGGCTGGTTAAGCCGCATTGCCACCAACTTGTTTTACGACGAGTTGCGGAAACGCAAGCGGGTTATGAGTCCTTTGTCACTGGATGCTCCTCGTTCGTTAGAGGACGGCGAGATGGATTGGGAAATCGCTGGCGATACTCCTGGTCCTGAGGAAGAACTGACAACTAGAGAATTTTACGAGCAACTGCGAGAAGCGATCGCGGATTTACCAGAGGTGTTTCGTACTACCATTGTCCTCAGAGAAATCGAAGGCATGGCATACGAAGAAATTGCCGAAATCACTGGAGTTTCTTTAGGAACTGTGAAATCAAGAATAGCCAGAGCTAGATCGAGATTGCAAGCTCACTTGCAGAATTATCTAGATTCCTAATTTACAGTATCTTGCCTCTGCCCAATGGCAGAATTTAAGCATAGATTAAGAATTACCAGAAAGACGTAGATTGCTTCTGCCCTAAGGAGGAAAATTGGCTAATTTTCCCGAATTTCCCGCCCAGTTTACCCGTGTATGAATTGGTAATAATGTTAAGATGACTACTGATTCTCAGTTTTACGACCGTTCTCCTTTGCAACTTCCTCAAGATTTGTCAGATGGAATGGCCAAGCATACCAATGAATCAACGGGTCTTATGGATATGGTGAAGCGCGATCGCTTCGAGTTATTGAGTGCTTATCTCGATGGTGAAGTCACAGCCACTGAACGCAGGCAAGTAGAAGAATGGCTGGCAAATGATGCCTCAGTTCAATGCTTGTATGCCCGACTGTTAAAACTGCGCCAAGGCTTGCGGACTCTCCCAGTGCCAACAGCCCAAGAGTCACCAGAAGTAACAGTTCAGCAAGTATTGACACGTTTGCGCCGCCGTTCCCGTTTAAACTGGATGGCGGGAGGTGCAGCCGTTGCTGCTTGTGTAATCGGTGCAGTATCTGGCTTAGTACCTATTGGTTCGAGTCCGCCGCAGGTGGCACAACAACCACGAAAAGAACCGATACAAACATCCTCAGCATCTATAATTCCACCTTCCCCGCTGATGGTGGGATTAAATAATCCGGTAATTGAAATTCCGAAAGCAGCAGTAGCTTCTCCAGAAAATCCAATCTATCCGGTACAACCGCAACGGCACGACTCTAAACAGGACATAAACTAATCTCAAAGTTAACAGTTCATAGCTCATAACTGTACTTTGCGGTTAAACCACAGCCGCTCCACCAGCCGTCAGGTTGGAGGAAGCCTCCTAATTGCTCAACTCGGTCTAGAGTCATTAAATAAACCCAAGCCCAACCCAGAGAGAGCGACTGTGGCTCATAAACCTCGATAATTTGACGATTATAGAGGTTTTCTGGTGGTTGTCTAGTGGGTTGGTAATTTTCCAGCACATCTAGCTCATTTAAAATCCTTGGGTTGGAAAAAGAGAGTAAATATCCGTAAACTTGGCCATCCCCTAGCGTCATCGCTGGGTAGCCCATTGGAAGAGCAAACACTTTACCTTGTACAAAAGCTTTTTTGACATCAACTACTTTGCCAGCACAGTACTTTTTATAGTTAGCTTCACCTGGTTTAAGCGTGCCGTAGACAAAAACCTGGACTAAATCAGAAAATTTTATATTTGATTCAACCATTTAAATCTTCATCAAATAACTTTTGCTATATCTGAAAGGGTCACAGTTTGGGCATAATTCAGGTTGCTGCTCAATTGCACTTAATATATAAATCTATGAGTAGTTGACCTACAATATAGGTTGACATATTGGGTTAACCCAATATGTATGGAGGCAAATAGAATTACAGACCCAGTAGGAGAATTTTTTGGTGGATTACTCCCGATATAACCCAGCATTGATTGAGGAAAAATGGCAAAAAACATGGGTAGACCTTGGCTTCGATAAGACACCTACAACTAGCAACAAGCCAAAATTCTACGCTCTTTCCATGTTCCCTTATCCATCGGGCAGCCTACACATGGGTCACGTCCGTAATTATACTATTACGGATGTAATTGCCCGCCTCAAGCGAATGCAAGGGTATCGGGTAATACACCCAATGGGTTGGGATGCCTTTGGCTTGCCAGCAGAAAACGCCGCCATTGACCGTGGTGTACCGCCAGCAAATTGGACTTATCAGAATATTGCCCAGATGAGGCAGCAATTGCAGCGTCTTGGTTTATCCATCGATTGGGAATGTGAACTTGCTACCTGTTCACCAGATTATTACAAGTGGACACAATGGATTTTCTTGCAGTTTTTGCAAGCTGGGTTAGCTTACCAAAAAGAAGCTGCGGTAAACTGGGATCCCATTGACCAAACAGTATTAGCAAATGAGCAAGTCGATAACGAAGGACGTTCTTGGCGCAGTGGGGCAATAGTTGAGCGCAAATTATTGCGGCAATGGTTTTTTAAAATTACCGACTACGCTGAAGAATTACTCAATGACTTGGATAAGTTGACAGGTTGGCCGGAACGCGTCAAGTTGATGCAGGCAAACTGGATTGGCAAATCCACAGGCGCTTACTTGGAATTTTCCATCATTGGGATAGATGAAAAAATCGGCGTGTACACCACACGGCCAGACACTGTTTATGGTGTCAGCTACCTGGTGTTAGCACCAGAACATCCCTTAACAAAGCGCGTCACCACAAAAGAACAACAAGCAGCGGTAGAAAGCTTTATTAAAGAGGTTTCCAATCAAAGTGAGTTGGAACGTACTGCTGAAGACAAACCTAAGCGGGGTATTCCCACAGGTGGGGTGGCAATTAACCCATTTACAGGGGAAGAAGTGCCGATTTGGATTGCTGACTATGTACTGTATGAGTATGGTACTGGGGCAGTGATGGGTGTACCAGCACACGATGTCCGGGATTTTAAGTTTGCCAAAAATTACGATTTGCCAGTTGATTTTGTCATTGTTTCGCCAGAAGATGTTGCAGGTTTTGACTTAACTCCAACATCAGAGATTGATGAAGTTACACAACTCATCCAAATTGAATACAACCAGGCATACACGGAACCAGGAATTTTAATTAATTCTGGGCTTTTTACTGGCATGGCTTCCACAGATGCTAAACAAGCAATAATTGAATACGCCCAACAACAAGGTTTTGGTAAAGTGCGGGTGCAATATCGCTTGCGGGATTGGTTGATTTCTCGGCAGCGTTACTGGGGCGCACCAATACCCGTAATTCACTGTCCGAATTGTGGGATAGTGCCAGTGCCTGATAAAGATTTGCCAGTACAGTTACCGGAAGAGGTGGAATTTACTGGGCGTGGCGGTTCACCTTTGACTCAGTTGGAAAGCTGGGTAAATGTGCCTTGTCCGACTTGTGGCACTCCAGCAAAGCGGGAAACCGACACGATGGATACTTTTATTGATTCCTCGTGGTATTTCTTGCGCTTCCCTGACGCTAAGAATGAACAACAGGTTTTTGATTCCAGTAAAATTAATGACTGGATGCCAGTGGATCAGTACGTAGGTGGGATTGAACACGCGATTTTACATTTATTGTATTCGCGGTTCTTTACTAAGGTTCTGCGGGACAGAGGTTTGTTAAATTTTGACGAACCCTTCCAACGCCTGTTAACTCAAGGGATGGTACAGGGTTTAACTTACTTAAATCCCAAGAAGGGTGGTAAAGATAAATGGATTCCTTCTAATCTGGTAAATTCAGCCGACCCCCGCGACCCCCAAACAGGTGAACCATTGCAACGTCTCTACGCCACCATGTCTAAATCAAAAGGCAATGGTGTAGCGCCAGAAGATGTGATTTCCAAATACGGTATAGATACAGCGCGGATGTTCATCTTGTTCAAAGCGCCGCCAGAAAAAGACTTGGAATGGGATGAAGCCGATGTGGAAGGACAATTCCGCTTCTTAAATCGGGTTTGGCGTTTGGTGACAGATTATGTTGCTGCTGGGGTATCCCGTAAAAAAGCTCAACTCTCAGATTTAACTAAGGCAGAAAAGGAATTGCGGCGGGCGATTCACACGGCTATTCAAGCGGTGACGGAAGACGTGGAAGACGAATATCAATTCAACACAGCTATTTCAGAATTGATGAAGTTGAGTAATGCCTTAACTGATGCCAGCGGTAAAAATTCACCAATTTATGCAGAAGGTATTCGGACTTTGGTGGTATTGCTAGCACCCTTTGCACCACACATTGCTGATGAATTATGGCATTTATTGGGTGAAAGTGATTCAGTTCACATTCAAACTTGGCCATCATTTGACCCTGCTGCTTTGGTAGCTGATGAAATCACTTTAGTGATTCAAATTATGGGTAAAACTCGCGGCGCGATTCAAGTACCAGCACAAGCAGATAAAGCAGCGTTGGAGAAATATGCCCGTGAATCAGAAATTGCCCAGCGTTACATCGAAAGCAAAGAGATTAAAAAGGTAATTGTGGTGCCTGGAAAATTGGTGAATTTTGTAGTCAGCTAAGAGAACATGGTCAGGCTGATGCATTGAAAACCTGAAACAACGATTCCCTCTAGCCTACGCCAGTTGATTAAGATCGCGTTATTTAAAGGTTGAAGTTTCGTTTTTCTCGATTGAGAGTCTAGCTTGTCAACTCAGTGCTGCTGGGTTATTTTGTCATGCATTAGTCGCTGTTAGCGCTTAATAAGCAAATAAACTCGCATTCAGATGAAAATACTTCGTAAACGCTTCTGCTTGAGCCTTACTAAAGCTGCGATCGCCGTTGAGAATTTCCAAAACAACTTCCCTAAAACCGATTACATCAACTAATGCTTCTGGAGTAATATCCCGTGCTTCTACAAGATGCATTAACATCGAATGCGGTGTACCTTGGGGGATTTCTCAATTAACGTTACCAGCAATTCCAAAAGCATTTCCTCTTCTGATGTTTGATGGAGACGATATTTTAAATCTTGAGCCAAAGCGATCGCCTGATCATTTTCTTCTTCAGGTATATGTGTATTTAAGAACAACTGTATTATCGTCCAGAGAGTAGGGCTGTTTTATTTATACACGAAAAAGCGCTTGAGAGTTTTGCTCACTCAAGCGCTTTTCCGTAAAAGCTTATACCAACTCACGCGTTTGATGCAACATTTGAAACCTGCAACACTCCCTTAGGAGGGAGCATTGCGGGGATAACTTGTGACAAACATGTGGTGAAATGGTATCACTCCTTGCACTAACTAAGAATATCTCTTTTGTAAGAATACCGGGGATCTAGTGAGTGACAGTTTATGAACTGAACACTAGTTAAAAATGACTCACCGTGAGTAGTAATTAACAGTACTAGGCACGATTGTAGCAAGCTTGTAAGTATAGTATAAAAACTTATAGTTTATTAGCGTAGGCGTAGACCACCGTAGGCATCGCCTATCACTGAGTGCAGTTTCACAATATGCAGCAATTAGTAGCATAAATATCTCAAATTCTGCAACAAATGCACTGTAAACAATCAGTAGAGAATCGCCATTGAGTAAGCCAGAGAAACCTTAAATATTGGTATCGAAGCGATTTAAAATCAAATAAATCATCACCTTTTCAATGGATGGAGGTATTCTTTAGAGAATGGCAACTTAAGAACAAATCCTCGACCCAAGTACATTTAAAAGTTTGGGTTAAGTATCTTCTATCTCCTAGCAAACGGTAACATCCAAGCCTTCCGCATAGTGTAGGCGGTTACTTCCTAAAATAGCCACTTTCCTACGAGTACACGCTTTAACCTTGCGTCTAGGTGTGTGGTAAGATTGCCTGGAACAGAGGTTTTATTTGAGTTAGAGTCTCGTATAAATTGCCAAGGTCAAGCTGACCGTTCATTAACTCCCACGATACTTTTCCTATGGATTTGGAAAATACACAACAAGTCTGGTGACGATCTGAGTGTAATTTTTAGATAAATATCTAGAATTTGCTACCAAAATAAACCAACTTCCCACAATTTTGACTTTTATTTGACTTTAGGATAGACACATGAACGATAAGCTGATGCTAATGATTCCAGGCCCAACCCCGGTGCCAGAAGCTGCCTTACTGGCATTAGCCAAGCATCCGATTGGACACCGTACCAGTGAATTTAGCAACATATTGGCAGAGGTGACGGAAAACCTCAAGTGGCTGCACCAAACTCAAAGTGATGTGCTAACGCTTAATGTTAGTGGTACGGGTGCTGTAGAAGCCGGAATAATTAATTTCCTCTCTCCGGGCGATCGCATTTTAGTTGGTTCTAATGGTAAATTTGGCGAACGCTGGGTAGAAATAGGTCAAGCCTACGGTTTGAATGTAGAAGAAGTTAAGGTGGAGTGGGGAAAACCCTTAGACCCAGGAGTATTTGCCGAAAAGCTCCAAGCTGATACCCAAAAGCAAATTAAAGCCGTAATCATTACCCACAGCGAAACCTCGACGGGTGTGTTGAATGACTTAGAAACCATCAACCGCCACGTAAAAGAACACGGTGAAGCTTTAATTATCGTTGATGCCGTCACTAGCTTGGGTGCGTTCAATCTACCCGTGGATGCTTGGGGTTTGGATATAGTCGCCTCCGGTTCCCAAAAAGGATATATGATTCCGCCGGGATTGGGTTTTGTCTCTGTCAGCCCCAAAGCTTGGGAAGCTTACAAAACCGCGAAGCTACCGAAATATTATTTGGACTTAGGCAAATATCGCAAAGCCACAGCCAAAAATACAACTCCATTTACTCCGCCTGTGAACTTGATTGTAGCGCTGCACACCACGTTGCGAATCATGAAAGAGGAAGGGTTGGAATCAATATTTGCTCGACACGAACGGCTTAAGAATGCTACCCGCGCCGCCATTCAAGGGTTAAATTTACCTTTGTTTGCAGCAGATAGTTCCGCTAGTCCAGCGATTACGGCTGTAGCACCACAGGGAATTGAACCTGATAAGATTCGGTCATTGATGAAAAAACGCTTTGATATTGCCCTAGCAGGCGGTCAAGACCATTTGAGCAACAAAATTTTTCGTATTGGTCACTTGGGTTTTGTGAGCGATCGCGATATCCTCAGCTGTATAGCATCTTTAGAAGTTACCCTAAGAGAACTTGGCTACGAAGACTTCACTCCTGGTTCTGGTGTAGCAGCAGCAGTTAAAGTGTTTAGTCAGTCCTGAGTACTGAGCACTAAATCAAAAGAGCGAGTTAAATTATCAACTCGCTCTTTTGATTTGTATATAAATAAGTAGAAACCGCCAGAGTCAATAGACCTATATATCAACCTTTGCACAAGGTAAAGTTGATGTAACATAGCTCAATTCTCCTAAATCATACCAAGTTGTCCTAGATAGTATTATTTGTCCGGAAACAGTCGTACAGGGTCTTTGATACCAAACAAAACTAACTTTGGCAACTTAGTATGATACCAAATTGGCATAAATAGTCTTGTTTGAGATTCCGGTCACAGCCTTTTGATAGAGACTTTTAATCCAAAATCCAAGTTGCGCTGAAAGTGCACCAAAGGTGCGACCTAAAGTCCAAAATTGGTATGACCTATGCCGTCTCCAGCCAATCATAAATTTGTTCTAATTGCTCTAAAGTAATTAAGCCATACTGCCAAAGAATCATTGCCAAAGGACCTGGGTCTTGCTCCCGATGCCGAAGTGCCACCGCCAGTGAGGCTGTGGAAATCGCCAAATCTTCTTGCAAAAAATGAATCAGTCGAGAATATTTTGATGGTGACATTTGTATCTCACCTCCTTGTGCAGAATGTATTGTCATATATTCAGTTCACCATTGCTCGGTAGCCAGTAGCCAGTATTTCATCTGTCACTGTGCCGTTATTGGCTATACACCCCAGCACAGTTTTTTTAATTTGCCTTCAAGAGAGGCTTCTCATAGAAGGTTTGAGAAATAGGAATTTTCGTACAAATCACCTGCTCGATTTTCAAGCAGTATTTTTACCTAGTTAAATTGGCTCCATCTTGTTTACTTTTGTGCTTTATTTAATCACACATGTAGTAACAAAGATTCCATAGCCTATACTCTCTTATTGGCGACTATTTACACTTACGCCCAAGGGAATATTTTTACAACCAAACCTTAAGACCGCGATTTCAGGTTGGAGACATGTAGAATTTTATATTATTACCACAGTTTTCAAATAGTAGCGTTACAAGTGACTGTTTTACCACATCAGGTGACTTTTTTTACAAAAAAAACATATACTTAGATACTGTAGGTTCTCAACAGAGTAACTACCCAGATATTTATCCCCGCAAGTACCGGAGCCTCAAAACTCAATTTCCACAGTATCGCCGACTTTCAACTTCAATTCGGCAGCTCTTCCAGAGCGAAGTTCAATCACCTTATCGATTGGTGTATTGGGGCCATAGGTCGGGCAAGGCTCACTTGCACAAGGAGGTGCAGCAACCTGAATATATTGAACTACACCGTTATGTAAAAATACCATATCCAAGGGCACAGGTACATTCTTCATCCAGAAACTGACTGGTTGTGCTGAAGGGAACCCAAATAGCATCCCCCGGTCATCTGGCAAAGCTGGTCGATACATCAAGCCTTTGGCTTGCTGTTGTGGAGTCTGCGCCACTTCTAATTGAATCGTTGTGCCATTAGGAAGAATGGCTTTAGCAGAAATTGGTAGTGTTTGACCTAAACTCTCTGGTGCTGGAGTTTGAGAACCAGACGTGAGGCTGGGAGGTTTAACTGTTGTTGGCACAGAACAACCCATCAGAAAAATACTCAGCAACATTGAGAGCAAACTTAGCCAACGAGTCATATAGTTTTTTGATTTTGTAATTTAGATTCCAATTTTACAGAATTTAAGCTAGAAAACCACGGCTTTTATTCGTCCCGTAATATACAGCCGTTTTCAGCCTCAATTAACCAGACTTGGGGCTTAAGTCCCTTGTTAAAGGTAGGCAAACTTCAGCCATAGTGTACTAGGATTCTCTTAAAACGTACCCTACGCCGCGCACTGTTTGAATGAGGCGCTTTTGACCTTCATCTTCGATTTTTAAGCGTAAGTAACGGATGTACACTTCAATTACATTCGATTCACCCAGAAAGTCATAACCCCAAACATTTTCCAAAATTTGTTCGCGGGTTAAGACCTCACGAGGATGTTCCATTAAGAATTTTAATAGTTCAAATTCTTTCATTGTCAAGTCAATTGCTCGTCCGTTGTGTATGGCACGGCGAGTTGCGATGTCTAAAATTAAATCCCCAAAGCGTAACTGCTCCGTGGTATCCACATCGGGTTTTAAGTAGAGGCGAATCAACTTCAAAAAGTCTTCTGAGCGGTAAGGTTTGAGGATGTAATCATCCGCTCCAGCTTCTAGACAAGCTACACGATCATCGACTGTATCCCTTGCCATTAAAATCAATACAGGCGATCGCATACCAGTGCCTCTCAGATTTTTGCACAATGAGAGTCCCGATTCTCCTGCTAGCATCCGGTCTAAGACAATTAAAGCAGGCTGGCGATCGCGACAGTGTTGCAAACCAGTCGTCGCATCATGAGCCAAAATTGATTCATAGCCAGCTTCTTGCAAATCGCAAGAAAGCTGATTTGCTAGGTTCTCATCGGTTTCAATCACCAAAACACAGGGACTTTGAGCAACTGTCATAACAATTTGGGATATTGGATTTGGGATTGTAAAGACATTCTAGAGAAAATCTTTACATTAGTTATAAAGTGCAATTACGAGTTTTTAGTGATGGAGCAATCCTGATTTGACATGCTGCCAAGGATCTTTTAGCACGTTCAGGGTCAGCCATCGAATTCTCCGATGCAATCTTAATAACTAACTCCAAATACCATCCCTACACCAGTAATTCTGGAAGGAAATCACTAGATGGCGGAGAAGGGGAGGCAGGAGAAGAGAAAGAACTAATAATTCCTAACTCTTAACTGCGAACTCCTAACTCCTGACTACGGCAATTCTACCGAAGTTGGTTTGGCGATATGTGGCAAACCCCAACCTAATTTTTCTCGCAAAATTCGGAAAAACTCTGGCGGTTGCAGGCGAATAAATCGGGCACAATATTGCGATCGCTCCATATATACTCGATCTTCTGGTAGGATATAGCACCCGCCATTGCCATCTACCACCATAACTAGCCGAGGAATGTTTACTGGGTAGATACTAACTGATTCAGTATCTGGAAATACCAATGCTCTAGAAGCTAGGGAATGGGGACAAATGGGTACTAGTTGTAAAACAGGTACGCCAGGAGTCACTACTGGGCCACCAGCACTCAATGAGTAAGCTGTAGAACCAGTAGGCGTAGAAACAATCACACCATCCGCCGCAATATCTACTGGCGCATGATGCCCTATGGCAATTTCAAAATGGCACATAGAGGTCAAAGGTTCCCGATGCAGCACCATTTCATTCAAGCATAGGGCTTCCCACAGCACTGAATCTCCCCGAAACACTTTGACGGTGAGCATGGCCCGTTCTTCAATTTCATACTCACCTGCCATTGCCTGTTCTAGTGCTTGGGGCAATTGATTCAAGAACGTTTCTGTCAAAAATCCCATGTGGCCAGTATTCACTGTTAGCAGTGGAATACCACAGGGGGCTACTTGACGAGACGCTGCTAAAACAGTGCCGTCTCCCCCTAACACCACTGCAAACTTCATATCTGAGTCAAAACCAGGGGGCGTCAGACCGTCAATGGGGGTGTGGCATACAGAACTCTCAGGTGTAGAGTAGCCCAGTATTCCACCGATACTCGATGTGATACATACATTCCAACCGGCTGCGGTTAGCTTGTCTTTCAACTCGATAGCGACACGGCCAGCTATCGGTTTAACGTCATTGTAGATAATGCCTGCTTTCGGCACACTCAAATATCCAAGTTTAGGCGATGCTCTGTATTATGTAATCCTTACACATTTTTGACCATGTAGTCATTAATCTAGAGTCAAATATCCGGAGTCTAGAGTTTTACGACTAATGTCTGTTTTGTAATGACTATTGACTATTGGCTTTTGAAGACTGTTTAAAAGGAGTTTTTTTAGATTTCTGCTTTTTATTTTTATTTTTCTCGTAGTCTAATTCTTTGAGCTTCTTCATTATTCGGCTGAAGTACTCTTGTAGATAGCTTTCTAAGGTTGTGGTTTGTTGCTCATCTAAGCCAAAGACTGTGTAGACTTCATCCATTGAAGCATTTAACTGTTTACCACTAGCCAATACTTCTGTAAACGCTAGCCTGTCCGCTACGTTCCATCCCCACTGAAAGAACCGCATTAAGCCCCGCACAGCACGCAGTAAGCTTATTGGCATCCGCGTTACTCTGGCGTCTTTTCCAGATAAGCGTTCGCACAGGTTGATGATTTCCTCTGCACTCCATGCACGAGTCCCAACTACAGGGAAAGCTTGGTTTTCTGTTTCTGGGACACTCAATGCTCGGATAGCAAACTTAGCAATGTCCTGAGTGTCCATATAGGCGATGGGAGAAGAATTACCTGTTACCCAAACTGGCTGTGCTTCCAAAATGGGAATCCCGTACTGACCGATTAACCCTTGCATAAACCCAGCTAGCCGCAAGATAGTGTAATTCAAGCCCGACTCAGCCAGGAAGAGTTCTGTACACCGCTTAATTTCCATTAGCGGTACTTCTGGGTATTTATCAGCATCTAAAATCGAAAAGAAGATAAACCGCTCTACACCCGCTGCAATTGCTGCTTGAATCAATGCTACTTTGCCGTCCCAGTCCACTTGTTTGATACTCAGTGAATCTGTAGGGCGGGATGTTGACGCATCAATAACTTGGGTTACACCTTCTAATGCTTCCGTTAACGTATCGGGGTAGCGCAAATTTCCTGGTACGAGTTCTGCACCCCATTCTTTGAGAAAAGCTGCTTTTTTACTACTCCGAACAAGACAGCGTACTTTATATCCCTCATCGATTGCACGACGAGCCACTTGTCTTCCTAAGGTGCCAGTGGCACCGACGATTAATAATGTCATGAGGTTTGTAATAAATTTTAATGTTTTATGAAAAGAATGTTATCAGAATAACCTATGCAAACAAAAGTTTACATCTTTTCTCAGAAAATCGTTTTTTATGAAAAAATTCATGGGAAAAGGGCTGTCCGTTAAACGGACAAGCTTTTTTCCCAGTTAGCGAAAAGTATGAACGCTGACTTGGGGCAAACAGAACTTTTCGATGAAAAAGGGAGTGGGAAATGTGGAGAAGAATAACTCCTAACTCTTGTACAGACGCGATTAATCGCGTCTCTCCCAACTCCTGACTCCTAACTCAGCACTCAATTATTCTTCTCCACCCTGAATTTTCAGTAACAAAGCACCTAAGCCCCAGCCCACGAAGATTAAACCGAAGGACAATAGAGCTGCATTTAAAAGTTCGCCGCCCATTGGTGTGATTCTCCTTATGCAAATTAGTGTGTGTAAACTAGGTCTAGCAGAAGCTTTTCAATTGTTGCTGTAGGATTAGACCTGTGTAAATAATTTTAAACTAGTTTAGCAAGTAATCCCTACTAGTTTGGGGGGCAATCCCTACTGTGGAGCGGTGGAGATGGGGAAATGTGAGAAAACATAATGATAATAATTATGAATAAATTTTATGTATCAAAATAATCAAGATAATTTAGTGGATTTTCGCCAAGATGACCGCCCGCGTTTGGCGCTGACGCTAGGAGATCCGGCAGGGATTGGGCCGGAGGTGATTTTGAAAGCTTTAGCAGAGCCGGAAATTAGTAAAAAATATAACGTTACAGTGGTAGGTAACTGGGATTTGCTGGCAGAGACTTATCACAATCTGAATTTACCTGAGAATTTAGCACCTTTGGCAAATCCAAACGAATTCTCAGTCAGCGATGTGCTGTTAGATGGGGAAATTAAAGGTGAAATTATCCCAGGAATAGGTAATGCGGCGAGTGGTGCGGCTAGTTTTGCGTATATGGAATATGCGATCGCTCAAACACTCGCTGGTAAATTTGATGGTATTGTCACAGGGCCGATCGCTAAATCAGCTTGGAAAGCCGCAGGGTATAATTACCCAGGGCAAACGGAACTTTTGGCAGAAAAGTCAAATGTTGACCGTTTCGGGATGTTATTTGTGGCGCGATCGCCCCATACTGGTTGGACACTCCGCACTTTACTTGCTACCACACATATCCCCCTACGTCAAGTAGCCGATACATTGACACCGCAATTGTTGACACAGAAACTGGATTTGTTGGTGGAATGTTTAGAGAAAGATTTTGGGATAGAAAATGGGAGAATTGCGATCGCAGGTTTAAATCCCCACAGTGGCGAACAGGGACAATTGGGACATGAAGAACAGGATTGGTTAATTCCCTGGTTGGAGCAAGAGCGGCAAAACCGACCACAATTACAACTAGATGGGCCGATACCGCCAGATACAATGTGGGTTAAGCCTGGTCAAGCTTGGTATGGAAATTCTTTAGTACAAAATACTGCTGATGGCTACTTGGCACTTTACCACGACCAAGGCTTAATTCCTGTGAAGCTGATGGCATTTGATCGGGCAGTTAATACTTCTATAGGTCTTCCTTTCGTTCGGACTTCACCAGACCACGGAACAGCGTTTGATATTGCGGGTAAGGGAATTGCTGATGCTACGAGTATGAAAGCAGCAATACATTTAGCCGCTGAGTTAGTTAGTCAAAGTCAGAGATGATTCCTAAAAGTGTAAATTAACCTATTAATTTTTATAACTCGAAGATATTTCTTAATTTTGTACTTTTGTAACTTGTGCTTCCACCTGAAAGACAAACTTGCTTTATCAGCCTCATCTGTCTCTTCACTTTCATTAATGAGGTTTTGGTTTTTCTCTTCTAATTCGCGCATATACTGTCTGAGTATACCCCCAACAGCGATCGCTCTAGTTTTATGCAGTTGACGGGTTAACTCTAAAAATCATTCTCTATCACCCACCAAATCTGACTCTTTCACCTGATACTTGAGAATTTCTGGGATAAGTAGTGAAGGGTTATGATTTTTTGCGATCGCGCTAGTATGAACAACAGGCAGGTAATCAATCCGTAAGCACTGCTGCCATAACGCTACCCATTTGGCATGAGAAAGATACCCATGACTAAAATACGAAGGCGGCACCATTGCCAAAATATGTAAATGCGGGTGTGCTGAAACTCCATCTTTACCTTTAGTTACTTCAATAGACTTCACCCAACCTTTTGCAGGCCATGCCTTCAATTCAGTAAATCGCTTAAAAGCTTTATTTATCGAATCCAAGTTTTCCCTGAGTTCCTCAATCTGACAATTCTTTACAGTCAAGGTAACAAATAGCCAACGGTGCTTGGGGTAATCAGTGACAACCTGTGGGAGAATTTTGTAAGCCCTTGCTTTCCACATGAGCGATCGCCGCCACTGACAAACAGGACAGTGACGAACTCTACAAAATCGGGCATCTGATAGCTTTAACTTGAGAACACCTTCCGATTCATCTGGCACTAATTGAAACTTCAGCAACTCGGAACACATTCTCACTCGCCAAGCATACTGCTGAAAACAATGTTCGTTTTGTTTGGCGTAATAGTGAAAAACTTTATCAGCATTGGCTCGGTGCTTGTCCCAAATTTTACCTATAGGCGAAACTTCACTTAATCTAGATACATTTTGAGTATGTTGGAACTTATCTTGAGACGATATATTAAAAGCAATAAAGTTACTGTCTAAGGCTTGAGTAGACACGAAATCACCAAATCAGTTTGTAGCAACGTCTCAAATTAAGGCAAGTTATACGGTCAAGCCTCAGTAAAAATATTTAGGTAAACAACAAGACTAATGTTGACTCAGATGAGTAATTTTTTGTTATGAAGTACTCCTGAAATCGGTAAGCTCAGGAATTAGTATTTTCTTCAGGTGCTTCAAACTTGTAACCATAGCCCCGCACAGTTTTAATAAACTCTGGAATGCTGGCATCAACTTCCATTTTCTTGCGAAGCTGACCAATATGCACATCAACCACCCGGCCATCTCCTATGTAGTCGCAACCCCAGATTTTTTGGATTAGCTGTGGGCGACTCCAAGCCTGATTAGGATGACTTGCTAAAAAATGTAAAATATTAAATTCCAGGGCTGTTAAAGCGAGAGGTTTATCGTTAAGTGTGACCTCCCGACCTTCTGGGTTAATTGCTAGCTGCTTGAAAATAATACGTTGTGTTGGGGAGGGGTTGATGTAGCGTATCCGTCTCAAAAGAGCTTCTACTCTAACTTCAACTTCTGCAAGACTAAATGGTTTAGTCATAAAATCATCAGCACCTGCGCTTAAGATTTTGATTTTATCAGCCTCGTCAGTCCTGCTAGTTAGTATCAGCACTAAAACATTAGTACGACTCTGCATTTCTTGGCAGAGGCTATAACCATTAACATCCGGCAAATTCCAATCCAGAATCACTAAAGCTGGGTTGAATTGCTCAAACAACGATAAGGCAGTCTTACCATCTGCTGCCGACTCTATTTGATATTTCCGACTTAAAAAACGATAGACGAGATTTCGGACGCCGAAGTCGTCATCGACGATCAGAATTTTGGGAGTAGTAGCGGTAACCATAACCATAATGCTGCCTATTGTAGATTGGGCGATTTGCTGTTGCGCCAGTTTTGCTTTACATGTTTCTGTTGAGAGTGTATTCACGCGCGTCTCTGATGAGTACGATCGCTACTGTAGTACTTGTACACAATTAATTTTCCATGAAGTTTATGAAAACTTCAGCCATCGTAATGCTTATAAAATGTATAAGTATTGTATGAGTTTTGTATAATTTTGAATTTATATTGTATAGTTTTGAACTTTTATACTTAAAATGAGTGTAATTGAAGACCATCTTCATAACCAAAAATAGTCCAGAGAAACATCAAACGCCACGGCAATTGCTACAACTTTGAAAGAGCAAGGCACTCCTTGATTAATTAGGTATCTACAAAGGCTCACAAACGAATCTATATAAGTATGTTGGCGGCGAAAAACCAAATTTTAAAGGTACAGAAACGAGCAACTAAGCTTAATTCAAGCATATCCCAGAAGTTTTACAAAAATTTACATAGTTACCTTTAATAGCGCCAATTTACTTAAGTCAATCTAGATTCTAAACTCCTACCGACTTAGATGTACTCTAACCAACGGGTATGTCTTCTTGAAGAGGGCCTACGAAAATGTACTCAGCGTGCATTCACATGTAGCTACCCTTTTAAGCATATACTATACTACAAGTTTCAGCCTGAGACTATGACAAGCCAAGGACTGAGAGCATCACCAGAAGGTATAAGAGCAGCAAAAACAGCTTTAACAGACAAAACTTGGAGTCAGCATAAATTAGCAACAGCTTTGGGCATTACACGTCAACCAGTTTCCAAATTTTTTGCAGGTGAGTCGGTTTCACGCTCTTGTTTTGTGCAAATTTGCCAACAGCTAGGGTTATCTTGGCAAAAGGTTGCTGGTTTACCTGAAGATGTGGCATTTGAAGCAACTCCTAAAGTGCAATTTAAAGGTGCTGACCTCGATACACTGGTGCGGGAAGTGCGCCAAAAGCGCCAAGACAAAATTCAAGACCAGTGCAACATTCTGCAAATGTTGGACATTGCTCAGACAGTCCAACTGATGGACATTTACACCAATATTAATGTCTTAGAGGAGATAACCAGCCTGCAATGGCGAGAAATATCTGACCTGTTGAAAGACTTCAAATCTGAATCGGACTTTAATCAACTTGGAGGATACAAACATCAGAGAAGATTACCAGGGTTGGAAGCGGTATTGCGGCACTCAAAACTAATGGTGCTGGGTAAACCAGGGTCAGGTAAAACTACATTTTTACAATATCTAGCGATTGAGTGTAACAAAGGCGAGGTTCAGCCAAACCACATTGCAACTTATATTAGGGTGAAAGAATTTGCTGAAGATGCTAAAAATGACAGCCAACTCAATTTATTGAACTACATCAGCCAGGAATTTCTCAATTGCGGTGTTGAAAAGGAATCAACTAAAATCCTACTGACTCAGGGCAAACTGCTGATTTTGCTAGATGGCTTAGATGAAGTACCAGCAGAAAAGGCAGATAAAGTCACAATAGAAATTCGGAGATTTACTCAGACTTTTTACAGAAATCAGTTTGTTATTAACTGTCGGATTGCTGCCCAAAAATATAGATATCAGGGATTTACTGAAGTTGAAATTGCAGACTTAGACCAAGAACAAGTGGAAGTTTTTGCCAAAAAATGGTTTTTTGCAGTTGCTCTTAATTCCAAGGAAGATGGGGAAGCCATAGGAAATTTATTTATTAATCAGTTGCATCTCCCAGAAAATCAGCATATCCGAGAATTAGCGGTCACTCCAATACTGTTGCATTGGATTTGCCTAGTGTTCCAAGT
This sequence comes from Nostoc sp. ChiQUE02, assembly GCF_034531305.2. NCBI lineage: Bacteria > Bacillati > Cyanobacteriota > Cyanophyceae > Nostocales > Nostocaceae > Nostoc > Nostoc sp. ChiQUE02. Next base: position 171,840 of record NZ_JAVRBN020000011.1, read on the forward strand.
AAAAGGTGAATTTTCCTTAAAGCCAGCCAAGTTATATGAGCAAGCACTGAATATTTTACTGTTCAGATGGGATAAAACCAGAGGAATTAAACGCGATCGCATTGCTCATAATTTGACTTTGGTAACTAAGAAAAAACTGCTTTTTCAACTTGCGGCTATCAGTTTTGAGCAAGAAGATTACTTTTTAGAGCAAGAAAAAATTCTGCAACTTATTGCTGACTATCTAGAACCTTTACAAAATATTAATTCAGAGGCAACTCAATTGCAGCTAGATAACGAAGCAGTGTTGAAAGCAATTGAGATAGAAAATGGGTTATTTGTGGAAAGGGCACGGGGAATTTACTCTTTTTCTCATCTGACTTTTCAAGAATATTTAACGGCTCGAAATATTGTTGAAAGTTACCCAGCTTATGCTTGGAACAACCTGGTCAGTCACATAACAGAAAAGCGCTGGCATCAGGTATTTTTACTAACTGTTAATATGTTGCCGAATGCTGATGAAATGCTACAGATAATGAAGCAAAATATTGATTTCCTAGTGGCTGGCGACGAAAGATTACAGTATTTTCTCACCTGGTTGCATCAAAAATCTAGTTCAGTCTCTACCCACTACAAAGCAGCAGCCGTTCGTGCCTTTTATCTCGTTTACGATGAGCGAAGCTCTTGCCATAGGCATCGCGCCTTTGTCTATAATTCTGGTTATGACCTTGAGTATGCCCTTGTTGGTAATATAGCTTTTGATTCTGAGCTTGCTCTTGATGAGTTTCTGTTCAGTACTGTTGCCTGTGTTAATGAACTTGATTTTGCCTTTGAGCATAGCCTCAACGATGCCCTTGATCATGCTCATGCCTTTGCCATTGCTTTTGATGAAGCTGCTGATCTTGTTGTTGATCCTAAATTAAAGCAAGTGCTGCAAAAACTCAAAAAACAATTACCAAAAATAGACAGCAATCCAGAGAAATTTCGGGGCTGGTGGCAATCTAAGGGTAAAGCCTGGGGTGAACAATTAAGAGATATGTTGATTAAGTATCGTAATATTGGTTATGACTGGCAGTTCAACCAACAGCAAAAAGAATTGCTTCAGCAATATTATGATGTCAATAAATTGCTGGTAGATTGCCTCAATAGTGCTGCTTATGTAACTCCAATAGTACGGCAAGAGATTGAAGAGACATTATTGTTAGCGATCGCAGATATTCAAAAGGTACGTAATTCGTGTATTAATGACTGAATATTTTTAATTACTTAGACTATTTTTTATGAATTAGGTAGAGAATTTAATTAATTTAAATTTATTCATAATTTGTCTGATTAATTCAATAGTAGAAATATAAGTTTAACATATATTTAATTAAATTAATAGAAAAATCTGCCTTACATATAGTCTAATTTGACTGTATTTGCAATGGATTAAATGGTAGAAAATATTTCAATTACTCACTCTATCTTAAGAAAGACTTTGAGGATATTCATCCCAGAGAAAGAGCAATTAAATATGCTTAGTCCGTTAAATTGCTATTAATATCGTCAGTAAGGAAGAATTATGGTAAACAATTTAGTAGGCGGCATCATTCCCCCACAGCCACCAATAGAAGCACAATCTGATGTTCATACCCTGAAATCTCGTCTGGAATGGGGCGAACCAGCTTTTACAATACTGGATGTGCGCGATCGCAACACCTTCAACGAAGGTCATATTATGGGAGCGATGCCAATGCCCATAGATGAATTGGTACAGCGTGCAGTACCTTCTTTGGATAAAAGCCGTGATATTTACATTTACGGTGCTAGTGAAGAAGAAACTGCCCAAGCCGCACAACAACTGCGTTCTAATGGATTTGAGCATGTCTCTCAACTCAAAGGTGGTCTTGCCGCATGGAAGGCGATCGGTGGCCCAACAGAAGGCATTGTTGAATCAAAAACTCCCCCAGGTTCAGATGACTACAATGTAGTAGATCGGCTAAAAAATCACCAAGAAAATCAGCCAAAGGGAGGCACTAGCGCCACAGAAGCCGTTAAAAAAGGAGCTAGTAATCTGAAGGAAGGCATTCAAGAGGGAGCCAGTAACCTGAAGGAAAACATTCAACAAGGAGCTAGTAACCTGAAGGAAGGCATCCAAGAGGGAGCCAGTAACCTAAAAGAGGGTGTTAGTGAATCTAATACTTCTAGAGACACTGATGATTCCAATATTGGCTCCTAGACAAAAAATAACTTAGAAAATTAGCGATAGACCTCTTGCATAAATCAAAAATAATAACCCCACCCTACCTTTGATAGAAATCAGAGTCTCCCTTCTTTGCGTGCGGGGAGGGGTTAAGGGTAGGGTGTTAGAGAATTTTCAAGAGGTCTAATCTCGATTTTTCGTGAGCAGAGAAGTCACAATTCAGGAACAGAGCCGGAAACTTCCGTTGCCTCCGGTCATAAGGGACTTCCAATTAAAAAATGTCCCATCGCTGTGTAAGCAGGGGGAGCAGAGGAAGCAGGGGAGGAAGAATCCGATCATCGTCTTGGCTCTAAAAATGGGATAATTTAATTTCTGGAAATCCCTAAGCAGAATATTCTGTCTGGTGATGCTTGTTCTCCATATCAATAACGTTTGCAAAAGATTTCCTGTTTGCTCAATGTTCAAACAAATCTTTAAATTGCAACAAATCCAACGAAACTACTGTTGGCAGAAATTCAAAACATTCTTGAGCAATTTTCCAACGTTCTTCTCGTTTGAGCATTTCTGTTAGCTTCTGCTGCACACTAAGTAAGTAGCGCACATCATTGGCAGCATAACTTAGTTGAGCTTCAGATAAACTAGCGGCGTTACCCCAATCAGAACTTTGAGAGCTTTTATCCAGTTCTACTTGTTCTAACTCTTGCACCACATCTTTGAGTCCGTGGCGATTTGTGTAAGTACGGGCTAGCTTACTAGCAATTTTGGTACAAAAAACAGGGCCAACCTGAATCCCTAAATTGGCTCGTAAAGTGGCAAGGTCAAAGCGAGCAAAGTGAAACACTTTTACGACATTCGCCGCTTCCAAAAGTTTTTTTAAGTTTAGGGCGTCAGCTTGTCCTTTGGCTATGCGGATTGCAGTCACTTTCCCTTCTGGGTTGCACAGCTGGACAAGACACAAGCGATCGCGCTGCGGCAATAATCCCATCGTTTCTGTATCAACTGCGATCGCTGGAGATTCTAAATACTGTTCAAGGGCTGCGTCACTAAGGTCGCGATCGCTCACCTGAAAATCTTGTAATGTCATCAATCGTTCAAAAATAATAGCAGTGTCTAGCAGACAAAAGTCTTGTCAGACACTACATTATTATTGTGCAAAAAAATCAGAAATTAAATCTACCTAGTGCGAAAAAATATTTGTGTCAGGTAGACTTCGCCTTGATTATTAGTAGCAACGCCGATTCCAGTTAGGTTATAATTTCCTTTAAGATTTTTTAGGTGTCCGGGACTTTTGATCCAACCAGTAACAGCTTCCTCTACGGGGTTGCTATATCCCCGATTGAAAGCAACATTTTCCGCCGCACTGTTGTAGCGAATAGGGACAGCTTTGACTCGCCCTTCAAATCCCTGATGGCTAAATGGGGTTTTACCTTTAGCCATATTTTGACTATGAATTCTTGCCTGTCGAGTTATATTTGCATTTAGGGTCAACTTTGGCAGCCCTTTAGAAGCTCGATATCGATTAATTTGGTCAAATACTGATTTTTCTAGCTCCGTAGTTTTAAAAGTAGGAGTCGATATTGCAACCTGACTGGAAAAAAACGACAACAGCTTATTACGGGTGGATGTATTTGTAGAAGGATGATTTGGTATCGGAACAGTCGTTAATCCACTAGCAAGGACAAGCGCACTTAAAGCGATGCCAAAAGCAGTTTGTCGGAACATGGAGAATTGCGTAATGTGTAGAGATATAAGACTTATACTCTACCTCATTGTTCCGACGATATATACCACGATACTATTAAGGATTGATGAATTTTGGCAATCTGGCTATATCCTTGTATAGTAAGCACAAAAAATCATTTCCAATTGTCAATACTTCAATAAGTCAAATTCATGAAATCACGGTTATTTTCGCTGAAAATTTAGGATTTTGATGAATTATTAAAAAATAATGTAGTATTCAATAGACAAATGTCATTGAAACTACATTATTCAACATCTAGTAAAAGCTTTGCCAACAGACTGAAGTCTGGGAAATTTGAGAAAAAACCTAAATTTTACGAAATCTATTAGCGAAAGAAAATTTGTGTAAGGTAGACTCTGCCTGCACTGTTTTTAGCGACACCAATCCCCGTCTTATTAAAATCACCTTTGATATTGGCAAGATGCCCTGGACTTTTGAGCCAGCCTTGAACAGCTCTCGTAGCCGGGTCACTACGTCCCTGGTTATAAGCAACATTTTCACCAGCGGTTCTGTAGGAAATACCGGTTGCTTTAATACGTTGTGAAAATCCACCATGTCCAAAGGCAACTTTACCACTAGCCATGTCCTGACTGTGAATCTTAGCTTGATTATCGATGGCAGAATTACGAGTCAGTGCTGGTTTCCCTATGGAAGCTCTGTACTCATTAATTTGGCTAAAAACCGACTGTTCTATAGAGGCAGTGTCGATGCTAGATTGTGCAATCTGAACAGTTTTACTTGATATATGTGAAGACTCTGGTGTCAAAGTTGGATTTGTTACAGGAGTAGCGATCGCACCACTACCAAGAACAATAGTTCCTAAAGCAACGCCGTAGATTGTTGTTCTAATCATTTGCTGAAAGTAAACTTCCAGACCATCTAACCAAACTAATGTCTATGTGACAAATTGCTTATAGGTCTATATATTTCTCTTTCAGCCGTTTTATATTCAAAAACTACCAGCAAACTTTTAAATTCACAACCTTACGAAAAAATTGCGCTGTTGCTAAAAAACTCCCTCTACCATTAGTATGATTATTTGTATATAAATGGCATAAATTTCTCCACTAAAACCTCTGGGAGATTAGCTTTGGTTGAGGGTTTCTAACTCTTCCTGTACAACGCGCAACACCCGTGCTATATATTCTGCACGCCACTGTTCCCGCTCCTTGGTTACTTTTGCGTCCGGCTGGTAAGCTTCAATCTCAGTAGCCGATAAAATACCTTTAACCTCTAGCAACCGTTCAATGGTGTCTAGCCGCTCATGCAACACAGACACCTCACCAGTCAAAGCCATAACGATCGCTAACAATTTATCAATTTGCGGATTATCTAAGTAAACAGGTCGTTTACCCTTAGCTATTTTTGTCATCCTAATACCACTTCTCCCAAAATAAGATTACACATAGAAAATAAGGAAACCCAGAGAAAATCTGACTTCCCCAATTACGGAGCTTGCTTCTCGCCTGAGGCGAGTATTACCAATTACGAATGCTTACTTAGTTGCAGCAACTACAAACCAAGTGCCTTGGCTGCCTGAGTTACTATTCTTAAACAAGCTATTAGTTACGTTTGCTTTCCATGCCCCATTCGGGACAAATTTCTCGAATGTCTTATCTGCTGCAAAACCAGCCTCAGTAGCTAGGGTTACTAAATCCAGATCGCGTACAGCACTCCAGAAGGGTTCGTTGTTGTTAGCAGTTTCCCAGTCATAAATAAACTGCGTATAGACATCCATGTGACGATACAGCGGTGCTTCCACATGAAGCATCATACCGCCTGGAGCCAGTAGACGATAAGATTCTTGCATAACTTTACGCACAGCTGGCGGGGGAATTTCATGCAGCAAAATGTGAGAAACCACTAAATCAAATGATTTATCTGGGAAGTTAGTGTGCTCGGCATTTTGCTGAGAAAAGTGTACCCGTTTGCCCAAAGATTCGGCTCTTGCATGACCATAACGCAGCATGGGTGCGCCTACATCTATGGCATGAACTTCTGCATCTGGGAAACCATCCACATAAGGTAATGTGCTATTGCCGATGGAACATCCCATATCGAGAATTTTTCTGGGTCGAAAATCGGGAAACTCTGGTAGGAGGTAGTTTTGGACTATAGATAGGCCCATATCATCATTAAGTGGTCCCAACCAACCCAAACCATAAACGTAAGCGCCGCGATCGTAAGTTGCACCAGCAGCTACATCATCATCAGTGAATTCACTGTGATATCCTCCGGGCATACAGTGAATGTCTACAGCCTGTTGATGAGTAGGTATTTGAAAATTTGGGTCGAGGGTTAAAGTACCCAGTTCACCATCCTTACTTTTGGCACGCTCAATCAACTCTGGCAGTTGTCTATCAACACTGGAATTTACAGCATCCCATAATATTTCCTGGTTGATGCGCTTGAGGGCACTACTCCAGCGGTAGTAAGGTTCGTGCTGCATTACTTCCCGAATTTCATAACGATTTTGGGGAGGACGCTGATGTTCTTGTTCAAACTTCGGCTTGGCTAGTTTTTCATAAAGTACTTTATTCCCAGGAGAGATACTCCTGAAAATGTGCATTCTCAGACTTTGCACAAAATTTTGGCGTGCCAACTCGTCGTGAGTTGGTTGCGGTAGCATAGGGTGTTGGAATTGTTGAGCCATTATTGTTTTTTCCCAAAGCTTTTAAGTATTTTTACGCATCAGTTAAGAACTTGGCTACTGTTTGTACATCCTTATCGCCGCGTCCAGAGCAGTTAATTACAATCCGGGGACTGCCAGTTAGTTGGGGACATAGGGTTTCGAGGTAGGCGATCGCATGGGCTGTTTCCAATGCCGGGATAATCCCCTCCAATTTCGACAATCGCTGAAATGCCGCCAAAGCCTCTGCATCCGTTACGCTATAGTATTCGGCGCGACCAGTATCCTTCAAATAGCTATGTTCTGGGCCCACACCGGGATAATCTAACCCCGCACTAATTGAGTGTGCCTCAATGATTTGCCCATCTTCATCTTGCAGCAGATAGCTCATTGCGCCGTGCAATACACCAACTCGTCCTTTTGTCAAGGTCGCTGCGTGTTTTTCGGTATTGACACCTTCTCCTGCTGCCTCAATCCCAATAAATCGTATAGAAGACTCATTCATAAACTCGTAGAATAGTCCCATCGCATTGGAACCACCACCCACGCAAGCTAAGAGAATATCAGGCAATACACCCCACTTTTCGATTGCTTGAGCGCGAGTTTCTTGGCCAATTACTGCATGGAAATCACGTACCATCATCGGGTAAGGATGGGGCCCTGCTACCGAACCCAAGATGTAGTGAGTTGTTTCCACATTTGTCACCCAATCCCGGATTGCTTCAGAAGTGGCATCCTTCAAGGTTCCAGTTCCTGCCTCTACCGGACGCACTTCTGCCCCCATCAACCGCATTCTGAACACATTTAAAGATTGGCGTTCCATGTCATGAACGCCCATGTAAATTACGCATTCCAGCCCAAAACGAGCGCAAACTGTGGCTGTGGCAACTCCGTGTTGTCCAGCGCCCGTTTCGGCTATAATCCTTTGCTTACCCATGCGCTTTGCCAACAATACCTGACCAAGGGCATTATTGATTTTATGAGCGCCAGTATGATTTAAATCTTCCCGCTTTAAGTAAATTTGCGGCCCCGTGCGATCGGGTCGGGCATAATGAGCAGTCAGGCGTTCAGCGAAATACAATGGTGTGGCACGTCCCACATAGTCCCGTAACAACTGCTGTAGTTCTGCTTGAAAACCAGGATCGTTGCGGTATTGCTGATAAGCTGTTTCTAGCTCAGTAAGAGCAGGCATCAGTGTTTCAGGTACATACTTACCGCCGAAGCGTCCAAAGCGACCTAACGTATCGGGAACCTGAGCAGTTGAATTTGGAGATAGGGGAGTGGTAGTCACAAGCTGATTTTAATGACGGGAATGACTTAATTATTATAGAAAGTCTGGGGTATATCTGGGGTATATCTGGGGACGGGGAACTAAATTCTTCATTCATGGCTAATGCCCATGCCTCATGCCTAATTACTTTCAATCCCTTGCAATGAATTTGTGATGTTAGCCTAGAAATTGATTTCCCAGCAAACGTTTACGTAGAAATCTCCGCTGCTTCTAATTTTTCCTTAATAAAGATTTTTATGTCTTCTTCCAATCCCAAATCTTCCGATAAAGGCTTTGTCTACCGCGAATTTGGCAACGACAACTCCGCCGCCACAGAAAGACCAGTTCCAGAACTACCCCCACAACAACAAAATCTTAAAGTACAAGCCTCCCGCAAAGGACGCAAAGGCAAAACCGTCACAGTGATTAGCGGTTTTCAAGCCAAACCAGAAACCTTGGCAGATTTGGTGAAGCAGTTGAAAAGCCAGTGCGGTACAGGTGGGACAGTTAAAGATAACGAAATTGAAATCCAGGGCGAACACAAGCAGAAAATTGTTGATATTTTGACCAAGCTAGGTTACAAAGCCAAAATTAGCGGTGGCTAATGTTAAGTGCGGTTTACCGCATCTTAACCGTGACCTAGATTAACAGAGAAAATGTTATCTTTGAGAGGTAAAAATATGCTTGAACAGTGGGGAATCACTTCGCCAACAAGCTGTTGTTTGTGAGATTAACAGGAGGTTTAAATGGATTTAGTTCGGCTTTTATGTGCCATTTTCCTGCCACCTTTGGGAGTTTTTTTACAAGTAGGTTTTGGTGTAGACTTTTGGATTAATATACTTTTGACTCTTTTTGGTTACATTCCTGGGATTATTCATGCAGTGTGGATAATTGCTAAGAAATAATTCTTTGTGGGAGTAGATTTGAGGCTCTGCATCCAGTGATAAATTGAGTCAGAGCCTCAATGAATGCATTTCCATTCGGAGTTTGGAAATGACGAAAAAGGTTAAGAAATCATTTGTTTTGTATTCGTAACTTTAATTAAACAAAAATCTATCTATAGCGGTTCTCGCTTGAGTGAGATACAAGAACTCCGCCCCCAACCCCCTCCCCGCAAGCGATGAGGGGAATATGATATACCTTGTATGATTAGGAAACGCTATATAAGAATCCTAAGCGTATTGCTTTATAACTTTGACTTAGGCATTACAAGACTGAGGTGGAAAATAACTATTTATTTTACTCGCAATAAAAGCTGTAGAAACACGATTTATCGAGTCTCTAATGTAAGCTTTTGTGTGTTGGTAAATATCTAATTAGCTCTCATTTTTTAACATAGCATAGAGTCTAAACTCTAGAAGCAAGGGGCAGATATGCAATTGCCATTGCACAGTTGAGACGTTCATATCTTTGATTAACCCAGTGCTTATATCTAGTACCCAACCATGAACCATAGGCGCTTTTCGCTCATGGAGTACCTGACGCATGATAGAAGTTTGGTAAAGATTTTTCACTTGCGCCACAACATTCATTTCTGCCAAACGATTCAGACGTTCTTCTCTTGTTGGCAAAGCATCAATTTCTTCTTGTTTCTCTAGATACAGTTCCCGAATCGGATTTACCCAGTTATCAAGTATTCCAATGGTTCTCCCTTCTAAAGCCGCCTTAATTCCTCCGCAATCGTAGTGGCCACAAACGATAATGTGTTCCACTTTAAGATGTAAAATTGCGTATTCTAAAACGGCTAAAAAGTTTATATCTGTTAGAGAAATTTGATTGGCAATATTACGATGTACAAATAACTCTCCTGGTTCTGTACGGGTAAACTTTGTTAATGCAAGACGACTATCAGAACATCCGATGTATAGAAAAGGTGGTGTTTGTCCACCAGATAATTCTTGAAAGTAAGTTGGGTCTAAAGCTAGTTTCTCGGCAACCCAAGCCTGATTATTTCTGAGGAGTTCGTCAATGCTGTTATATTTCATCTTTCGTTAAATTCGAGAGAGAATCTCATCAATATTTTAGCTGATCTACAGTTTCCTCTAAATCAAGATGAACTTTTTCAAAAGCTAAAATATTATAAAAATGACATTTATTTCACAGCATTAATATAATTTTTGTATAAATTGTAAAAAAATAAGTTAGTAGTTAGAGAAATAATAACTATGTATAACTTGAGAAAACTAGCTCAATAAAGTAAAATTTATATCAATTAAAGTTTGGGCGTTAAGACTGCCGATTTCAAATCGTCATCCAGCATTTATAGATATTTTTGCAAAACAGAGAAAGTTCCCAAACCGTGCATTTGAGTCAATAAAGTGCGGTAAAACTTTTACTTAGTGACTCATTTAATACACAGAGACACTTTCTGATGATGGTAAAATAACTTAACAAAGATGCCAAATTTGAAGTTGAGATATTAAGTTATCAGCTTCAATCAGGTGCAACAACTTTGCTATCGTTATGGTGGTTGATCGACCAACGGTGATCAATAGTTACAGAGGAAAATTCGCAAATTTCTTCTAATCGTTTTTGCTGTACAGCAGCTTTACGCAGAGTAATAATTAGTTGATTCACCTGATGCCGTAAATCTGGATTATCATTTACCGCTAACATAGTTTGTCTTTCTAAGAGTTGAAGTATAAGTTCGTAGTGAATAGGTGAAGGTAGAGGAATTTGCTCCATGAAGTTCAATTTTGATTTCATATTTGGAATTTTCTATTAGTCAAAGTTTGTCTCTTGTAAATAAATTGTTACATAAGAAATAACTAGTTGCTTATAGCTTTAATTTGATTAGCAATGAAGATTTGGCAAAGATATTGATGGTATTTGATGGCAATGTGCTGCGTGTCTACGCATAGTCTGCCCGATTGTCCCACTCTTTTGTGCATTTACCCCTGCGCTAAAGGGCGCAGGGGAGGTATTTCTTTCAGAAATTCCTCGGTAATATATGCGCGATCGCAGCGCCGGGATCTGGTTGCTTTACCAAAGATTCTCCAATGAGTACAGCGGATGCACCGGCTTCAAGCACCAAACTCAAATCCTCTGGGTTGTGTAGTCCTGACTCGCTGACAACAAGGATGTTTTTCTCCTGCAATTGGCTACCCCTTGCAGCTAAAAGTTGGCAAGTAGTTTGCAAGTCAACAGAGAAATCTTCCAAATTGCGATTATTGATTCCGACTAAGGAGACCCCATCTAAAGCTAACACACGGTCAAGTTCTGCCAAGCTATGGACTTCAATCAAGGCTGCCATTTTCAGGTTTTTAGCAATTTTGAGGAAGTATTGCAAATCTTGATCGCTAAGGATAGCCGCAATCAACAAAATAGCATCTGCACCCTGAATACGTGCCAAGTACATCTGGTAAGGATAGATGACAAACTCTTTGCACAGTAGGGGTAAATCTACGGCAGCCCGAACCTTGGCTAAGTTGTCAAAGCTGCCTTGAAAGAACTTGACATCAGTCAGCACAGAAAGACAACTAGCACCACCTTGCTGATAAGATTGGGCGATCGCAACTGGGTCAAAATCTTCCCGTAAAACGCCTTTGCTCGGTGAAGCTTTTTTGACTTCGGCAATCAGCGCTGGCTTTGTCTTACCTTGACGCAAAGCCGCGATAAAATCACGGGTTGGCGGTGCAGAAAGAGCTTGATGTTGCAATTCCCGTAAAGGCAGCCTTTCTCGCATTTGGTCAACTTCTACTTCTTTCTGCCAGACAATTTCCTCCAAGATGTTGTTTGGCTCTGCATCAGGCACGGCAGCTTGATAACGTAATATAGATACATTAATAGCTGGGTTAGGTGAACGACGACGGATTTGCATAATTAGTCATTAGTCATTGGTCATTGGTCATTAGTCAAGAGTCATTTGTCCTTGTTTATTAGCAAAGGACAAATGACAAAGGACAAATGACTAAATGGCTCGTTTATAAGCTTCGTCCAGGACTTCTGAGAGTGTCGGGTGGGCATGAACTAGATGTGCCAGGCTTTGGACAGATTGACGGTTTGCGATCGCAGCTGACGCTTCATGAATTAAGTCTGAGGCGTGCAGTCCAAAAATGTGAACGCCCAAGACTTCTCCGGTGTCTTTGCGATATATCACCTTGGCAATACCGTCGGCTTCATTTTCTGCCAACGCTTTGGAATTCCCTTTGAAGTAACTCCGACTTGTGGCGATTTCAAACCCTTCGGTTTGTCCCAACTCCTTAGCTGCGGTTTCTGTTAAGCCCACATAGCTGACTTCTGGATGGGTAAACGCCGCTGCGGGGATGCTGCGATAGTCTACTATTCTTTCCCTCCCAACTATATTTTCTACCGCGATGATGCCTTGAGCAGAAGCCGCATGTGCCAACATCATCTTCCCATTAGCATCGCCAATTGCCCACAAATGCGGCACGACTTCACCTGCTGATAGCACCGCCATGCGATCGTCAACTGGGATAAAATTCCGCCGATCGAGTTCCACACCCACAGACTCCAAACCAAGATTTTTGGTCGCTGGGATGCGTCCTGTAGCCACCAAACAAGCATCTACTTCGATGACATCTACATCTTCTTTGGTTTTGAAATCTGCTAACTCAATCACCACAGGTGAACCTGGGATGACTTTTTTAGCGTATATCCCCACTTTGGTTTCAATATCGCGGGGAGTAATCAGTACCCGTTCGGCAAGTTTGGCAATATCACGGTCAAATCCTGGCATTAACTGATCTAGGGCTTCAATCAAGGTGATTTCACAACCCAAAGCTGAGTAAATATCAGAAAATTCCAAGCCGATGTAACCACTACCAATAATCGCCACCCAATCTGGTAGCGACTCCAACTTGACACCTTGATCGCTGGTAAAGACAGTTTTGCCGTCTACTTCAATCCCTGGAGGTACAAAAGGAATTGAACCAGGCGAAAGGATGATGTCTTTGGCTGTGATGGTTTTTTCACCACCGTCTCCGGTAACAGAGACTTTTTGCGCTCCAGCGATTTTTCCCCAACCCCTGATGATATCAACTCCTAGACGCTTCAGGCTGTTGGTTAAGTCGCCTTGAATTTTCGAGACGAGATTACCAGCATGATTGGCGATCGCTTGGCGATCGAATTCCACGCTACCAATTTGAATTCCCAGTGACTTGAGGTGGTGGGCATTGCGTAACTCTCGCACACGTCCAGATGCCGCCAGCAGCGCCTTAGAAGGAATACAACCCCGATTAACACAGGTTCCTCCCATATCAGCAGCTTCAATAATCGCTGTTTTCAGACCACAACTTACGGCGTGTAAGGCTGCGCCATGTCCGCCTACACCAGCGCCGATAATTACTAAATCGTAATCAAATCCTTGACTCACGTTAGTTTCCCCGTGTGCTTCGCCTATTTATTCTCAACTTGACCGACAATCAGCGCAACCCCTTTAACAGTTATTCAGTTATCAGTTGTCAGTTTCGTCGCTGGGTTTAAGCCCCCAGTGACTAGTTATCAGCGATCGCTGGTAACTGGATTGATTTAAATCCTCTACCGTCCGCCTGATAACTATTTACTGATTTAACGTTCGGGTTTTGCTAACTCAAATTATGATTCACTCACTTCTGGCGAAAAGATGGATGTTTTCAGTAATTATAGTCAAATCTAGATACTTATTTTTTTTAGACTCCAAAGGGATTGGGGACTGGGGAAGAAGCAGGGGAGCAGGGAGCAGGGGAGCAGGGGGAAAATTCCTCTCCTCTGCAAGAGCAGCACCCCGCCCCTCTGCCTCTTGTGCCCAATGCCCAATGCCCTTATTCCCCAAACCTTTTTCTTTACAGTGCGTCAGCCTAACACCTAAGCTGGATTTAGGATTGATCCAGAGGATTTACGCAGGCGATCGCTCGATGTCTATTCCCCAAATTAGTGAATTTACTATCCGCCGTCATGCCAACGCCAAATCTTTCCAGCGGGGCGAGGCTTACTATGAGGCAGGTGCTGTCAATGCTGTCACCCAACGTGGCGATCTGCTTCAGGCAGATGTTGCAGGCACTCAAGCTAGACCTTATCATGTCAACCTGAGTTTTGATAGCAGTGGGTTAACTTCAGTCAATTGCACCTGTGCCTACGATTTTGACGGGTGGTGCAAACATATTGTAGCGACGATGCTTGTCTGTGCGCGTAATCCAGAGAACATTGAGCAGCGCCCTACTCTAGAACAACTACTTAATCGTCTGGATTATATCCAAACTCAAAGACTGCTGCAAGAGTTGGTAAAAGAATACCCACCACTAATTGAGGAAATTGACCGCCATGTAGGTTGGATGACTAATCCTGCTGCACAGCAAAAAACTACAAAACCTTTGCTCCACATTACTATTGATCCGGCTCCCTTTCGGCGGCAAGTCCGGCAGATTCTTCGGGATACTGTGCGCTACTTTGAGGAAGGGTGCGAAGAAGACCCGATTGCTGACGAATTGTTGAGTGTAGTGCAAACTGCGGTAGATTTTTGCGAACGGGGAGAGGGTGAAAATGCGATCGCTATTTTAGAAGCGATTACCTCTACCTGTGTAGAAAATTGGGACGATGTTGCAGAATACGGTGCTGAAAATGATGAAATTGTCGAGGAATTAAATAATGCTTGGTGTGAAGCAATTCTCTGTGCCGAACTCACCCCAGAAGAAAAAGTTGATATTCAAATAAATTTAGAAGCCTGGCAAGATGAGTGGAATGCTGATTTTGGTTTAGTTATGGAAGCTTTACGCCAAGGTTGGGATTATCCGCCACTGGTGCAAGTTCTCCAAGGTAATATCACCGAAAGGGGAGCTTGGGAAGAAGACGTGCCAGACTACGCTGATGATTTAGCATTAATTCGCCTGAAAATTCTCGAAGGTCAGGAACGTTATCAAGAATACCTGTATTTAGCAGAAGCGGAAGGGCAAACCCAGCAATATCTGACAATGCTAGGGCGTTTGGGCAGGGTGGAAGAAGCAATTGATGCTGCTCAAACCCAGATGAACTCAATGGAAGAAGCTTTTTCTCTAGCGAAAACACTCAGTGAACAAGGGGCATTACAGCAAGCACTAAATATAGCCCAAAGTGGATTAAATTTACCAGGTAATTGTCAGTACGAATTGGGAATTTGGACAAGTGATTTGGCTGTTGAGTTGGGTAATAGTGAAGCTGCTTTATTAGCAATCAAGGCGGCTTTTCAAGTCAAGCCCTCCTTTGTTGACTATCAAAAGTTGGCAGAATTGGCTGGGGAAAACTGGGAAACCGTCAAAATAGACCTGCTGAAAATTATTCGTACTTATGGTGGTTGGGGAACAGAATCAGCCAAGGTGGATATATTCTTGCATGAAGGGCTAATTGATGATGCCATTGCGATCGTTAGTGAACTCAGTTCTTATTATTCAGAGTTGATTCACCGAGTCATGGATGTTGCTATCTCTCACAATCCCGGTTGGGTGATTGCTAATGCTCGTCGCCGTGCCGAAAAGATTATGGATGCAGGTAAAGCCGAAGATTACTACTACGCGGTTGAATGGTTGAAAAAGGCACGTAATGCCTACTTGGAATCTGGAAAGAAAGCTGACTGGTTAAGCTATCGGGAAAGCTTGATCCAAACCCATGCTCGTAAACGTAAATTGATGGGAATGTTTAAGCAAAGCGATATGGACTAAACCATATACAAAACGCATTAGAGGCTGAAGAAAGCCGATAATGCTTAATCTCAGATTATAACACTTTCTTCGGTTTCAATGTTTTTGCTTACTTTCTAAAGTAACAAGTGTAACTTGGAACGCACCATAGATAGAACCCTAATTTATCCAAATACTCTAGGTCTATTTCTCCCACAGCACCAGATAATTTCAATATATCTGTTTGCTTATGCAGTTCAAACACCATCGATACTTTTAAGTCTGCGATCGCCAGATAATTTAGCTTTTAAATTGAGATTTGCCCAACATATCAACTTTAGCGACAAAAGATGAAGTAATATTCACATCTGAAGCAGTCCCCGTATAATCCCATAGTTCCTAACAAAAAATAGTCCAGTGCGATGATCGATAAATATTCCCAAAATCTTATAGTGTCCTGCTTACCGCTGAGTATGCTTGTATTAATTAGCAGCATATCTTCTAGTCCACTGAAAGCTCAGGCTGTTGATACTACACAATTACCAACTAGTAAGTTCATCCTGTCACAACAACTCCCACCACCACAGGATGTCCAACCACCCGCACCTTCCCCACTTCCCTCACCTGAACTGCCACAGCCACTCCCTCCACCAGCAAAACTTTTTCCACCCTCTGCCCCAACTCCCACGCCTGAGGAACCACTCCCTGGCAACTTTCCTCAAACTATTGTTGTTGAACGGTTTGAAGTTATTGGTAGCACAGTCTTCAGCCCCGAAGAGTTAGCCCTCGCCACAGCTGAATTTACCAAACGACCAATCTCGCTGACTGAAGTCTATCAAGCGCGTTCTAAAATCACTGAGCTATACGTCCAAAATGGTTACATTACGTCTGGTGCCTATATCCCACCCCAAACAATTCAATCCGGTGTTGTAAAAATTCAGGTGGTCGAAGGTAAATTAGAAGATATCCAGATAACTGGAACTCGGCGGTTGAATCCGAATTATGTCCGCAGCCGGCTCGCAATAGCGACATCACCACCTCTCAATCGCCAGCGTCTACTAGAAGCACTGCAACTTTTGCAACTTAATCCTTTGATTCAAAACGTCTCTGCTGAACTCTCGGCAGGATCGCGGACTGGTACAAGTCTCTTAGAAGTCAAAATCACCGAGGCTAAAACCTTTAGTAGTCAAATAGTTCTTGATAATGGGCGATCGCCCAGTGTTGGCAGTTTCCGACGCCGATTACAATTGAATGAAGCTAACTTATTGGGATTGGGAGATGGTCTGAGTTTAGGATACACCAACACTGATGGTAGCAACTCCTTTGACGCTAGCTATACATTACCACTCAATCCCCGCAATGGAACCCTCACTTTCAACTATGGCATCACATCAAGCAATGTCATTGAACCTCCTTTTAACGTTTTAGATATCCAATCGGATTCTCGCTATTACGAACTGACATTCCGCCAGCCCATAGTTCAAACTCCGACACAAGAATTCGCCCTTGGGTTAACAGCTTCCCGACGCGAAAGTGATATTTCGTCTTTGCTACAGAGAGAAGGCCTTCCCGGCTCTGAACTTTCGCCTGGAGCTGATGAACAGGGACGCACCAGGGTATCTGCGTTGCGATTTTTTCAAGAATGGACGAGTCGTAACAGCCGTGAAGTCATCGCCCTACGCTCTCAATTCAGTTTGGGTATAGATGTGTTGAATCCCACGATTAATCAAAATCCTCCCGATAGCCGTTTTTTTGCTTGGCAAGGGCAAGCGCAGTGGGCACGCCTTTTAGCTCCTGAAACCTTATTTTTACTTCGTTTAAATACGCAACTAGCATCCAGAACACTTCTGCCTATAGAGCAATTTGGCTTAGGTGGGCAGGATAGCGTTCGAGGCTACCGTCAAGATTACCTGCTGACGGATAATGGTACTTTTGTTTCTGCGGAAGTTCAAGTACCGATTCTGCGCTTACCCCAGATAGATAGCACGTTACAGGTTGTCCCCTTTGTAGATTTTGGTGTTGGCTGGAATAGTTCTGATAAAGAGAATCCCGACCTTAATACTCTAGCTGCTGTTGGTCTGGGGTTGCGTTGGTCACAAGGCGATCGCTTCACCGTTCGTCTTGACTGGGGCATTCCTTTAGTATCTGTTAACTCGAATGAGAGAACATTACAAGAAAACGGCCTGTATTTTAGTTTACTCTATAATCCTTTTTAAAATTTAGCTTAAACAAAAAGAAGCCCCACACCTTACTTTTAGGAGTCTGAAATTAATTTTTGAGCAATGAGGATTGATCCTTAACCGATTTGAGCGGTAAGCTCGACCCTTCCCTGCGCGACGCTAGGCGTAGCTTGCTTCCACTAAGTGGTACGACTGCGCTTAGGGCGAGGGGTCGATGACAAATCGTCATTTTCGGGTCTGTCCTGAGATTAAATATATCCTTTTAAAGTTGTAATCGTTACACCGTCACAACTAGCAATAAAATAAGACCAATTCCAAAATACATTTTTTGTATAAATTAGGATTGCTAAATTTCGCAAAATTCCGTGAAGCAATACTATTTTACTGATTAAAAAATAAAAATCAGACGGTTATTTATATAATTCGGAGTTTCCCCACCACTCAGAATAAAAATCCGCAAATATACCATGTTTTCTATTCAGTGTTTGATTTTATTCTGGGTATCCTAAGAAAGACAAGGTTGATTGAGCAAATTTTCCCAGAAGTGCAGCCTGAAAGTCTTAACTTCTGGGAGTAGTATTTTTCAGACTAAGACATAAAGATATGAGAATTTGAGGAACAGCCATGCTAGGAAATGAGCGGGAAAAAATACGCCATCTGTTGGTCATTCAAGACCTGCAAGGGCAACGAACTGTCCCCTTGCGAGAGACTACTTATTCTCTGGGGCGGCATCCTGCAAACACTATTGTCTTGGCTTCCCGGTCAGTATCAATGCAACATGCAATTTTATTGCGAGTAACTGTTCCAGAGACTGACCAATACGGCTTCCAAATTATTGATGGCAACTACAAGGGGAAAGGAAGTACTAATGGGTTATTTGTGAATGGCACTAAATGCTTTTCTCATAATCTCAGGCACGGAGATATCATTGCCTTTGGCAGTAATCAAGCTCAAGCTAAATATTATGCTATTTCCAACATTTCAGAACAAGCATTTTCTGAATCTTTTGATGTTGAAGACTTATCTGCTTTCCTATCAGAGCAAGCCAGTCCTGCCAATCCTTTTCAAACCTTAGCTG
Source organism: Nostoc sp. ChiQUE02 (assembly GCF_034531305.2). Lineage (NCBI taxonomy): Bacteria > Bacillati > Cyanobacteriota > Cyanophyceae > Nostocales > Nostocaceae > Nostoc > Nostoc sp. ChiQUE02. The sequence continues at coordinate 190,494 of NZ_JAVRBN020000011.1, forward strand.
TCGATCCTACCTTTGAAGCAGCGAGTGAGTCTGCCCTAGCTCGCCTAGCATCCTTCCCTGAACTCATCCCCAATCCAATTATTGAGATGGATTTTGAGGGAACAGTTACTTATCTCAATCCAGCCGCAGCTATCAAGTTTCCCAAACTTAGGGAAGTTGGGACGCAACACCCGATTTTAACAGGACTCCTGAGTACAGTTAAGAATCTAGAAAAAAATTCTTTTGTGCGGGAGGTGGAAGTAGGTACAGAAGTTTTTGAACAATCTGTTCTCTACCTTCCTGAAAGTGATTTAATTAGAACTTTTATTATTAGGGATATTACTGAGCAAAAACAAGCCACAGCCGAACTGCGTCAGCGCGATCGCTTGCTACAGGCGGTTGCAGAAGCCGCCAATTATTTGCTCGGGGAAATGAATTACGAAACTGGTATTGATCTAGCTCTAGCTGTATTGGGCGAAGCTGCCAAGGCAGATCGTGCCTATCTCTTTCAGAATCACCTCCATCCTGTTACAGGGGAAATAGTAGTCAGCCTACGGTTCGAATGGACGCATTCCTGCATTGAATCTACCCACCACCATTGGCAGAATCAGCCTTATCAAGCTTCTGGATTAGCCCGTTGGTACGCTGTTCTCTCTAGCGGCCAGTCGATTAGCGGACTCACTCAAACATTTCCTGTCGCCGAACAAGAATTCCTAATTCGAGATGGTATTCAATCCCTTCTCCTAGTGCCTCTCCGCTTAGAGAATGAGTTCTGGGGTTACCTTGGCTTGGCAGACTGTACCTTTGAGCGCCATTGGTCAAGGCACGAAGAATCTACCCTTTTGACGATGGCCGCCAGTATTATTGGTGCGCGGCAGCGTCAGCAAGTAGAAGAAAAGATTCGCTATCAAGCTCTCCATGACGTGCTGACAGGGTTGCCCAATCGCCTACTATTTAACGAACTGCTCAGTAAAACTCTGCCTAACGCCACTCGGAATGGCGAAAGTTTAGCTGTAATCTTCCTTGACCTGGATCGCTTCAAAGTCATTAATGACACTCTGGGGCACACTCTGGGAGACCAATTGTTAAAAAGCGTCGCTCAAAGATTAAAAGACTCACTCAGAGGCGGAGACACCATAGCTCGTTGGGGAGGTGATGAATTCACTATCTTACTCCCGCGAGTCAATGATATTGAAGAGGTAACTCTGGTCGCATATAGGATATTACAAGCCTTAGAGGATGCTTTCCATCTCCAAGGGCATGAACTTTATGTGACTGCCAGCCTTGGTATTGCATTGCTTGATAAAAATAGTCCTGATACCGAAACACTAATCCAGCACGCAGATGCCGCTTTGTACTATGCCAAGGACAAAGGGCGGAATAATTACCAATTCTACAGTGTTTCCCTGAGCGCTAAAAATCCTGAACTCCTGACTTTAGAAAAGAGCTTACGCTATGCCCTAGAACGCAATGAATTTACGGTGTACTATCAGCCTCGTGTGAACATTGCCACAGGAGAAATTACTGGTATGGAGGCTCTGTTGCGTTGGCAGCACCCAGAGATGGGATTGGTCGCACCCAGTGTCTTCATTCCCCTCGCCGAAGAAAGTGGATTAATTGTCCCTATTGGCGAATGGGCCCTACGGACGGCCTGTTGCCAAAATAAAACCTGGCAAGATGCCGGATTGCCACCGATGACGATGGCTGTCAATATTTCTCTTAAGCAGTTCCGCCAACCTAAATTGGTGGAAACTGTAGCCCAAGTTTTAGAACAAACGGGATTGGAGCCGCGCTTTTTAGAATTAGAAATTACCGAAACCACAGCCATTGAGGATTTAGATTTTACTAGGACGGTGTTAGAGAATCTACAGCAGATGGGTGTTTACATCTCCATTGATGACTTTGGTACGGGTCATTCCTCGCTCTCACGTCTACAGCTTTTGCCACTCCATAATCTGAAAATAGATAAATCTTTTATTCAAGATTTGACCCTAGATGTCAAAGTAGCTCATATTATCAAAGCCATAGTTACCTTGGGGCAAAGCCTGGGATTGAAGTTGACAGCGGAAGGGGTAGAAAAAGAAGAGGAATTGGAGTTCTTAAAATCTATCAACTGTGAGGATGTACAGGGCTTTTTATTCTACCGACCGCTTTCTGCACAGAAAGCAACAGAAATCCTCGAAAATAAACGACCAACACTCTAGTATCTTTGGAAAACTTACCTGCTAGGTGGACGCTACTAAAAACCAAGTAGACAATAGGGGGAACAATAATCAATTCATATATTGGAGGGTAAACTTTGAAACTCAATCAAGTGATTGCGATTTTACAAACCGTTAAAGCTAACACCACAAAAGCAAAAACAGGCGTATATCATCTGATTCAAAAAAGTGCAATGTTTCAGGGGATTTCGCGGACATATCAACCAGTGGCTGAAGATGGCTTTGTATATCCTCCAGAAAATCAGACACTGCAAATGAAAGCAGAGGATTTGCTAAGTCAATTTGAGCAAGCTTGTGCAGAATTATTTAACTTGTGTGCTACCCAAGATTGGGCTAATGCCCAGGCTAAAGCAGATATAGTAGTTGACGGGACTACCATTTTACGAGAAGTACCCGTTTCTTACCTACTGTTTTTAGAAAAGCAGTTAGCTGATGTCAAAACGTTCATCTCAACACTGCCCGTTCTAGATACTAGCGAATCCTGGGTTTACGATCAGCAGCAAGAATGTTTTGCCACTGAACCGAAACATACCACCAAAACCAAAAAAATAGTTAAACCTGTAGTGCTGTATGAAGCGACAAAAGAGCATCCCGCGCAGGTAAAAGAGTCTTCCGAAGACGTGCCAGAAGGAACTTGGCGAACAGTCAAGTTTTCTGGAGCAATTTCTCAAGCAAGACAGAATGAATTGCTGCGGCGAGTAGATAGGCTGATGCAAGAGGTGATTTTTGCTAGAGAACAGGCAAATAGTTTAGAAGTTACTCAACAGAATCAAGTTGCTCGCTCAATCTTTGGTTACTTGTTTTCACCCTCAACATTTAGGTAAAATAGTTTTGGAGCGCAAGTTTAGTTTCAGTGTCTATAGGAGAATGTGTAGGTTCGAGTCCTACTCCCTCGACTTAATTAAACCGAGGGATAGCCAAAGGGTAAAGGCACTCCTCGACACAATTAACCTCATATTTAGTCTTAAGCTATTGCTCCAAACTAAGGTTAAAAATTCACCTTCTGTATCGACCCCTGTGAATTAATGTCAGTGGGACATGAGTTCAAATCTCGTCCGGGTCTCCAAAAGCTTGACCTGGTAGTTTAGCGGTAAAACACCACGACTTAAAGATTAAATTTGCAGGAACCGGAAATTAACTAGGCAGAAATTGTGAAACAAGAACTGAAAGTTGTAAACTTTTGGTACCAACCCCCAGGCATGGACATTGTCTGGGGGATTTTAATTTGAAGAGATTCATTAAACTGCTAATCTAGCAATTTAAAATTATTCTTGAACAACAAAATCCCCGACTTTTTTAATAAGTCGGGGATTTTGCAAAGCGGCTCAATCTAAAATCCAAAATTAATTGACTGATTTATGACGGTAATCAGTTCATCAGCTATCCTTCTGGTTAGTTCCCTCTGCTCCTGCTTTGTTTGACTCATTAGATGAAGCTGATTCTGTCTTCTCTGATTGCGTCTCACTCGTTTGTTGCAATTGGTTGAGATGAATATTGTTCACTTGAACAATAAAGTATTCTAATGCCTGACTTGCCTTTTGTTGCTGTTGGGTTTCATCAGATACATCATAGCAACGATAAGGCGGAGTCACTCCCAATATAAATTTCTCTTGTTCAGCTTCTAACAATTCAACGGCTGTATTAGCAGCAAGCGAATTCTTCTGAAAAGGAAAAGAAGTAACTATACTAGCAACTATAGAAGCAATAGCTGGGCAAAGCACAGGGAGCCACTTGAGCCAGGCTTGTCCTGCTTCTAATTTGTCTACCAGAACTAAAATTGGTGTGACTCCTGATAAAATCACTGTCGCAATTTGCAAACTATAGTAAAGATTCCTTGATACACCCCTAATTCTTTTATAATCGTCAATTAAGTCTTGGCTGTATTGTAAAGCCTTCCCTCTTGTCAGAGTCAGCGTATCTTTATCCCAGGAATTAGGATTGGTCAATAGATAACTATAGAGTTCAGCTTTTTTGGTGAGTTCAGACTGATAAGCGGCCTTCTTATAGTTCTGAAATACTTGTCTATTGATGAGCAACAAAAAAAACAAAAAAGTTAGAGAAACCGCTCCAGAAATTACAACTGTTTTATCATCTGAAAGAAAAATAATAAAGAGTCCCGCAGAGACAAAAGCTGCAAGTAATAAATACTCAATCACCTTCAAGTTAAACAACTTTTTTTCATCTGATGGGGAGGATAAATTTTCAATCCTATCGGAAATCTTACTTTGGTTTTTTTGCTCAAAATTAGTTAATTCAGAAGTAGTCATTGCCTCTTACTCAATTCGTTATCGGGTGAAATGTAGCAATAAAATGAATAGCGACAAGTAGAATTGTTTTGAGCAGGTAGAAGTCAGGATAAGTTCGCTAGAAAGTAGCTTCACTATTAATAGCTAGCCTTCTAACTTTTGCTTAGATATCCCTTCTATGACCACTCTGAAGTAATTTCTTCCTTCTCAAAACCTTCTAGCATCTGCTATTAGCTCTCACTTTGTGATTGACTAGTTGGCTTAGAATGCTTTACCAAAACCAAAAATATCTCTTTTGGTTGAGGTAAAATCATTTAAATCCAGTAAGTCTACTCAATCATTACCATACATACATTTGATTGATAATGCAAGGCTCTTTTCTAGTAATTTTACGTAGGCGCAAAAAATATTTCGGACATAAGTAGCTGATTTGGACTTTGCAATGCAAGTAAGCCAAGCGTTACTTGTTCAGCCAGGGGAGTGTCAACAAGATATCCTTCAAAAAGGAAGATAAGAAGGAAGCACTAGCACTGATAAGATGCGAACAATTGCAGAAATTAATGAGAAAATCAGCCGTCAACGTGCGGTAGTGTTGACAACTGAAGAATTAAAAGCACGAGTTGTAGAAATCGGTGTTACTAAAGCTGCTAAAGAAGTTGATGTAATTACCACTGGCACCTTTGAGCCGATGGAATCAAGTGGTGCAATTATCAATCTGGGACACACTGACCCGCCGATAAAAATTCGCCGTTGCTGGTTAGATGGCGTGCCAGCATACTCTGGTTTTGGGGCAGTAGATTTATATTTGGGTGCGAGTTGTGCTGTGGAGACGATGGACGGGGAAGAAGTCCGAGAACGTGGCGGCGGTCATGTAATCGAAGATTTGATCGCTGGTAAATCTATACAAGTAAAAGCCCAAGGACAAGTAACAGATTGTTACCCCAGAGCAACTTTTGAAACTACAGTTACTAGCGAAACGATTAATCAGTTTTATCTATTCAATCCGCGCAATCTTTATCAAAATTTTATTGTTGGTGTAAATGGTGGCGATCGCCCCCTCTTCACCTATCTCGGCCCTTTACAACCGCGTTTGGGGAATGCCGTTTACTCTAACCCTGGTGCTATTTCGCCCTTACTCAACGATCCCGATTTGCAACTCGTTGGTATAGGGACTCGAATTTTTTTAGGCGGCGGTATTGGCTATGTTGCCTGGGAAGGTACTCAGCACTTCCCCTTACAAAAACGTTTAGCTAATCGTACACCGATTGGGCCTTCCGCCACTTTAGCTTTAATTGGTGATGCCAAGCAAATGGATGCTCACTGGGTGCGGGGGTGTTACTTCAAAAGTTATGGCCCCTCATTGATGTTAGGCGTTGGTGTACCACTGCCTGTATTAAATGAACAAGTAGTTGAACACTGTGCCGTGCAAGATCAAGACTTAGTAGCCCCAATAGTGGATTTTTCGATTCCCCGGCGCGTCCGTCCCACCTTTGGTTTGGTGAGTTACGCCCAACTCAAATCTGGGCGGATTACCATTGAGGGCAAAGCTGTACGCTCTGCCCCCTTAGCGAGTTTGTTTTTTTCTAGGCAAGTCGCCCTAGAGTTGAAAAAGTGGATCGAGGCAGGTACGTTTACCCTCACAGAGCCAGTTTCCCCAATTCCGATGGAGCGATCTTTTCTACCCCAAGACCGTCGGACGGATTTTTGATTCTGGGGAATGGGGAGCAGGGAGCAGGAGCAGGGAGCAGGGGGAAAATTCCTCTCCTGTGCACCCTCTCCCCCAATCCCCACTCCGTGGGGCCCCGAGTCCCCCTGCCCCTCTGCCTCTTGTGCCCAATCCCCAATGCTTACTCTTGAGTCGGTTTCGGTCGCTTGATTGGCTTAGGAGCGGGCATTTTTGGTATAGGTTTTGACACTATAGAGGGGTCGCCACCTGCACCTGTTTTCTTGATGGGACGAGGGGTTTCGCCACTGCGTCTGGGGGGGAATGGTTTTCTACCGGGAGCACCACCACCACCGCCAGCACGAGGGCCACCTTTGAATGGTGGTCTGCGTTTTTTGGGCAAGTCAGCGATCGCCTCAGCTTTTTCTACTACCAAAACGTCAGCTTCACGTTTGGCTTGGAAGTCCCAGAATTTTCCTACTGCTTTAGTGGTCAGCACACCCCTCAATTTCAACTTAAAATATTTGGGTTTGTCAGTTGATTTGCGTGGAGCCTGCCTAATTTTGACTACCAAACTTTTAGCATCAAAAGATTGGTATACTACTTCACCACGAACAGAAAAACCACCATCTGCAACTTCGGATGAGGGTTTCAGAGCAATTGTGCTTAGTTCAGAGTTTTCGGATAAGCCATCATCAGGTTTCTGTAACTCTTGCAACTCCAAATCTGACTCGTCCTCATCTGTTGAGTTTTTAGCCAGATTTTCTGGCTCCCAAACTCCGACGATTTGGATATGCAAGGTATCATTTTCTTGTCTTGTACGTGGATATACTACCCACAAGTGTTCTTTCTCTAAATCTAGATGATTCTTGACTAAGCTCATAATCCGGCCTAGGAGGACGGCATTGAGTTCTACACCATCTGCGGTCAGCAGCGTACCTTGAGTAAATTGTTCGCTGCTAGCATGATAACGACCCCGGACTAACCCGATTGCTCGGTACTGCATCGGTTCGCTGGGAGGCGGAATCGGTTGCTGTCGGTTGGCGAACCCATCATTTGAGTCAGTCTCGCTGGGTTTGACAGGCAAATTTTCAGGTTTAGAGGACTGGGCTGCTATATGAACATTAGCGGCTGCCTCTACGTTAGTTGGGCCCTGGTTAGAGGCAGAAGAATTGGAGGATTCAGGCAACGGCATCAGGTCGGAATTCATAAAAACTCCTTGCGGCGGAGACACATCCCATTGTGGGATTTTACAAAGGCAGCTGGAAAAAGCATTTGTGCGACTGATGAAAGTATATTGGCTTTTCACAAAGTCACACCAGAGTGCTCTACACAATCCTAAAGGCGCTAAATTTAGTGTATAAACACTAAATGTGTAATTTAGCGCCTTTACACTAGTTTCGGAAGCATATCATAGCTACAATTCTGACGGCTCCTCCTAAAGTCATCACTTACTTTAGCAGTGTAAATAGTTAATTGTTATAAAATTCACAGGCATTTGGCAGTATTCCGCAAAGTTTTGGAAATTTTTAACTTTACGATTTGTGTAAATGATAATGTCATTAGAGTTCAGGAGAAAGACAAAACTGTGTCTCAACCGCGCAATCGTTGGATAGTTCGAGTCGTCTTGGCACTGGCAATTCTCGCTTTTGTGGGTGTTTCAGTGATTCCCATAATTGGAGCATTTAATAATACGCCACCCTCGAGCCAGAATACCACCCGCACCAGAGGCAGTTTGCCCACCGCTGACCAAAAATCAAAACTGGAAGACGAAGTACGGGGTTATGAACAGGTTTTGCAAAAGGAACCAGAAAACCAGACTGCGCTTAAGGGCCTATTACAGGCGCGGCTGCAACTACTGAGTCAAAAAGAAAAAAGTGAGGTTAAACCATCTGATATTCAAGTCGTCATTGAACCCCTAGAAAAGTTAGCGAAGCTGAATCCCGAACAGTCAGAATATTCAGTGCTACTGGCTCAAGCCAAACAGCAAATTGGCGATCGCGAAGGAGCCGCTCAAGCTTATCGCTCGATTTTGTCCACTAAACCAGGCGATTTAAAGGCCTTGCAAGGAATGGTGGCTCTGTTGATCAGTCAGCAACGCCCGGAAGCAGCCATTGGTTTGTTGCAAGAAACCCTCTCTAACGCAGCCCAAGCAAATACAATTCAGCCTGGAAGTGTGGATACAGTAGCCGTGCAGGTGCTGTTAGGTTCTGTTCACGCTTCCCAGAAACGCTACGCTCAAGCTAGCTCTGTATATGACCAGGCAATTAAGAAAGATTCCAAGGATTTTCGCCCCGTTGTGGCAAAAGCGATGCTCCTGAAACAACAAGGCAAAGACGCAGATGCAAAACCTTTATTTGATCGTGCCGCAGCTTTAGCACCTGCTCAATACAAAGACGAAATTAAAAAGGCAGCAACTGTTTCCCCCATTCCTAATCCTGCTGCATCTCCCGCACCTTCACCGGAAAGTACTCCGAAGTAATGGGCATTGGGCATTGGGCATTGGGCATTGATTATTTATTCTTCTCCTCTGCCTCCCCTGCTCCCCCTGCCTCCCCTGCCCCCTGCTTCTTCCCCTCACGCTCCCTCAATGGCAGCAACGACACCAAAGACTAAAAACAGGCATCCGCCAATCAGGGTGAGTTGACGCTCAGAAATGCGTCCGGCAATCATTTTGCCGCCGATAACAGCGATCGCAGCACAAATGGCATGTCCTAAAATTGCACCTATTGTCACTCCAATTGGATTATTACCTGCCGCTAGGGCAATGGTGGCAATTTGTGTGCGATCGCCCCACTCTGCCATAAATGTCAATACAAAGGCTTCTATTACAATTGTCAACGAAGTCTTTTGCTTTGGTAGCTGCAAATCTGCTTGTTTCACCGCAGCTTCGGCCTCTTCTACAACTTCTGTATCACAAGCAGCAGCGGACATCTTACTAGCGTCATATATCAGCTTGATACCAAAAGCAATAAACAAAACTATTTCGGCGTAATGAATATAAATTTTTGGCAACAAAGATACCGCTTGCCCAAATAGCACCGAAAGGATTGTCATCGCGGCTAGAGCAGCTGTCACACCGATAAATACCAGCCGCCGCGGGTGGTGCATTGCCAAAATCACAGCAATAAAAAATGTTTTATCGCCTAGTTCTGAAACTGTTATTAATAATAAACCTGCGGTAAAAGCTGTTAACATTCTCTCAAGCTCCTGAAGAATCGTTTACCGATGTGAAGCTTGATGAGAACCAAAAGACCTCACCAAGTTTACACTTTTCGGTGTGAACTTAGTGAAGGTCTCGCTTTCAAATATTTGATTACTTGCCATCTGAACCAGGCTCATCGCCAGTATGTTGATTCAGATGTACTGGCTTTTAAGTTTTTTTGCCAGCAGCTACTCCCCTTCTACGCAAAATGTATTATACATCTTTTATAAAGATAAGTCAAGAGAAAGATCGGAATCACAAGCGAAATCAGGCGTTGGTAGACGCCCCAGGTGCGATCGCATATTTACATAGCTTCGCTTTTTTTAAAATTAAACAGCCTCAGAAAATTCTTGGAGCGCGGATATGATAGAAAATTTTATTTTTCATATCATAAATAAAACTATTAATAAAGTCAGAGGTGACCTATAATCACCTCAACCATTAGTTACTTGCACTAACACCAGTTCATTCAAAAAAGTGAAACGATCAATCATGCAGAACAGTCAGGACGAATGGTAAAGCCAAGTCCTGTCCCATCATGCAAGTCCAACCAACTTTGCGCTTAGTTCCCACATGCGATCGCCTTTGTCGTCATCGCGAGCTTGAGGAGAGACTTTTTGCACAAAGGACTTGCCATCTTTCTTCTGGCGATTTCCCCAACTCCAATAGACACCGGATTGATTATACTCAGGATCGGCAACCACGGCAGCAACCCGTTCTCCCGCTAACTCCTGAGACACATATCCTCCAGTGATGTACTTCTGGAATAATGGGAAGATTTTCTGAAACAGGGGATAGTGGTTTCTAAATAGCGGCGTTTCTGCAACACATCCTGGATAGAGAGAATTGAAGACAATACCGGTTGATTTGTGATAGCGCTCATGCAGTTCCCGCATAGTCAGCACGTTGCAAACCTTGCTGTCTTTGTAAGCTTTGACTGGTTCAAATTTCTTGCCATCAATCATCGATATTGGCTCTTTAAACCCTTCTGCAAACCCCTGCAAATCGCCCAAGTCGGGACGTGGTGGAATCTTCCCACCCAGTTCGTCTGGATTGTGCGTGACGGTTCCTAAAATGACAAGCCTTGGCTCTGAAGATGATTTCTTCAAATCCTCTAACATCATATTGCACAATAGGAAATGACCCAGATGATTGGTGGTGACAGTTAACTCGTAACCTTCTGGACTGCGTAACGGCTCTTTTAATAAGGGCATATAAATTGCGGCGTTGCATACCAGAGCATCTAGGGACTTTCCGCTTGCTCGAAAGTTCTTCACAAACTGGCGAACACTTTCCAAGGAGCCAAGATCGATATGTATGCTGGTATAACTGTTGTAAGGGATTTCCACAGCTTGGGCAGCTTTTTGTGCCTTCGCTAAATCCCGACAGGCAAGTATCACATACCATCCCCTTTGAGCAAGAGCTTTTGCAGCATATAAACCCACCCCCGAAGAGGCACCCGTAATTACAACCGTTGGCTTCTGATGTTGTTCCATTTTGTTCAGCCTCTATTGACTGTCTCTAGGATCTCACACCAGTGAGCCATCATTGTCACCAGCTTTTTCAAAGCTGTATTAGGCTGAACTAACCTCGTATTCCAAGTAATAGGGACTAATTCTCAATAACAAAGTATACACTTATACAAAAATTATTCAAAAAATATATTTGTAATAATATTTTTGGTGTACTGATAGAGTTTAAAATTGTATCAATGCAATCTTGCATTTTTCTGTTTTCAAGTATTTTTTCAGATGTATATTATTACTAGTCCGAAAAATATTAAGTAAATTTGCTAACTATATTAAACATTTATACACCGTGGATGAGCTTCGGCAATCTGTAAAAAAAATACTGCAAGACAAGCCTCTCGGTTCAATTCAGTGGTTTGTGCTGAATCAATCATGGTTGGGCAAAACTTATGGTGAAATGGCAGAGGCATCAGGCTATGGCAACAATTACATCAAGGAAATTGGCTCTCAGTTGTGGCAAGACCTTTCCATCGCACTTGGAAAAAGAGTAACTAAAAAAAATCTGCATTTAGCTTTAAAGAAACACCTACAAGAAGAGATGGGCGATCGGGAAAATCAGTTTCAACAAAAGTTCGGCAAAGAATCTAGCTTAGAAATGGTTTCTCCAGACTTTTTTTCAGCAAACAAGATAGAATTTCCTAGCGGACCTATAGTACTGGATTCTCCTTTTTACATCAATCGCCCTCCCCTGGAAGAACTTGTTTGTAATGAAATTTTACACCCTGGTTGCTTAATCCGAATCAAAGCACCTAGAAAGATGGGAAAAAGTTCTCTGCTGAATCGGATGATTTGTTATGCTAGAGAGCAAGATTATCAAATTGTCTATTTGGACTTTCAAGAAGCTGACCAAGACGTTTTTGCTTCCCTGGATAAATTTTTGCGTTGGTTTTGTATTAATGTCAGCAGGCAGTTAAATATCCTTCCCTGTCTAGATGATTTTTGGGATATAGAAATGGGCAGCAAGGTAAGCTGCAAAATCTACTTTGAAGCGTATGTACTGCAATACATTGATCCTAATCCTGTGGTTTTGGCTTTGAATGAAGTTCATCGAGTTTTTGAACATCCTAATATTGCCCAAGATTTTCTGCCAATGCTGCGATTTTGGCATGAACAAGCAAAGCAAGATCAGACTTGGCAAAAGCTGCGGATGGTGGTGGTTCATACAACAGAAATTTATATTCCGCTCAAGCTCAACCAATCGCCTTTCAATGTAGGGATAACAATTACACTGCCACCATTTACGCTCAAACAAGTACAGAATTTAGCATTACGTTACGGACTAAATTGTGCAGCAGACTCCGAAGGGGCAAAACGCCTTGCACCCCTACAAACAATGGTAGGAGGACATCCCTATCTGGTAAGCCTTGCGTTTTATCATTTATGTCAAGGAGAAATGACGCTGGAGGTGTTACTAGAAACTGCATCTACACCAGTGGGAATTTACGGTCAGCATTTACGAGAACTGTTGAGCTTACTGCAAAAAGAACCAGAATTAATGTCAGCTATGCAACAGCTAATTGCAACAGATGAAAAAGTGGAGTTAGACGCGATCGCTGCTTATAAACTAGAAAGCATGGGTTTAGTTCAATTAAACGGCAATCAAGCTAGCGTTATGTGTGAGTTATATCGTCTTTATTTTAGCCAACAGTTTGGAAAGCAAAATAGTGCTAATGCTTCTAGTAAATTTTCAAGCTAGTTTTGAGGGTTTGGAGTAAGTAATTTAGTGCTTATAGAAGCACGACTAAAGTCCTAACTACCAACTTGATTGCCCATTGATATTAAATGAATTTTCTCAACTTTCCTGATGATATAAATTTCTTGATTTAGATTTAGATATAGAGCAAATTTAAGAGATAAAACATGAAGAATTATCGATACCAAGTTGGTGGTACGCTTACTAGTGACGCTCCTAGCTATGTTGAGCGCAGAGCGGATGTGGAACTTTACGAAGCCTTGAAACAGGGTGAATTTTGCTACATCCTAAGTTGTAGGCAAATGGGAAAATCCTCACTCATGGTAAAAACCAAGCATCGCTTGCAACAAGAGGGCTTTAGATGTGCCACCGTTGATATGACTAATATTGGTTGTGAAAATATAACTCCAGAACAGTGGTACAAGGGAGTTGTCGGTGACATTTGGTTGGGTTTTAAACTGTTAGGAAAAGTCAATTTAAAATCCTGGTGGCAAGAACAAAATGAAATTTCTTTGATTCAGAAAGTCAGTCGGTTTATTTCGGAAGTATTATTAGCTCAATTTCCGAACGAACGACTATTTATTTTTATTGATGAAATTGATAGTATTCTCGGTCTCGACTTCTCTGTTGATGACTTTTTTAGTTTGATTCGGTTCTGTTATAACCAACGAGCAATTGATCCAGAGTATCATCGAATTACATTTGCAATTTTCGGTGTTGCGACACCTTCAGACTTAATTTTATATCAAAATCATACTACTCCGTTTAATATTGGTAAAGCCATACAAGTAAATGGTTTCGCATTTGAAGAAGCTCAACCACTATCTTTGGGATTGGATATTAAAGAAAATCATCCCCAAAAACTTTTAAAAGAAGTCTTATCTTGGACAGAAGGGCAACCATTTCTTACTCAAAAGCTGTGTCGGCTACTTGTAAGTTTATCTCAAGATGATATGGGTAGAAAGCTCAGAATTCCTCCTGGCACAGAAGAATTTTGGATAGAAAATGTGGTGCGATCGCATATCATTGAAAAATGGGAATCACAAGATGAACCGGAGCATTTGCGGACAATTCGCGATCGCATCCTCAGAAACGAACAATCTGCCGCCAGATTGCTAGGAATTTATCAACAAATTCTCCAAGGAGTGAAAGTACCAGCCGACGATAGTCGAGAACAGGTAGAATTGTTGCTCTCTGGTTTAGCGATCAAAAAACAAGGTTTTCTCCAAATCAAAAACCGAATTTATCAAGAAGTTTTCAATTTAGAATGGGTTGGAAAAAAATTAGCTTACTTGCGCCCCTACTACGAAACCTTCAATGCATGGGTAGCCTCAGAGGCAAAGGATAAATCTCGCCTATTGCGTGGACAAGCCTTGATTGATGCCCAAACTTGGGCACATGGTAAAAGCTTGAGCAACTTAGATTATCGATTTTTAGCTGCTAGTGAAGAATTAGATCGGCGAGAGGTGCAGCAAGCATTAGAGGCTGAACGTGCTAAAGAAGTCGAAGCACGACTTACAGAACAACAAAAAAGGCTGGATCAACAAAAGAAAAATGCTACAATAGTCACACTTTTACTCGTGGGTATGACAATTAAATTGGTGATTTCTATAATGTGGGGAGTGTCGCTTTTACAAAAGATTGATGCTTTAGAATCACAGCTAAAATGTACCCAGATAGGACATCAAGGCAAAGTCATAAATGCAAATTCTCGGTTAGATGGATGCTAACTAAATTTTAGATGAAATTTTCCAATTGTTTAATCGGCAATTCGTGTAGAGAATGCAGGTCTGACTAAAGCTGCCGATGATGTGAGTTAAAATCCTGATATCTTCAATAACTACCCTTTTACTAGACATTAGTACTCATGACGATGTTTATTAGCTTAATATTAAGTGCGATCGCCGATTTGGTAGCGACTGTCTTAAAAGTAAAGCGATGTCTACGACGGGCTGCGCCTACGCTTGCGTATGATAGTTGATGAACGTGCAATCGCCGTAGAAAAGGTCTGACTAAAGCTGCCGATGATGTGAGTTAAAATCCTGATATCTTCAATAACTACCCACGCAGACAGCCCCCGAAAAAGCGATCGCTATGCTTCAGTACCCCAATCTCGAACAAGCGCTAAAATATCACTTCGGTTACGACAGATTCCGCCCTGGACAACGGCAAATTATCGAAGATGCGCTGCAAAATCGAGATTTATTGGTTGTGATGCCTACAGGTGGGGGGAAATCTCTGTGCTTTCAGTTACCTGCATTGATCAAAAAAGGTTTAACGGTGGTGGTATCGCCATTAATCGCTTTGATGCAAGATCAAGTGGAAGGACTGCGAAACAATAACATTGCTGCCACATTTTTGAATAGTAGTCTGAATCCTTATAAAGTGCGATCGCGGGAAGAAGCCATCCTCAGTGGTAAAGTTAGATTGCTTTACGTCGCCCCAGAACGTCTGTTGAGTGAAAGATTTCTCCCGTTTCTGGATTTAGTCAAGGAAAAAATTGGCATTGCAGCTTTTGCCATTGACGAAGCCCACTGCGTCTCTGAGTGGGGACACGACTTCCGCCCAGAATACCGTCAGATGAAATCTCTGCGGAAACGCTATCCTGATGTCCCTACCCTCGCCCTCACTGCTACAGCAACCGATCGCGTCCGTGCTGATATTATCCAACAATTAGGGTTAAAGCAACCCAGTATCCACATTGCTAGCTTTAACCGCCAAAATCTTTACTATGAAGTTCGTTCTAAAACCAAATCTGCTTATGCTGAATTATTAGAACTCGTTCGGGAAAGTGAGGGTTCAGCAATTATTTATTGCTTGACGCGAAAAAAAGTTGATGAACTCACCTTTAAATTGCAAAATGATAAGATTGCCGCCTTGTCTTATCATGCCGGATTAACTGATGAAGAACGCAGCAGCAATCAAACTCGATTTATTCGAGATGATGTGCGCGTGATGGTGGCAACAATTGCCTTTGGGATGGGAATTAATAAGCCAGATGTGCGGTTAGTCATTCACTTTGATTTACCGCGGAATTTGGAAAGTTATTATCAAGAATCAGGTAGGGCGGGAAGGGATAGCGAACCATCACGTTGTACACTTTTTTTCAGTTTCAGTGATATTAAAACCATTGAATGGAGTATTGACCAAAAAACTGATCCTCAAGAACAGTTGATTGCTAAACAACAACTGCGTCAGGTAATTGACTATGCTCAAGGTACTGTTTGCCGGCGGACAATTCAGCTAGGTTATTTTGGGGAACGTTTTCCAGGGAATTGCGCTAACTGCGATAATTGCCGTTATCCCAAACCAATGCAAGACTGGACAATTGAAGCCATGAAGTTTTTATCTTGTGTGGCGCGTTGTAAAGAAAGATTTGGGATGCTGTACATTATTGATGTGTTGCGGGGGTCAAAAAGCCAAAAAATCACCCAAAATGAACACGATCAACTTTCTACCTACGGTATTGGCAAAGATAAGAGTGTAGATGAGTGGCGGATGCTGGGGCGATCGCTTTTACATCAAGGGTTGCTAGAACAGACTAGCGATGGTTACTCAGTTTTGAAACTTAACCCCCTCAGTTGGGAAGTGATGCGGCGACAGCGCACAGTTTCCCTGGCTGTTCCGGTAGCACAGAAGATTACTTGGGAAGAAGGAAGTGAAAAAGCTGTTGAAGCAGAGATATTAATGCAGAGATTGCGATCGTTGCGTAAACAACTTGCTGATGAACAATCTGTACCACCTTATGTTGTCTTTCAGGATTCTACCCTAAAATTGATGGCACAGGTACAGCCTACAACAATAACCGAATTTGGTAAACTTTCGGGCGTAGGTAGTCACAAACTTTCCCAATATGGCGATAAATTCCTCGCAGAAATTCGCGCTTACCGCCAAGAAAAAGGTTTGGTAGATCCACCACAAGTTAAATTTACACCCTCTGTTAGCTTACCTTCCGACACAGAAATAGTCACATTCCAATTACATAAACAAGGTTTGAGTGTTAATGAAATTGCCAAAAAACGCAACATTCGCCCCACGACAATTATTCGTCATTTAACAGATTTAATTGAGAAAAATCAGCCTGTAGATTTAAATCAGTTAGTACCTTTAGAACATCAACAAAAAATTTGGCAAGTTTTAGAAGTGCTTGGTGATATCTCTTTAACGCCAATTCGAGAACAACTAGGTGAAAGCTACAGTTTTGATGAAATTCGCTTAGTACGGGGTAAATGGCGGCGAGAAAATCGCAAGTGATAATTAAATTTTTAAGGATGTTTTCAAAGCGAATAGAATTTACGGCTACACAAGTAAAGTCCACCTCCGTGGACTAGGGCGTGTCACCAATTAGGTAAACTGGAATGATAACTGCTGAAGAAAAATAGGCAACAGGGAAACGATGACAG